>CALXNU010000005.1 GCA_944389835.1 uncultured Succinivibrionaceae bacterium
AGCCGTGTGCGATAAAGTCGCACGCACGGTTCGGAGGGAGGGGCAAGGCGCTAAACGCCATCCCCTACCCCTATTTTTTTTTTTAGGAGGTGCCCTTTTGGCCTTAACAGACGATAGCAGTGAAAAATTAGAGCAAAATGAAGCTTTAAAGACGCCTTTGAACTCTCAAGATCCCAAAACAGAAACTCAAGATAAAAAAGAGGGAGAGACATCTTCAGATCTAAAAGAAAAAAGTGTAGAAAAAGATTCTGAAGAGGTAAAGGAGAGTAAGGCTAAAATTAGCTATCCTATTATCCTAAGTGATACTAAAGATCAAAGAGCCACGAGTTTCTTTAGAGGCTATGCGCAATTTTGGCCTTTTTTAAAGCCTTATTGGGTGTTAGCCGCCGTAGGTATTTTACTTACTGTACCAGTTGGCGCTTTAGATGCGGTGATTGCCTGGTTTTTAAAGCCTTTTATGGATCAGGTGATGATCGCGCAGCAAAAATCCTTTGCCGATTACGTACCCTTAGTGATTATTGGCTTTACTTTAATTCAAGGCACTTTTATTTACTTATCATCTCTAGTAAATGGCTATGTGGGCGGTAAGATCAATCTTTTAATTCGCACCCGTCTTTATGATAAGCTTTTATCCTTTGAAACTAAGTTTTACGATGCTAATAATTCAGGATCGATTATTTATCGCTTCTTCAATGACGCCGAGCAAGCCTCCTCAGGTTTAATTTCCAATATCAGGCTTTTTTTAACGAAGTTTTTCTCCTCAATCTCCCTAGTGTGCGTGCTTTTTTATAATTCTTGGCAATTGTCGGCCGTAGCCTTAGGTGTGTTAGTATTTTTAATTTTACCGCTTAGAATTGTAAGGCGCAGAATTAAGAAGATTATCTCAAGATCGGTGACAGGCTCCACCTCCATGATCACCTTGTACAATGAGACTACACAAGGCTCAAGAGTTATTAAAGCTTTTAATCTAAAAGAGCATATGCGTGAGGTGTTTCGTCAAAGGGCTGAGTATTTATTTAATATTTCAATAAAATTAGTGCGTGATACGAATTGGCTCTCCCCGGTGATGCACTTAGTTTCGGCAATTGGTGTGGCAGGAGTGCTTTACTATGGTGTGCATTTAATCTTATCGGGCGTTATTACCTCAGGATCATTTGTCTCCTTCTTAGCCGCCCTTATCATGCTCTATACACCAATTAAAACTATTGGTAATAATTACATTTCAGTCCAACAAGCTTTACTTGCCTTAGATAGAATTTATCAGCTTTTAGAGGAAGAGAGCTTTGAGGATGGTAAAGATCAAGACAAGGAAGTCTTACAAGGCATTAATAAGAGCATTGAATTTAAGGATGTGCATTTTTCCTATAATCCAGATCGCGAAATTTTAAAGGGTATTTCCTTTAAAGTTCCAACGGGAAAGAAAATTGCTTTAGTAGGTAATTCAGGTGGTGGTAAGACTACAGTCTGCTCTCTTATTCCGCGTCTTTATGAAGTAGATAGCGGTGAGATCTTAATTGATGGTAAGGATATTAGAAGTTTTACCTTAGAGTCCTTGCGCCATCAAATTGCCATGGTCTTCCAAGACTCTTTCCTCTTTCAAGGCACGATAAGGCACAATATTGTCTGTGGCAAACCAGATGCCACTGAAGAGGAAATTCAACAAGCCTTGAAAAACGCCTATTTAGATGAATTTGTCAAAACTCTCCCTCAAGGCCTTGAGACGCAAATCGGGGAGAGAGGTGTGTCACTTTCAGGTGGTCAAAAGCAAAGATTATCTATTGCAAGAGCTTTAATTCGCAATGCGCCATTAGTTATCTTAGATGAGGCGACCTCAGCTTTAGATAATAAAGCTGAAAAGGTAGTACAAAAGGCTTTAGATAAGCTTATGGAAGGCAGAACTACCATTGTGATTGCTCACCGCTTATCAACCATTCGTGACAGTGACTTAATTTTAGTGGTCAATGATGGTTTGATTGTGGAGCGTGGCTCGCATGAGGAATTGTTAGCTCAAGACGGGGCTTATGCGGCTTTATATCGCTCACAATTTAAGGCTAAAGAGCAAGAGGAAATGCAAAGTTAAGCCTTTAAAAAAATCTAAATTCACTGCGCTTTAAGAGTAACTTTAGGGTAAAATAGCGCAAATTTTTAACCTTAACTTCCCTTAAGCTGGGACTTTCTAAAAGAAAGCCCTTAGGGTTGTTTTAATTTTTTTATCGAGGTAAAGGCCATGGGAGCGACTTCTACCGAACAGTCATTTGCTCTTTTAAAAGAACGTATTTTAAAAGATGGTAAGTGTTTGCCAGGTGGCATTTTAAAGGTTGATAGTTTTATAAACCATCAAATCGATCCAACTTTACTGCGCGCTATGAGCGTGGAGTTTGTAAAGCGCTTTAGCGATGTTGAGATCAATAAGATTTTAACTATTGAAGCCTCAGGAATTGCACCTGCGGTAGTGCTTGGTATGTTACTTGATGTACCGGTTGTTTTTGCAAAGAAGAAAAAACCGTCGACAATGGATAATATGCTAACCACTGAAGTTTTCTCCTTTACCAAAAATACCTCCTATACCGTCTGCGTCAGCAGTGATTTTCTCTGCCCTCAAGATAAGATCCTCTTTATAGATGACTTTTTAGCCAACGGTAATGCCGCTAAGGGTATGATCGATTTAATTAAACAAGCTAATGCCACATTAGTTGGCATGGGCTTTTTAATTGAAAAGGCTTTCCAAGAGGGGGGTAAATATTTGCGTGCAGCAGGTATTAGGGTCGAGTCTTTAGCCTTAATTGACAGTCTCGATAATTGCCAAATCAAGGTACGCTAATAATGCAAAATACCCAAGAAACTATTACCGCAGAACAAAAGTCTGAGTTAATTTATGGCCTTGAAGATCGTCCTCCTTTCAGGGACACCTTCTTTGCCGCCTTGCAGCATTTGCTTGCAATTTTCGTGGCGATCATCACTCCGCCACTTATTATTGCAGGCGCGCTCAATCTTGACTTAGCTACCACTTCCTTCTTAGTCTCAATGGCACTTTTTGCCTCAGGTATTTCTACCTTTATTCAATGTAAAAGAGTAGGGCCTTTAGGTTGTGGTCTTCTGTGTATTCAAGGTACCTCTTTCTCATTCATCTCACCTATCATAAGTGCAGGTTTAACTGGCGGCCTTTCATCTATCTTTGGTGCTGTCATTGCAGGATCAGTGGTGGAGATGGGAATTTCCCGCGCCCTTAAATATACAAGACGTATTATCACCCCATTAGTTTCAGGTATCGTGGTAACTTTAATTGGTATGTCCTTAATTAAAGTTGGTATCACTGCCTGTGGCGGTGGTTTTGGCGCGATGGAAGATGGCACTTTTGGCTCCTTGCAAAACGTAGGTATTGCAGCTTTAGTTTTAATCTCCATTTTAATTTTTAATAGAAGCTCAAATCGCTATTTGCGCATGAGCTCCATTGTCATTGGCCTGGCTATTGGCTATGCAGTATCCTTTGCTTTGGGGATGGTAGATTTTTCAAGTGTGGAAAGCTATGGTGGTTTAAATGTGCCACTTCCTTTTAAATATGGCATTTCCTTTGATATTTCAGCCATCATCGGTTTAGGTATTGTCTATTTAATCACCGCCATTGAAGCTTATGGTGATATTACCGCAAATAGCTTAATTTCAGGTGAGCCAGTCTCTGGTGAGAAGTTTATTAAGCGCGCCTCAGGGGGTATTTTAGCCGATGGCTTTAATTCCATGCTCGCAGGTGTTTTAAACTCCTTCCCAAATTCTGTTTTCGCTCAAAACAATGGCATGATCCAATTAACCGGTGTAGCCTCACGCTATGTAGGTTTCTTTATTGCCGTCTTCTTACTCTTATTAGGCATTTTCCCAGCCGTAGGTTTAGTCTTCTCCTTAATGCCAGAGCCGGTATTAGGGGGTGCTACTTTATTAATGTTTGGTACCGTAGCTGCCGCTGGAATTAGAATTATTGCCTCACAGAAGATCAATCGTAAAGCTACCTTAGTGATGGCTTTATCCTTCTCAATTGGTCTTTCAGTTGAGTTAGTGCCACAGATCTTACAGCAATTACCTGAAGTTATTCGTGGTATTTTCTCATCTGGCATCACCGCAGGTGGTGTGACTGCCATTTTATCTAATTTCTTAATTAGAATTAAAGGCGAAGAGTATTAAGCAAAGAAGTCCTCTTAACTGCCCAAGTGCTTTGGGCAGTACTAAAAAAACGCCTATTCCTTGCGATTAGTAAATTTAAAGGGATTTTGGCGTTTTATTTTATCTTTAACCTCCTCAAAACGCTTTAAAGCCTCCTGAGCCTTATCTTTTTCTGTGTCTTCTTGGTTTGTCTCTTGCAGAGGATCAGCACCATACTGATTTTCACCTGCGGTACCAGGCTTTTGCATCAAAAAGAGAAAGGCCAAAAAGAAAAAGGCAAAGCCTAAGGCTGCATAAAAGCAAGCCTCCACAATTTTTTCATCTTGTAAGCGCAAGGCTAAATCGCCAAAGACCACAATTAAAATGGCCAAAAGAAGTGGCATTAAGATGATCGCCCCTTTTAGGTTTAGATCATGTAAACGGCGCACCCCGACACAAACTAATGGGCACAGTAGGATAATAAAACTTAGTGCAAAGATAAGATCGCCTACGATTGGAATAAAGCGACTTATAGCAAAGATTAAACTTTGGGTAATTACAAAAAAGAGGGCAAAAGACCAAAATTCAAAACGCGAGGCACGCCCTGAAATGCGGTAAAAGCGCTCTTTTAGGCATAAGAGGATACTGTCTTTAAACTGCATAAAACATCCATCATTTAAAAATTAAGGCTTAATTTTACAAAAAAAGCCCCACCTTTAAGGTGGGGGTAAGTTAAACTTTGAAAAATTTTTGCCCTTAGGCTTTAGCTTGATTGTTTACAATCACCGTGGAGCGGGCGGGGATGGTTAAAGTTTTGCCTTGGGTTAACTCTTTGATAAATTTTTCTTGGAACTCATCTGAACTCATAGTTAAACCAAAGCTGTAAACCTTTAAATCCTCACGGGCTAAAAGCTCATATAAAGCCTCTAAGCCTTCACCATGATCGGTGCGGCGAACATTACGTCCGGAAAGTGGAATTAACAAAGACTCACCTGTATCTTCACTATCATCTTGGCCTTCAAGATCGGTTGGAAGATATAAGGCCGCTAATAGCGGTAAGAGCATCGATCCTTGATCTATATTTATGGCCTGTCTTGCCACATTGACTAAGACTAAGGAGAAGCGATTGTTATAGAGGCGAATAAAGCCAAAGTGCGCACCACCTGAGGTAATAAAGACTTGTGAGCCATAGGTTAAAGCCTCATTAGAGCGTCTTATCGCGGCAAGTTCATGTAAAGCATTTTGGATCTTTGCAGAATAGGGGCTTACATGATGATCGCGCATGGCCTCAAAAGGAAGTGGGGATCTTGGCTGAATTTCGTATTGATTAATAGCATCGCCCAACTCATCGCCTTGATAGATACAAGGTATGCCTCTCCAGGTATATAAAGTGGCTAAGGCTGCTAAATAAAGTGATTTCTCACCGCCTATGATGCTATAAAAGCGCGGGAGATCATGATTGTCTAATTGATTGATAAGACAAATTTTAACCTGCTGTGCCATACCCACTGAATAATTTTCACAGGTGCGACGCAAATCTTCACCAGTATACGGGGTAGGATCACCGGTTAAATTAACCCCACCAAAGAAAGCGCGAATAGGACTTAAAAAGCCAGTGTAATTAATGGCACCGTCTAAATTATTATCGGTATTTAGAGCATAGCGGCCATCTGAGGGGAAGTCACCAATTAATAAGGTATCCTCGCGCACCGATCTTGCCTGCTCGCACATTTGCTTTAAGCGTCTTACATTATTTAAAGAAGTACCCTCATCACCTACTTGTGAGGCGGCATCAATACACCAACCATCAATACCATAAGGGACTCTTAAATACTTTTTAATAACGCTATTGTGCCCTTTATACATGCTATGGCGCACAGCTTTTGAGCCATAGTTTAATTTAGGATTAGTGGGGATATTGCGATAGTAATAGGCATCATCATTGCCTTTGAAGCTATAAAAATCCCGATAGGGTGAATCCTTGTGATGGCGTGCCCCCTTACCGGTACGCTCTTGTCTGTCAAACCAGGGGTGATTATCTCCGGTATGATTAAAAGGTGCATTTAAAATCAAGCGCATCTCATAACTAAAGGAGTTCATGCGCAGACGCTTTAGCGCACCATTGCCTCCAAAGTGCGAGTCAATGACATCATAGTCTTCGACATCATACTTATTAGGTGAGGTGGCTTTGAAAATTGGGGTGAGATATATACCATCAAAGCCCATGCCACGGATATAAGGGAGCATGTTGGAAATACCATCAAGATCACCCCCACAATGCACTTCATCTAAATCCTTATATTCAAAGGAGTCATTGTGAATTGGGGTGTCTGCTGCATAGTGAGTGGCATCAATGGTGAAATAGCCTTTAGAGCTTGCAAATCTATCGGGGAAGATTTGATATAAAATCAAATCTTTAACCCAAGATGGGTGCACATCATTTAGTTCAAAGGCAAAGCAGTGTTGCAGTAAAGGCGGCTCACGTGACATACCAAGGGAGCTGTACCAGACCACATCAATGGTTTCTTGCTTGTCATTTAAAAGGGCAATCTTAAAGCTATAGCGCTGTAAGTTTGCACCTTCATCTAAAGGAATTTGCGCCACAAAACGGTGAATTCCAGCTTTAGATCCGGTATAGAGCATATCAACTCGCACCGGCTCATTTTGCGGGAAAGCCACAAGCTTGGCGCTTAAACGTTTAGGACTTGCACCGCGTACAAAAAGCACTGTGAACTTATGATTGTCACCTGGTGCTGTACAGGTGTGAAAGCATTGAAACGGAAGGTTGGTCCTCGGTGATGAAGTGTTTTGCCGCATACTTATCCTGCCTTATTTTAGCTCTTTTAATGTTTCTCTTACCGCTTCAAAAACGTGTAAGACTCCTTTTACGTCCACTCTTTCATCCGGGGAGTGGGGATAATCTATCGTAGCACCAATAGAGACAAGTTGTAATCTTGAAGGAGCTTTTTTCACAAAGAAGCCACACTCCAAGCCTGCGTGCAAGACGGTGACGATAAGTTTTTCACCGGTAATCTGCTGCCAGTGCTTACTTAAAGTATTAATTAAGTGATTAGACGCTGGGGATTGCCAAGCACCGTGTTCACTTTCAACTTTAAAGCTAAAGCTCTCACCTAAAGCTTTAACTTGTGGGAGGGAAGTTTCTTTTGCTACGACGTCTTTAAGCTCATTTTCATCTAAAGATCTTGCCATTAAACAAAGCTCAAGTAAGCCTTGCTTAAAGGAGGCCACGCCTAAATTGCAAGAGGTTTGCACAATATTAGGATCAACTTTAGACCAAGAGTGTGGACCTAGGATTAAAGCGTCAATTAACTTTAAGACTTTTAAAGTTTGAGCGTCGTCAATGAAGGTTAAAGCCTCAGATCCTGCACTTATTTCAAGGCGCATCTTAGGATCTGTTACTTGAAACTTTTGTCTTAGGCTTTCAAAGTTTAAAAGTAAGTCTTGTTTAAACTCATTAAGTTGTGAGGATTTAATAGCTAGGGTTACACAGCAATTTGGTGCAATGGAGTTTCGAGCTTGACCGCCTTGTAGCTCACCTAAATAAAGATCATAGTCTTTTTTAGAGGCTAAAAGTAGACGTGCTAAGCTTACAATGGCGTTTGCATGTCCTTTGTGAATATCGGTACCGCTGTGACCGCCTTTAAGATCTAAAAGATTAAGCTTTAAAGCACTAAAACCCTCAGGTAAGGTTACAGGATTTCCCTTATAGTGCATCACAATGTCACAAGATCCCGCGCAACCTACATAAAGACGGCCGTTTTCCTCAGAGTCTAGATTGATTAGATAATCGGCATCTAAATGTTCACCACTTAAGCCTAAAGCACCTTTCATGGTGGTTTCTTCTTCAACGGTGAAAATGGCAGTTAAAGGACCGTGCTCTAAACTCTCATCTTCCAAAAGTGCCAAGCTTGTTGCAATACCAATACCATCGTCAGCACCTAAGGTAGTACCTTTAGCGTGCACAAAGCCATCATCGCCCAAATATGGCTCAATAGGATCGGTTAAAAAGTTATGAGTGCTCTGAACGTCTTTTACCGGCACCATATCAAGGTGGGCTTGTAAAATAACTTTGGGGGCATTTTCATAACCTAATGTAGGTCCCTTTTTAATAATGACGTTACCCACTTCATCGCTATAAGTCTCAAGACCCTTACTTTTTGCATAATCTATAAGGTAGGTTGCAAGTTTTTCTTCATGCCCTGAAGGATGAGGGAAAGTGCAAATCTTAGAGAAATGTTGCCAAATAACTTTAGGCTCTAAATTTTCAATACTCATAAATTTCAAATCTTACTTTTTAAGCTAATACAACAAAAATCAGGTCAATTATAATACTTGTGTCAAAGGCGCTAAAGTCTCTTGAGACTAAAAAGCTTTTTAGGTGAAAGGGGCTAAATTAGGACAAAAAAGAATACGCTAAGCTTTAGGGTGGGAGAGCCCCTGCCTTTTAAAAAGTTTAAGCTTTTTCTTATCAAGTTGTGATAGAGTATTTAGGATTTAAGATAGAGTTTTTTGTAAAAAAGCAAAACTTTCTTAAAAATTGGTCGTCATATTAAATATAGTTGAAGGTGTGCCAAATAATTTTGAGTTTTTTATATGTTTTGTTGGAGAGTTTCTTGCAAAGCTTAAAAGACTCAAGCATAATTCTAGAAATTTTTTATTTTACTTTTTAAGGATGGTTTTATGCTTAAGTGGTTTAAAAGCTTTTTTTCAGGCAAAGCCCTAAGCTTGTTGCTTTTACCTCTAGCGTTTGTTTTAGCATCGTGTACTGCGTATAAGGATGATTACACCGGTACCTGGATAGGTCTTGATGAGTCAGGACAAAATTATATTGTCTATGAATATATGTTTACGGATGTGGCAACTCCAGGTAATGAGAATGCACTTTCAGTACGCGTGATTAGAAAATCCTATGAGTTCAATCCTGAGAAAACCATTTTAAGCTGGACTGAAACCATTCCTCATTATTTCCCTTGTGTTTATGATGAGGATACCGGAATTGTCTCTACACCTTTTGGCCCAATTGAATTTGAGGTTAAATCCGGCTCTTTAATTTACAATAATATTCATTTTACTAAGAAAGCTAAAAATACTGAGCTTAAGCTTAAGTATGTGGCACGTGATCATTTAAAGACTTTGTATCCTGAAATTCCAATTAATGATTAATTAATCTTTTAAGCAAAAAAAAGCCTCCTAATGTGGAGGCTTTTTTAGCTAACATTGCACAAAATTAATCATCTTTGTCCATGACTTGATAGTTTAAGACGAAAAGATCTGCATCGATATAATCGACAATCTCCTCACAAGTATTACCAATTAAAGCAGCCGACATGCCTTGACGGCCTGCTGAGCCTATAAATACGGCCTGTGGCTTTAAGTTCTTGCACAAAGCTGGGATGACATCATCAGGTAAGCCTTCTGCAATATGGCAATTCTCATGGGCAATATTGTGGGCACTTGCAAACTCTAAAAGACGCTTCTTATGCTCTTTTAAGATATTTTCAGCATAAATCTCTGGAGCATAATTTGGCACTTCAAGCATAATGGCAGGTAATAATACCGGAGCTGAATTGACTAAATGAATTTCACCACCTGTGATGGTAGATAACATCTGTGCCTCACGCAGGAGGGACACATTATAAAGTCTCTTTTCAGGTGAGGTGAAGTCTAAGGCCACGACAATAGGTGAGCTTTCCTCCCAAGTGTGTTCTTTGGAGATCACCACTGGAATCTTGGCATTTCTTAAAACATACCAATCAATAGGCGTGAAAATAATTGAATCTAAAATTCCATGGTGATTGGCACTTTTAATTAGGAGATCATAACTGCCTGAGTTCATCTCATTGACAATGCCTTCTCCTAAATCTTTAGCCCAAATGACCTTTGGTACGCAGTTGACTTGAACGTCTTTAGTATATTCAGCAATTAGCTTTTTAGTCTCTTCAATATGCACGCTCATCACATCATCACGCGTATCTCTTTCTTTGTGACGATTTAAGATGTGCACATCATAGGAAAAATCATAGATAAGACGCAAGACAGTGATGTTTACTTTATTGTTATAGCGAGCAAACTCCACCGCACGCTCTAAAGCTATTTGCCGATCACGTTTAGGTTCTACGACCACAAGAAGGTTTGTATATTTGCGCATACTAGATCCTCCCTCTACCTTTGTGTTTGTTTTAACTTAATTTTATCCTGAAATTAAGACTTTTTATAAACTAAGAGGTGAGAGAGTGCACACTTTTTAATAATTTTCTTTTAAAGCTTAAGGGTGCGAGGCTTTATGCCCAATACTAGACATAAGACCGTGAAGATAAGTGCTCCTAAACCTATAAAAAGGGCTAAGAACAAAGATGCCTCAAAGGTACTTATATTTACCCAAGTTTCAAAATCAAAGCTTACAAAACGTACCACAGTGGCCATCACGGTAGCACTAATTAAAACTTTAAGGCAGAAAGTCAGGGTTTGTTTTGAGGGACAATAGATTTTTCTTTTAATTAAAAGATATAAAAGCTGTCCTGCATTGACGTAGGCGGCAAGGGCTGTGGAGAGGGCAAGACCTATATAGCCTAGCGGATAGACTAAAATTAAGTTAAAGATGATGTTTGCAGCAATGGCGACCATGGAGCAGCGCACCGGAGTTTTAGTGTCTTGAATGGCGGCAAAACCTTGCACGAGGACTCTTACTAACATAATAGCCGCTAAACCTGAGATTGAGGCTAAAAGGGAGGCTGAAGATAAGAGCACATGTTCACTTGTAAATGCGCCATGCATGAAAATTACACGCAAGATACTCTCGCGCAACGCCACCATGCCCAAAGCAGAGGGAATTCCTAAAAGAAGGACCAAACGCACGCCCCAATCTAAGGTATTTTGATAGCGCAGAGGATCTTCTTTTATATTAATGCGCGAGAGGGCAGGTAAGATCACTGTGGAGATGGCTACTGCAAAAATGCCAATTGGAAACTCTAAAAGCCTGTCTGAATAATAAAGATAAGAGATAGCACCAGTTGCCAAAAAGGAGGCTAAGATGGTGTTGACTAAAAGATTAAGCTGAGATGCTGAAACGCCAAATAAAGCTGGGATCATTAAAGTGCGAATTCTTACTACCCCAGGATGATGCCAGGCAAAGCGTGGCAGGGTTAAAAGCTTTAAACGCCAAATTGAAGGGAGCACAAATAACAATTGCGCAACGCCTCCTGCCACCATCGCATAGGCTAAGATTAAATTAGGATCTGAAGCTTTTGGGGCAATAAAGACTGCCGCGCCTATCATCACCACATTTAAAATACAGGGGGTGACTGCCGGAATGGCAAATTTCCCATAGACATTTAAAATTGATGAGCACAGGGCAGTTAGGGTAATAAAGAAAAGGTAGGGGAAGGTTACTCTAAGTAAGAGGGAGGCTTCAACAAATTTTTCCCCATCGCTTGCCCCTTGTGAGTAGGCCTGATACCAACCGTAACCAAAAAGTGCCGTAACTACGGGTGATAAAACCATACCTAAAGCGCAGATCACAAAGACTATCGCCCCTAAAGTACCTGAGGTTTTGGAAAGTAAGTCTTTTAAATCCTCAAAGCTTTGCTCTTGTTTAGTTTTAGTCATCACCGGCACAAAGGCTTGGGCAAAAGCACCTTCGGCAAAGAGGCGGCGAAAGAAATTTGGAATACGATTGGCAAAAAAGAAGACGTCAGCCATTAAACCTGCACCTAAAAGGGAGGCTATGGCAATATCACGTAACATGCCCAAAATTCTTGAGGCGAATGTCATTAAAGCAGTAATGGAGCCTGCTTTTAAAAGTTTGGCACTTTTTGCCGGAACATTTTTTGAAGCCATTTTTAAATCTTTTTGTGATCTTAAACTTAAGGGTCACATTATAGAGCAAGAAAGCTTAATCTTAAGCTTTAAGCACAAAGTTTAAGCAAAGTTATTTACAAAAGTGAAAGTGCAAGCGTTTGCGAAAGCTTTCTTATGGAGATTTTTAAGGCTGTGGGTTTTGTTGTGGAAAACGTCGATTTCGGTGGGGAAATGGCTTTTAAATCGCTTTTTTGAAGATGTGGGGAATTTGGCTTAAAGAAAGTGCTGAAGCTTAAATTAGCTTAATTTTTAATAAGTTAATTTGAAATAAAATTATCACTTGCAAAAATTGCGCAGTCTATTGAAAATTAAACACTAAAATTAAGCAAAAGAGTGAAACTTTTAGGCAAAAATTTACATTTTTCTTGCATATAAAAATATTTATTTGAAAAATAAATAAAAACTCTGGTAGAAAATGTGACTTAGGTGCACTTCTTTTTCATTTTCAAAAATGAAAAGAAGATACTTTCAGGTTAAAATTTAAGTTTTGTTAATAAATCTGTGGGAAAGTTGTGGGATAAATGTTGTTTTATGGTTGGATATAAAGTCCTGCCTTTTAAAGCTTAAAAAGCATGGAACAAAGTTTAGATAGCGTGAGGTTAGAGCTTGTTGCTTTGAAGTGAAACTTAATAAGCTGCCACAGCCCATGGACTTGAGCTTAGAAGACGCTCAAGCAATTAGTCCTCTTAAGGCTTTATCGCGTGGTGCTAAGATTTTTCTCACCACAACTCTGAGGCTTCAGCCTTACTTTGTCTGTCACATCTAAAGCCTCAATATGGATTTGTAAGTTTTTAGAACTTAAAAAGTTAGTCGAATAAAGCTGAGATACAACCGCTTACAGAATCGGCTACATTTGAGGCTAAATCACTTACGGAATCAAAGGCTTCACTGGCAGCGCCCGTGACGGAATCAATCGCATCACTTAAAGTGTCCTTTACCTCGTCGTGGGATAAGAGTGCAGACACGCCCACCGTTGCGGCAACACCAGCTACTACTGGGATAGCAACAGAGGCTAAGCCTGCGCTTGCAACAGCACCACCTAAAGCTCCTACGGTGGTGGCAGTGGCTTTGGCACCTACTGCAGCACCACCCACTGTGCTTGCAGCACTGACAGCTCTAACCGCTGTAAAAGCAGCAGATCCTGCACGCGCGGCGGTGGTCGCATGGCGAATGGTTAAAGCTGTGGCAGTAGCTAAGGCTGCAACGGTAATGGTAGCTTCACGTACCTGATAGCTTTTGGATTGGCCTGTTACGCACCAGTTGGCAAAATGCTCGCAGTTGTTAAAGATCAGGCTGTAATTATCTTCCCCGATCCTACTTCGTGCACGATCAACAATCTCTTGGGTGGAAAATTGGGCGTCATCGTGTTCTAGCACCGTCACCTTATCTCCATCTGCAAACTTTTTCCAGCTACAAATGGTGACACCTTTATCGCGCAAGTAGGCCACGACCTGACCATTTCCGATGTAGATGCCGTGATGTTGGTAGCCTATACGGTGGGCCACGACGTGCATGCCAGCCTTAAGCCCATCAACAGAGGCTCCCTCAGAGGTGCCAAGTAGATCTGAAATCGTTGTAAGCGCAGTAGAAATCATACTTATCTTAATTTTTTAAGAAAATGGAAATTAAAGGTTTGCGTGCTTGGATACACGTCTATTTTTACTAAGGCTACAGTTTAGCACTAAATAAGTGCTCTTAAGATAAAGCGCATAAAGATCGGCAATTTTCTGAAGCTTAAGTCTATTTGCCCAAGGTCACCTCTGCAAAAGCGCGCCATCCCAAGCTTTAGCTGGACTGTGCCTTAACTAAAAGGTCGTCAAAGAGTTTACAGTTTGCAAAGGGAGTAAGTCCCCAAACTTAAGAGGGTTTGGGGAGCTTTTTGTATAACCTTATTTAAGCCGTTTTAATTTGGCCATATAAAAGCCATCAAAGCCTTCTGATGGGTAGATTTGCTTGTCTTCAACAAGCTCAAAGGCACCTTCACAATTTTTAAGGAAGGTCTCAATTTGCTCGCGATTTTCTTTGGGCAAAATAGAGCAAGTAGAGTAGACCACCAAGCCTCCAACTTTAACTAATTTGCTATAGCGTCTTAGAATATCTTGTTGAATAAATAAAAGCTCAGGTAATTTCTCACGACTGTCGCGCCATTTTGAGTCTGGCACGCGTCTTAAAACACCCGTGCCTGAGCAGGGGGCATCAATTAGTACCCGGTCTGCCTTATCATAAAGGCGCTTTATGATCTTAGTTGAGTCAATGACTCTTGTTTCAATATTTGAAGCTCCAGCACGACGGGCTCTCTTTTTTAGATCATCTAACTTATAACCTTCAGTATCTAAGGCTAAAAGACGGCCTTTGCCTTCCATTAATGCTGCTAAATGTAAAGTTTTACCACCTGATCCTGCACAAGTGTCAATTACAGTCATGGAAGATGACACTTCAAGGAACGGGGCGATAAGCTGTGATCCGGCATCTTGTTGTTCAAAATAGCCTTGTTTAAAAGCTTTAGTTCTAAATAAAGCTGAATTTGAGGTAACCTCAAGTGCGGTGGTCACGCCTTTTACGGATTTGGTAACTACACACTCATGGGCAAGCTCAGAGGCTAGGGAGTCACGGTCGATTTTTAAGGTATTAACGCGAATAAAACGCTTACTTTCACCGCCTAGGGCGCGTCTTTCACGTGGCCAAATATCACCTAATTGCTTGGAGGCTAACTCCTCAAGCCAAATTGGGCAGCCTTCATTTAAAAGAGGATAGTTGGTAGCCTGTCCTAATCTTTGGGAGATCTTAGATCTTTCAAAACCCTCGCCACAATCTAAATCAGGTATAGGCCATTTTTGCTCAGCACAATAGCAGACAATTAAGCGATTGACATGACGCTCAAAATCCGAGGGGCGTCTTAGATTTGCCGCATAAGCATAAAAAGAGAGGCGGCGGAACATGCTATTGATGTGCTTTAGAATAAAGCCTTGCTCAACTGAGGGGAGTTTTACTTTTGCAAAATAGAGGGCATAAGCCTTATCTAAAGGTTTTTTCTCAACTAAAACCGCAGTTAAAATGCTTTGCACTAAACGGATCTGAAAATCAGAAAAACCCACATGACTTGGCATAACCTTTAAAGGTCTTGAGTCATGATTAAAAGGGCGTTGAGTTTTACGTGGCGCAGATGATTTTATGCCATCCCGGGAAAAATTCTTTTTTGCGCTATCTTTGGAAAAATGACGCATTTTACCTTTAAAAACAGGTTTTTTAGCGCTTTTTCGATATGGACTATCAGTCATTTGATCCTCATTTGAGTTAAAAGGCCCTCGTTTTTCTCTAAAGTTTAAGGCTATGTTTTAAGTGTTTTTAAGCCTAAAAAAGGGAGGGTATAAGATTAATTTGCAAATTTTAGCAAGAATTTTACTTAATTTAAAATTAAAGTTTAAATTTAAGAATTTAAAACCCCGCCTTAAGCGGGGCCTTGTAAATTATTGATGGTAGGTCTTTAAGAAATGCTCTAATCTGTCACATGCATCATTTAAGACATCTACGGTTGGAAGGAAGACGATTCTAAAATGATCAGGTGCTATCCAGTTAAAGCCGGTGCCTTGGACAATTAACATTTTTTCTTGACGCAAGAGATCTAAGGCAAACTTTTGATCATCTTTGATATTAAATTTTGCTGTATCAATCTTTGGGAACATGTATAAAGCACCGTGAGGCTTTACGACACTAATACCATCAATGGCATTTAATCTTTCATACAAAGCATCACGCTGTGTTCTTAATCTGCCACCAGGAACTATCAACTCATTAATGGATTGATAACCACCTAAGGCCGTTTGAATGGCATGTTGCAAAGGCACATTAGCACAAAGGCGCATGGCCATCATCATCTTAATGCCTTCAATATAGCCTTTAGCTTTATTCTTAGGCCCTGTGATCATCATCCAGCCTTGTCTAAAACCACAGGCACGATAGACTTTAGATAAGCCATTGTAGGTGACGATGGTAAGATCATCGCAAAGGGTGCAAATACTGCGGTGGGCGACATCATCATAGAGGATCTTATCGTAAATCTCATCGGAGAAAATAATTAAATCATTCTCGCGGGCGATCTCAATTAAGCCTTGTAAAAGCTCGGTGCTGTAGACGGCACCAGTTGGATTATTTGGATTGATAATTACAATACCGCGAGTTCTTGGAGTAATTTTCTTCTTTATATCTTCTAAATCAGGAAACCAGCCTGCCTGTTCATCGCAAATATAGTGCACAGGTCTACCACCTGCAAGTGAGACACCTGCAGTCCACAAAGGATAATCCGGGGCTGGAACTAAGATTTCATCACCATTGTTTAAAAGGGCATTTAAAGACATGGTGATAAGTTCACTTACGCCATTGCCAATGAAGACATCGTCAACATCAACGTGCTTTAAGCCTTTTTGTTGATAGTATTGGGCAATAGCTTTGCGGGCTTGGAAAATACCATTTGATTCACAATAACCTTGGGAATTAGGTAAGTTTCTTACAACATCACGAACTACTTCTTCAGGGGCTTCAAAGCCAAAGGCAGCTAAATTTCCAATGTTAAGTTTTAAAATTCTCACGCCCTCATCTTCAAGGCGTAAGGCCTCTTGATGAATCTTTCCTCTAATGTCATAACACACATTGTCAAGTTTGTGTGATTTTTCAATGGTTTTCATAAAAAGCCTCGCAAATTTTAAGCCTCCAAAGAGGAGGCAAATCTATTCTACCTAAAAATCACGTCCTAGGATTTTTCCGTTATAGATATTTTCAAGAACATAGCGCTCATAGGCATAGTGCGGAGAGGTTATTCTTCTATATCTTACTAAATCGCGGGTTCTTGCAGAATAGGTAATTGAGTTACTAAACATCACAAAAGGTGTAAGTTGCCCTTGAGCATTTCTCACAAAGCCTGCAAGATTTGAGACATTTTGTAAACTGCCAGTTTTAGCAATTACATTATGTGCTAAAGGTGGATTTACGGTAGAGCCACGCCAATGCAAAGTACCTGACTCATAAGAGACTGGGAAGCATTCAATAAGCCCTAAATCTTGATCATGATTTTTAATAAAAATTAATAGCTCCAAAAGCTCTTTTGGGGTAATTAAATTGTGTGGCGACAAGCCTGAGCCATCCACTAAATAAGCATCTCCCAAATCAATATCTGCATATTGACTTAAAATGGCGCGCATGGCGCGGGTGGCTCTTTGATAGGTTGCAGGAAGACTGTAGTATTCTGCGGCCACATTTTTGGCAATGGAGTCTGCATAAAGGTTATTTGAGCGATGCAACATATAAGTTACAAGCTCTTTTAAAGGTGCAGAACTAATCTTAGCAATATCAATAAAGCCTTCTTGTGGGTTGTGCACGATTTCAACTTGATTGTAGGAAATATTAAGGTCATCTAAGATCTGCTCAGTCCAATCAATACCCCAGCGCATCGGATCTGCAACTGCCAAGGATAATGGCCAAGGTTTGCCTTTATTTTCAGCAGGGACACAGCCTGTAATATGGTATTTATTGTCAATAAAAAGCTGTGTTTCAAGCTCACAATCTCCACCATAATCGCGATTGTTAACCGCAACGACCTCGGCGGTAATCGAAATTGGAATGCGCGATGAAATTAAAGGTTCAGCCATGGAGCCTACACCATTAGTTTTAAGCTCAGCATAGGTGCAATTGCGATTTAAGATAATGGCAGCAGAAGGTGCCGTAAAGCATACCGGAAGATCATCCCAAGACCAGCCCTTAGCCCGCCCAGGACCTCCAAAGCGGCTTACATCTAAATAGACCTTGCCATTTATTTTAGACACCTTTTGTTTAACTAAAGTTTGTAAAAGCTCAGCATAGGTGCGGGTGGTTAAAGTAGGATCGCCTGTAAATTTAATTAAAACATCAGTATTTAAGACCCCGTTTTGATCTACTTTTAATTTATTGTCTAAAACCCCATCATTTTTAACCTGTAAACGGGTCTCTAAACGATATTCAGGTCCCAAATAGAGCATAGCCGAAAGTGCTGTGACTATTTTTTGCGTAGAGGCTGGGTGAAAGTAGGTGTCCCCATTTAGATCGTAAATTTGATTGTCTTGTGGATTTAAATAGGCAATCCCAATTTGAGCACCAGGTAAGGGAGTGGAACTTGCCTCAATGGCATAAGCTTCAACGCTTAAGCCTAAGGCTAAAGTAAGTGGTAAAAGTAAGTTAAAAATACGTCTCATAAGTTAAAACTCAACATCGTTAGCTACGAATTTGAGATGCTATTATAAGACTCTATTTTAAGGTTTAGGATATAAAGTTTATGAGTTGAAATTTTAGAGCTAAATTTTTGATGAAGATCGGCTTTTGGTGAATGTATCGAAGTCTTAGAGCCTTTCAAATCTAAAAGCTAAATTTCAGTCGCGGTATAATAGAGAAGTTTAAACAAAAAGAATTAGGCTTAAGCCTTATTGGATCGGAGATTTTTTCATGGTTATTGAACCTAAAGTTCGCGGCTTTATTTGTGTCACCACCCACCCTGAAGGCTGTAAAGCCAATGTGAAGTCGCAAATTGATTTTGTGAAAGCCCAAGGCAAAGTTGAAAATGGCCCAAAGAAAGTATTAGTCATTGGTGCTTCAACAGGCTATGGTTTGGCCTCAAGAATTAGTGCCGCCTTTGGCAGTGGCGCTGCCACCATTGGTGTGTTCTTTGAAAAGCCAGGCACCGCAAAAAGACCTGGAAGCGCTGGATGGTACAACAGTGCCGCTTTCACTGAATTTGCCCAAAAAGAAGGCCTTTATGCCAAAAATATTAACGGCGATGCTTTCTCAGATGAGTGCCGTCAAAAGGTCATTGAGCTTATTAAACAAGATTTAGGACAAGTAGATTTAGTCGTCTATTCACTTGCAGCTCCAGTGCGTAAGATGCCAGATACTGGCGAAGTAGTACGCTCTTCATTAAAGCCAATTGGCAAAACCTATACTTCAACTGCTATTGATACTAATAAAGATACCATTATTGAAGCAAGTATTGAGCCTGCAACTGATGAGGAAGTGGCCAATACCGTGAAAGTGATGGGCGGTCAAGATTGGGAATTATGGCTTAAGGCTTTAAGTGAGGCTAATGTTTTAGCTCAAGGCTGTAAGAGTGTAGCCTATAGCTATATCGGAACTGAAATTACCTGGCCAATTTACTGGCACGGCTCTTTAGGAAAAGCTAAAGAAGATTTAGACAGAGCGGCCAAGGCCAATCGTGAGCTTTTAGCTTCCGTGCAAGGTGATGCTCGCGTTGCCGTCTTAAAGTCAGTGGTCACCCAAGCCTCCTCTGCCATTCCGGTCATGCCACTTTATATCTCAATTTGCTTTAGAGTCATGCGTGATCTTCACACCTATGAGTCGGTTATTGCCCATATTTACAGAATGTTTAAAGACGCTTTATATGGCTATAAGGTTGAGATGGATAATGAAGGCCGCGTGAGAATGGATACTTGGGAGTTAGATCCTGCTTGCCAAGATAAGTGCAAGGAGCTTTGGCCTACCATTACTACTGAAAACTTAAAAGAGCTTACTGACTATGAGGATTACAAGAAACAATTCTTAGAGCTCTTTGGCTTTGACGTGCCAGGTGTTGATTATCAAGCTGATGTTAACCCTGAGGTTAACTTTGATGTAATAAGCTTAATTTAAGTCTTAAGCTTTAAATAAAAGAGGGCAACCCATGGGCTGCCCTTTTTTGTTACTTAATTTTAAGCTTTATTCTTTTTAAAATAAGGCTTTACTAATTTCATAACCAAGGGTGATAACCACAAGGCAATGGTGATAACACCTAAGGTTGCAGAAATTGGGCGCTCAAAGAAAGAGGTTAAATCCCAATCTGATTTGATCATCGATTGCATGAAGGTATTTTCAAGCATATCGCCTAAGACCAAACCTAAGATGCACGGTGCCACTGGAATTTCATGTAAGATCATCACAAAGGCTAGTACGCCAAAGCCTAACATGGCTAAGACATCAAAGTGAGTATTGTTAATGGCAAAAGCACCTACAATACAGAAGCCTACAATGATTGGATATAAAATATGCTGTGGCACATACAAGATCTTAGTTGCCAAACGAATTAAGAGCCAGCCCAACGGGATCATTAAAAGATTGGCTAAAATAAAGACCATGTAAATTGCAAAGAGGAAATCGGGGCTGTTTTGGAAAAGATTAGGTCCTGGCTCCAAACCTTTCATAAAGAGCACGCCGATGACGATCGCGGTAATGGAATCTCCAGGAATACCAAAGACGAAAGCTGGAATGAAGGCACCTGAGATGGCGGCATTGTTTGCGGAGGTTGAATTGGCAATACCTTCAAGGGAGCCTTTACCGTATTCATCAGGGTTTTTACTAAATTTCTTGGAAATACCATAGCAGATCCACGCGGCAATATCGCCACCTGCACCTGGCAAAATACCAATACCAGTACCTAAAAGTGAAGATCTCATAAGCTGTCCCCACTTTTGTTTAATTAAAGTGAGCGTACCTTTGAAGATATTGGTGGTGACCATAGCAAACTTTTCAGCCGCGGACTCTTTTTGGGCGACATTTTTGAAGATCTCTGCAATACCAAACATACCAATCATGGCCGGGATAAAGGAGAAACCTTCAAAAAGTTCAGGTCTGTCAAAGGTAAAGCGGGGGAAGCCTAAGGTAATATCAAGGCCGATGCAATTAATTAGAAGACCTATTAAAAGGGATATTAAACCTTTAAGTGGTGATCCTGCAGAAATTAATACTGCACATGAAAGGCCAATGCAGGCTAAAAAGAAGAACTCATAAGATGAGAACTGTAAGGCCACTTCTGCAAGCATCGGGGCCATAGTTAAAAGAATTAACGAGCCTACCAAGCCTCCAATACAGGACATGACCAAATCCACCCCTAAGACGGTGGCAGCTTTACCTTTTTTAGCTAAAGCATAGCTGTCATCACAGTAAGCTGCAGATGAAGGGGTGCCTGGAATGTGCAAAAGCGTTCCTGGAATATCACCTGAGAAAATTGCCATGGCAGACATGGTAATAATTGAGGCTACCGCAGGCACAGGTGGCATATAAAAGGTAATTGGCACAAGTAAGGCTACGGCCATAGTGGCAGTTAAACCTGGCATGGAGCCAATAAAAAGTCCATAAAGACCTGAACAGATGATGACGATTAAAACTTGGGCGTTAAACAGTAATTCAAAGCCTGAGGCCATAACTTCAGAGGTAAACATTTTGGCCTCCTAAAAGTAGAGTATGCCTTCAGGTAAAGGTACTAAAAGGCCTTTAGCGAAGATTAAGTAAATGACAACGGTGCCTAGGATCGCAATAATGCAAGCTAACACGGGTTTTGTTTTTAAAAGCAATAAGAGCACGAGCAAAATAATGCCCATGGTAATTAAAAAGCCTAGGGTCTCTACCGCATAGACATAGAAAATTACCGACAAAAAGGTTGCTATCATATTAAGGGCACCGCCTTTTCTTAATTGCAAGGTGACCTTAAATAATTTTCTGTCCTCTTTATTTAAAAAACCTTTAATGGTTAACACTAAACCTGAAATTGCAAAGAGGGTGGCTAAAACAGTAGGAAATAGAGCCGGGCCTGGTTTGCCATCCAATTGAGAGGGGAAGGTACTTGAATGCATAGCAATTGCAATGCCTGCAATCATGATAATAATCCCCAAGATACTATCGTGAAGTCGCATATTGAGATCCTTTAATACTTACAAAAATCCCCGCTTGTGCGGGGACTTCTTAAGATTTTTAGCGAGCCAAACCTAAGGCTTTAATAGAAGCGCCTAAATCAGCGTCTGATTTTTCCATGAACTTATAGAAGTCTTCACCTTCAACATAAGTTGCACCAAAGCCACGCTCAGCCATGAACTTGGTAAATTGAGGATCAGAGGCTGCCTTCTTAATAGCAGCATTTAACTTATCCTTAATCTCTTGTGGAGTGCCCTTTGGTACAGCAAAGCCACGCCAAGTACCAATTGAGACATCAACACCTAATTCCTTTAAGGTTGGCACGTCAGGATACTTTGGATCACGCTTGTCAGCCATGACAGCAAGTGGAATGGCCTTGCCAGTTTGATACATAGTGGCGCACTCTGATAATTGAGCAAAAGCGGCATCCACACCACCTGCGGCCATCTCCTTCATAGCCTCAGCCGCACCTGAGGTTGGCACCCAAGTAATGGCGTTGGTTGGAAGGCCTAAAGCGGTTAACCATTGACCCATAGCAATGTGCCAAATACCGCCTACAGAAGTTGAGGCTGCACGTACTTTGCCAGGATTGGCCTTAATATAGGCTACAAACTCATCGTAAGTCTTATAAGGAGCGGTGGCACTAATGGTCACAGTTGCGGCATCTAAGTTTACTAAGGCAAGAGGCTCAAAATCTTTATAAGTAATTTTTACGGCTGGGTTTTGCCAGTGGTTCATGGCAAGCTCAGCTGTAATCTGACCCATGGTATAGCCATCTGGTTTTGCTCTCATTAAGGATGAGAAGGCAATATTACCGCCACCACCGGTTTGGTTTACAACCTTAATTGGCTGGCCTAAATCTTTTTCCATAATACCTGCAATCATACGGGCTACGGCATCAGATCCACCACCTGCACCCCAGGCACAAAGCATAGTAATAGAGCGCTGTGGATAAGCATCGTCGGCTGCTAAGCTTACCTGTGAGAAGGCAAGTACAGATGCGGCAAAGGCTGTGGCTAAGAATTTCTTGCAACCCAACATCGTAAAACTCCTTATATAAAAAAATTTAAGAGACAATCCCTGAATATTTTGATTTTAGGCATGAAGTTTAAAAATTAATAGGATTTATTTTAAGATTTGCAAGATAACTTACAATTTTTAGCAAAAATTTAAAAAATTTGTAGAAAAGTGTGATCAAAAATGCGCTTTGAGCATTAAGAGATCTGATCTTGACTTGCGTGCTAAAATTAGGCTTTGTAGATTTGGAGGAAGTGCCGATGTTTAATGATGACAAGACAAGAGAACCCCCTTTAACAGATGCTTATGAAGATTTAGTGCGCACGGTTGAATTTTTGTCTGGCAAAAAATTTCAAGAAGAAGATTTAAGCAAATTTAAAGAAAGTTTTAAACAAATGAAAGAAAGGGAGGCACAAGATGTGGCCCGCGAGATTGCTGCCTCTAATAAAAAAGCCTATCTAGATTATGCAGAACATCTTTACAGTGAAGGTATTGTCGATAAACGTTGGACGTTTAATACCTTATTGCGTGATCCAAATAATTTGCAGGCCATAACTAGCGCGGAGATTTTTTGTAAGGAAACTTCGGCAAATAAGCCTTTTAACTCTTTTGCCAAACCCAAACTTTTTTTAGTCTTTGGTAAAGAGGGTACCGGCAAAAGTGTGTTAGTTCATGCTATGGCCAATGAATATTTAAGAATTGGCGTTAAATCCTTGGAGCTTACCACCTTTGAGGATGTGCTTAAGGCCTGCTATTTCCAACCTGATGAATTGCGTCAAGAGCGCATTGAGCGTTATGAGGAATGGGATCATTACTGTCAGGTTAAGATATTAATTTTAGATGGCGTAGGTCAGGTCACAGACGGTTTTAATCTTTTTGAGCAAAAGGTTTTTGCTAAGTTAGTAAGAACAAGAGCTACGTATAAATTGCCACTTATTATTACTACTTCGCTACCTTCAGATCAGCTCTCAACTGCCATTGGTACATATCCTTATGAGTCTTTAAAAGAGTATGAGGGTTTGTGTGTGGGACTTTTAGGTAACAGCAGACGCGCTCCTTTAACTTTTAATGGCAGGATTTTAAGATGAGTTTTGCTTTAGCTTTTGATTTTGGTAAATCCTCAATTGGAGTTGCCGTTGGCAATACCTCTTTGGGAACTGCACAACCGCTTGAGGCGCTTAAAGCTTCAGATAATGTATGTGCTAAAGAGCCACTTATTGCCTTAGTTAAAAAATGGCAACCCAAATTTTTAGTAGTCGGACTTCCCTTGAATATGGATGATACGCCCATGGAGGAGTTAACTGACCTTGCTTTAAATTTTGGTAAATTTTTAGAAGAGACTTTAGAGCTTAAAGTTTATTTTAAAGATGAAAGGTTAACTACTAAAGATGCTAAGGCTTTAATTTTTAAAGAAGGCGGTTTTAGAGCTTTAAAAAAGGGCAAAGGGCGTATTGATTGTGTAAGTGCCGCTTTAATTATGGAAGGCTTTTTTGAAGAGCACCCAGAATTTTTAACTCCTCTTTAAGTGTAGTGTGAACTAAAAGTTAAGACCTAAAAACTACTTAAGACTTCTAAACCTAAACTTTAAGCGCTAGGCTTAAAGTAAATTTAGGAGGCTTTAATGAGTTTAAAGGCTATTTTTAAAAACTCAAGTGTGCTTGTTTTAAGTTTTACAGTGGCAAATCTAAGCTTGGCACAAGATGGTGAGGGACAAACTTTGCAAGCAAAACAATTTTTTACTAAAGACTCTCTAATAAGTGATGTTATAGCCGATCCTGCTTTTGCAGGTTTTGGGAGGCTTTTATTCCCCACCAATCCTAGATTTTACTCAGGCAATACCTTAGGTGAATTAGATTTAACCTAGTACAACAACATAAATCCTCAAAAGACGGTGGAGATTGTAAATTACTTAAAAGAAAAGTCCCTTGCCGGGGAAAAGGTCTTTTATGACATCTACACCAAAGAGCAAAAGGATTTAGATCCTAGAAAAGAGAATAGCGGTTTGTTCTTTTTTAGAGGAGAGAGTGGGGGTAAGGTTGCCATCTGTAATGTAGGAGGTGGCTTTATGTATGTAGGGGCGATGCAAGACAGTTTCCCTCATGCACTTGAGCTTTCAAAAAGGGGCTTTAATGCCTTTGCTTTAATTTACAGGCCTGGTGCGCAAACTTCCTGTGAGGATTTAGCCGCGGCTATTGCCTTTATTTTCAAAAACGCCAAAGAACTTCAAATTGACCCCTATGATTATTCTTTGTGGGGAGGCTCAGCTGGTGGGCGCATGATTGCCTATGTGGGAGCTTTGGGTACAGAGTATTTTGGGCAAGAAGCTTACCCCAAACCTGCGGCTATTATTATGCAGTATACAGGACATTCTGAGTACTCAAGAAATGATCCCCCAACCTTTGCCTGCGTGGGCACGGCAGATTGGATTGCCGACTATAAATTAATGCAAGAGAGATTAAGAAGACTTGAAAATTTCGGCATTCCAACTGAATTTCATGTCTATCAAGGCTTAGGACATGGCTTTGGTTTAGGTGAGGGCACGAAAGCTTTTGGTTGGCTTGATTTAGCTGTTAACTTTTGGCAAAAGCAAATTAAAAACTAAACTTAAAACAGGCACTATTAAGCAACTAAATAGTGCCAAAAAGCCGCTTTTTAGAGGTTAAGTTAACGTCTGTCTAAATATCTAAATTCAGCATCTTTTCTTTCTTTAGAGTATGGAGGCTCTTTTTCCTTAAAGTAAAAAGGAGATCTTAAAGAGAAAGTTGCATTTGAGGAGCGATTAATAAGTGAGAGTACGATCTCCCCTATGGTTTGTACGATTACGGCAATGACGCCAAAGCATAATAAAAGACCAAAAACTAGCACCCCAAGACCTAAAACGCCTAAGATTAAAATCACGATAAATTTCATAAACTACCTTTTATTGTTGCTTTTATTAAAGTATGGAGGTCGTATGTTCCGTAAAACGGAATTTTAAAAAAGATTTTTAAAATAAAGGAATGAAGGTGTAGAGAGCTTAGAGGGGAAAATTTTTAGATCTTAATGAGGATTTATATCTTAAAGCAAGATAGTCACGGCACAAATTTTTAAATAAGGTATAATCAGGCCTATTACTTTAAAATTTCATTTAATCAACATTTGTTTAAGAGGATAGAAATGACTGACATCAGTGCGGCCTTACGCGAGATCTCCCGTGGTACTGAGGAAATTATTCCTTTAGAGGAGTTAAAGGAGAAACTAAAATCAGGTCGCCAACTCATTGTCAAATTAGGCATGGATCCTACCGCGCCTGACATTCACTTAGGTCACACCGTAATTTTAAATAAGCTTCGTACTTTCCAAGAATTAGGCCACAAGGTGGTTTTAATTATCGGTGACTTCACTGCCTCTGTAGGTGATCCATCAGGTAAAAATGCCACTCGTCCACAATTATCTCGTGAGGCCATTTTAGCTAATGCTAAAACCTATGCTGAGCAAGCTTTTAAGGTCTTAGATAAAGATAAGACTGAAATTCGTTATAACTCAGAGTGGCTTAATGCCTTAGGTACTGAAGGTACGATCCGTTTAGCCTCCAAGCTTACTGTAGCTCGTATGCTTGAGAGAGATGATTTTACTAAGCGCTATCAAGCAGGTCAGCCAATTGCCATTCATGAGTTCCTCTATCCTTTATTCCAAGGTTATGACAGTGTCGCCTTGAAGGCTGATATCGAACTTGGTGGTACCGATCAGAAGTTTAACTTATTGATGGGCCGTGAGTTACAAAAAGATGCAGGCCTTGAGCCTCAAGTAGTACTTATGATGCCACTTCTTGTGGGTTTAGATGGCGTCAAGAAAATGTCAAAGAGTGCTGGCAACTACATTGGCGTTCATGATGAGCCTAAGGATATGTTTGGTAAGATCATGTCCTTGTCTGATGACTTAATGTGGAATTACTACGATTTATTATCATTTAAACCTGTCGATGAAATTGAAGCTTTGAAGACTAAGTGTCAAAGCGGTGAGATGAATCCTCGTGATGCCAAGATTGAGTTAGGCCGTGAGATTGTCGCTCGCTATCATGGTATGGATGAGGCCAATAAGGCAGTTGATGGCTTTATAAGTCAATTTGCCAAGGGTGCCTTACCTGAGGATATGCAAGTTTTAACTTTAAAATTAGCTCCTATAGCTAATCTTTTAAAAGAAGCAGGTCTTTGTGAGTCTACCTCTGAGGCTTTGCGTATGATTAAGCAAAATGCGGTGAAGATTGACAGTCAAGTTGTTACCAACAAGGATGAGCAAGTTTCCTTAGGCGAGCACATTTTCCAAGTCGGTAAGAGACGTTTTGCTAAGATTACGCTAGAATAAGCTTATAGGGCAAATTAAGGAGTTTGTATGACCCAAGATGAACTTAAGGAAATGGTAGCTAAGGCTGCTTTAGACTACATTCCACGTGATGGTATTTTAGGTGTAGGTTCAGGTTCTACAGTAGTTAAATTTATTGAAGCAATTGGCAAATATAAAATTAAAGTAGATGCCGCAGTTTCAAGCTCGAATAAGACTACGGAACTTCTAAAAGGCATTGGCGTGAGAGTTTTAGATCCAAATGAATGCGAGCCATATGGTTGTTATATTGATGGAGCCGATGAGGTTAATCCTGAGTTTATGATGATAAAAGGTGGTGGCGCATGTTTAACTCGGGAGAAGATCCTAGCCTCCATGGCCGAAAAGTTCGTCTGTATTGTTGATAAGTCAAAGCTTGTTGACACCTTAGGTCATTTCCCACTTCCAGTTGAAGTGATCCCGATGGCAAGATGCCAAGTGGCTCGTACTTTGAAGGTGATGGGCGCAAATCCTGTCTTACGTCAAGGCTGTATTACTGATAATGGCTGTGAGATCTTAGATTTGCACGATTTTATGATAGAAAGCCCCATTACCCTTGAAGATGAGATCAATGCTATCCCAGGGGTGGTGACCGTAGGTCTTTTTGCCCGTCGCGGCTGTGATGTGGTCTTATATGCCACAGAAGATGGAGTGCATACTCGAACTAAGTAAGCTTTAAAAACTTAAAAGAAGATCCGCTTTTTTTTGCGGATCTTTTAGTTTTGAGCAATTATTTTTTATTGAAAAAAGGCTCGTTTTGTTCACAGACTGGTAGAATTGACAGCAGAAAAACAGAAGCAAATCGTAGTGTTGGCATGATTCTTGACTAGTTATAAATATAGTGTTGTAAATATGTCAAAAACTTGTCAGAGGTATTTATGATTTCTCCTGTAGATAATCCTCTCATGGGAACTGAGATGGTTAATGCTTTAGGGCAGATGCAAAGACAAATGCGTGATTTAGGACAAGAGGCGGGTGATCAAGTTGAAAATCCACTCTCCTTACTTAAAAATCCTGATCTTAGCGTGCAAGGCCAAGAAGCTGTAAGTCAAGCAAACGAGGTGAAGGGCCCAACTGCTGCAGATAGCGTAAGCGAATTTGCTCAAATGTTAGCCCAGGCTTTTGAAAATGTGAATGTGTTGCAAAATGAAAGCGCAGCTATGCAATCACGTTTTGATGTTGGTGATAGATCAGTAAGTTTAGCTGATGTAATGTTAGCCTCTCAAAAGTCAAGTATTTCTTTTGAAGCTACTTTACAAGTCAGAAATCGTTTAGCTGATGCTTATCGCTCAATTATGCAAATGCAGATTTAGTTTAATAAAGTAGGATTAGTAAATGTCAGAGCAGGAATTTCCGGTAGCGCGAGGAGCAGCGGCAAATAATAATCCGCCAGCTCTTGCTCAATCCCCTCAAGACACTCAAACCCAACGCAGTCAAGCTGCAGATCCAAATGGTTTTGATGAGCTTGAAAGTGAAACTACCTCTGAGCAAGGGGCCTCTGAAGGCTCTAAGACAACCACAAAGCGTTCGCGTTTGTCTGAATTTTTCAGAAGCGGTGATGTCCTGCGACGCATTATTATCCTAGGTTTATTAGTGTTATTTTTAGCAGGTGCTATCTTTGCGATGGTCAGCCTGCAAAGCTCTTCAGTCTCTCCAACTTACCGTGAGTTAGGGCGTTTTACCACGCAAGAGATTGGTCCTGTTTTAGACTTTTTAGACTTAGAAGGCTATGACTATCAATTACGTGGCTCTGATGCTGTTGCGGTGAGAGTTGAAGATTATTCACAAATTCGTGAGTTAATGTTACGCCGTGGCATTGCCGTGCCTGAATTAGCAACTGATGAAGGCGATAGCATTATCATGTCAGATTCAGGATTTGGTGTTTCACAGCGCCTTGAAGGTGAGAGAATAAAACACGGACGTGAGATACAGTTAGCAAGAGCTATTGAGAGAATTGATGGTGTGGATCATGCAACCGTTTTGCTTGCCATTCCAAAGGAAAATGTCTTTGCTAGAACCGAAAAGCGTCCTTCAGCTGCCGTAGTGGTGACCTTGCGTGATGGCGTGTTCTTATCTCCTGAATCTGTAAACTCCATTCGTTTCATGGTTGCATCATCTGTGCATAATCTCTTATCAAAGGATGTAACCGTAACCGATCAAACCGGACGTCTTTTAAGCTCACAAAACACCTCAGCTACCGCTGATGATAGATTACAGCGTGAATTTGAGTTAAGAACCTTACGTGAGGCTCAATATCGCGACAAGTTAGATACGATCTTAGCGCCGATGCTTGGCCTTGGAAATTATTCAGCCGAAGTTGATGTGACTTTAGACACCACGGTTGAAGAAGAGACCCGTCAAATTTTTAATCCTGACAGACAAGCTATTCGCTCTGAGACTTTGCGTGAGGATAGAGGATCTGAAGATCAAACTAATCCTTATGGCGTGCCAGGATCACTTTCTAATCAACCACCTGCAAATGCTGCCATTCCGCAACAGTTAAGAGATGGTACTGCAAATGCCGCAAATGGTGATAGCAATACTCAAGAAAGCCGTGAGGCGGTAAGAAACTATGAAGTTGACACTACCGTGCGTCACACCACAAGACCTACTAATACCGTACAACGTTTAACCGTATCGGTAGCCGTTGACTATTTACGTCAAGTAGGTACTGATGGAGTGGTCACCTGGGTGCCACGTCCTCAAGAGGACTTAGATAAGATTGCAGATTTAGTAAGTGGTGGTTTAGGTCTTGATCCAAGACGTGGGGATGTGGTGCACGTGGAAACTATTTCCTTCCCACACGCTGGTGAACCTCCAGTACTTCCTTGGTGGCAACAAGAAAGCTTCTATCGCATCATAAGAATTGCAGGTGCCGTACTTGTAGTCTTGATCTTAGTCATCTTCGTGATAAGACCTATGGTCAATAGACTTATCCGTGGCAAGACTGCTGAAGAAGAAGCTATGGAGGCCTTGGATCTTGATGATTCACCTGCCATGGAAGGCAATGATGATCTCAACTTAATTGCTCAGAAGTCAGATCTTGAAGATCAGATTTACTCCATTAACCGTGATGGAGGTATTGAATTGCCGAACTTACGTCGCAATGAGGATCTCTTGAAGGCAGTGAGAACCTTAGTCTCCAACGAGCCTCAATTATCCACTGAGGTGATCCGCGATTGGATTAACCAAGATATGGAAGACAAGAAAGATAAGAATAAGAAGAAATCTTCTAGGGGGTCTTAATTAAATGACTGATGCTGCTAAAAAACCACCGGTACCAAATCAAAATGTCTTGGCAAGTACCATGCCAAGCACTTTAGCAGGTAACTCTGCAACCGGTCTTGAGCTTTCAGATGATGAGAAGGCCGCCTTAGAGCGTTTATCGGGTATTGATAAAGCGGCTATTTTGATGCTCTCTTTATCTGAGGAAGATGCGGCGCAAATTTTCCGCAATCTCCAACCAAAGCAAGTACAAAAGCTTGGTATTAGAATGGCTGAGCTTACAGACTTTAGCTTAGATACCGTAAATGCCGTTCATAAGACCTTTTTAACTGCCATTACGCGTCATTCTAATATTGGTCTTGGAAGCTCTGACTTCGTGAAGAACGCCTTAATTGCCGCTTTAGGTGAGGATAAGGCTAATAACTTAGTAGATCAGATCTCCATGGGCTCAGGATCTCAAGGCTTAGATGCCTTGAAGTGGTTAGATGCCCGTCAGGTTGCAACCATTATTCAAAACGAGCACCCACAAATTCAAACTATTGTGCTCTCATATTTAGATCCAGAGCAAAGTGCGCAGATTTTAAGTCAATTCCCAGAGTCATCCCGCCTTGATTTAATTATGCGTATTGCAACCTTAGAGGAAGTGCAACCTGCCGCCTTACAGGAGTTAAATGAGATCATGGAGAAACAATTTGCCGGAGCCACCGGTGCTCAAACGGCTAAGATTGGTGGTCTTAAGAGTGCTGCTAATATCATGAACTACTTAGATACTTCCACTGAAACTAAGCTTATGGAAGCTATTCAAGGTCAAGATCGTGATATGGGACAACAAATTCAAGATCTTATGTTCGTCTTTGAGAACCTCGCTGACGTTGATGATAGATCTGTACAGACTCTGTTGCGTGAAATCCCAACTGAGACTCTTGAAAAAGCCCTTAAAGGTGCTGATGAAGCCTTACGCGATAAGTTCTATCGCAACATGTCCTCACGTGCTTCTGCTGCCTTGAAAGAAGATTTGGCCTCTATGGGGCCTGTCAAACTTTCCGATGTGGAGGCTGCCCAAAAGGATATTCTCACCATTGCTCATCGTATGTCAGAGCAAGGTTTAATTATGTTAACTCGTGGTGGTGGCGAGGACTTCGTCTAAAATCACTTAATCTTTTGCTTGTTTCTCAATTTAAAGGAGGAGGCTTGAGCTTTAAAACGCTTGAGCCTGTGTTCTATGACTGATGATAGTAGACCAAATGATCTAAAACCAGAAATTATCACCGATCTTGATGAGAACGATATTTTCAAAGCCTTTGAAGAAAGAACCGATGGCAGATTTTTAATTAAAAAAGCTGCGGTTTTAGAAAAGGATGAAGCAAAAGAATTCTCTCCTATGATGTGGCCGATGATGGATGATGGCAAGGGCGTGTCTACTAATGCCATAGGCTATCCTACAGGTGGCTGGTTTGCCTTACAAAAAAAGGCTGCCGAAGAGAAACGTGCTCAAGAAGAAGCCTTAGAACATGAAAAGCACTTAGAAGAAATTCAAGCGCAAGAAAAGGAAAATGAAGTTCAAAGATTAACTGCTCAAGCAGTTGAGCAGATTCGCCAAGATGCCTATAACGAAGGTTTTTCACAAGGCTTAAAAGAGGGCCAAGAAAAAGGCTATCAAGACGGCTTCCCCAAAGGTGAAGAGGCAGGATATCAACAAGGCTTTGAGCAGGGCCAAAAAGCAGGTGTAGTTGCCGGACAAAAACAAGGTCGTGAAGAGGGGTTTACTCAAGGACAGCGTGAAGGCTTAGATAATGCCAAAGATTTAGTTGAAGCTAAGGTTGCCCGTTTTGCTCATTTAGGAGATATGTTAGCCAATCCCATTCGCGAGCTTAATAAAGATGTCATAGATGAGATTTTCTACATTATCTCAAGATTGTGCTCAGTGATTTTACATCGTGAGTTAAAAGGTGATGTGGAGAATTTAAAAGAAGGCATCGCCAAGTGTTTGGAGCTTATTCCAAATGCTGAAAAAGGTGCCACCATTACCTTAAGTCCTGATGATTATGATTTAATTTTAGCCAACTTGGGGCGTGATTATCTTAAGGCACAAAAGTGGGACTTACAAAGTAGCGATAAATTAAGCGCTGGGGATGTTGAAGTTTCAAATGATATAAGCCTTGCTGATTTTAAAGTAAATGATCGCATTGATGCTTTACTTGAGGGCTTTTTACAACAGGCAACTGAGGTTTCAGATAGAACTTTGCGCGAGAGTATCCCTGAGGCACCAGAATACAATGAGATCCCCAAAAAGCCTTTAGCCCCACCTCCTGATTTAATGGCCTATGAGGATAATATTAAAGCTCATTTACAAGATGAAAAAATTAATGAGAGCGCAGATCTAGAGGAGCCTTTAGTAGAAGCAAAATCTCCAACTTCGGCACAAGTGGTCTCAAAAGATCAAACTAAGCCTGAGGTCATTGATGGCAGTAAAGATCTAAGTGAACTTCAAGTCTCAGATGATCCTTTTGTTAAAGTGCAATAGTCATTAAGCATAAGGAAAAATTTATGAATGGCCTTTTAAATCGTTTGCAAGCCGTGGACTTTGAGCCCCGGGAGATGAAGCCTAGGCTTAATGGCAGATTAGTGCGCGTGGTAGGTTTGACCTTAGAGGCAGTAGGGCTTAAAGCTGCCTTAGGTGATCTTTGTGAAATTGAAACTGAAGATGGAGTCGTTGACGCTGAGGTTGTAGGTTTTTCAGGTAATATTATCTATTTAATGCCAACCGGGGAGATGGGTGGTATTGTCCCAGGGGCTAGAGTTAGACCTAAAACTGCCTTAAGTACTTTCCCATATGGAGATCATCTTTTAGGACGTGTCGTAGATGGTATGGGAAATCCTATTGATGGCTTAGGTCCTTTAAAAGTTACCGCCGACACCCACTATAAATCAAAGCGCATCAATCCTATGGCCCGCCGCCCCATTCGTGAGCACTTAGATGTCGGAGTGCGCGCTATTAACTCACTTCTAACCATCGGACAAGGGCAAAGAATGGGCCTTTTTGCAGGCTCAGGTGTTGGTAAATCAGTGCTCCTTGGTATGATGACCCGCGGTACTACCGCAGATGTGGTGGTAGTAGGCTTAATTGGCGAGCGTGGTCGTGAGGTAAGAGAGTTTATTGATGATATTTTAGGCCCGGAAGGTCGCGCCCGCTCGGTGGTAGTGGCAGCACCTGCAGACTCTTCGCCTTTAATGCGTTTAAAAGGCTGTGAGACTACTTTGCAAATTGCAGAATACTTTCGTGATGAAGGGCGCAATGTTTTATTACTTGTCGACTCTTTAACTCGTTATGCGATGGCCCAACGTGAGATTGCCCTCTCAGTAGGAGAGCCTCCTGCTACGCGTGGTTATCCGCCATCAGTATTTGCCAAATTGCCAGCTTTAGTTGAAAGAGCAGGTAATGGTGGTGAACATCAAGGCTCAATTACCGCTATTTTTACCGTGTTAGTGGAAGGTGATGATCTTCAAGATCCAATTGCCGATGCGGCGCGTGCTATTTTAGATGGTCACATTGTCTTATCAAGAGAGCTTGCCGACTCAGGTCACTTCCCAGCAATTGACGTTGAAAAATCAATTTCCCGTGTGATGCCTGCTATTGTTACTGAAGAGCATATGGTGATGGCAAGAACTATTCGTCAATGCCTCTCACAATACTCACAAAATCGCGAGTTAATCTCCATTGGTGCTTATCATCAAGGCACGGATGCAAGGATAGATCAGGCAATTATGATTAAACCGCATATTGATACTTTCCTACAGCAAGGTATGAAAGAAGTTATTCCTTATGCGGCATCTTTAGATGAGTTAAGACGCCTTTCAATGATTTTAATTGATGATGCTAAGCAAAGATTAAATGCCCTGCAAGCTCAAGCCGGAGCTCAAGGGCAAAAGCCTCTGCCAAATCGCTCACAGTCTCAACCTGTGGCGCGCATGAATTTTAAGAAAAAAGCTTAAGCAGTATGTCTTTGCCAGGCCTCAACGGTATTTTCCATTAAGGTGGCAACAGTCATAGGACCTACGCCGCCTGGAACTGGGGTGATGAAAGAGGCTCGCTCTTTTGCCACCTCAAAGTCCACATCACCGCATAAGCCTTCAGGGGTGCGATTAATACCCACATCAATGACCACTGCGCCTTCTTTAATCCAATTGCCATTTAAAAACTTAGGCTTACCTACGGCAATGATAACTAAATCAGCTGCTCTTACATGATCTTCTAAGTTTTTGGTAAAGCGATGGGTGACTGTTACGGTAGCACCACGCAATAAAAGCTCTAAAGCCATTGGGCGGCCTACGATATTTGAAGCGCCAATGACTAAGGCATTGATCCCCAATAAATCAAGCTTGATGCTATCTAGTATGGTGATAATGCCCTTTGGGGTGCAGGCGCGCATTAAAGGCACACGTTGGGTTAAACGGCCAACATTGTAAGGGTGGAAACCATCGACATCTTTACTTGGATTAATGCACTCAATAACCTTGCTCTCATCAAGATGGGAAGGGAGAGGAAATTGCACTAAAATGCCGTCAATTTCAGGGTTTTGATTGCACTGTGCAATTACTTTTTCTAATTGCTCTTGAGTGGTATTTTCATCAAGATCATAGGCAAAAGATTTAATGCCAACCACTTCACAGGCTTTTCTTTTATTGCGTACATAAACTTCAGAGGCAGGATCTTTGCCAACTAAAATTACTGCAAGACCTGGGCTTCTTTTACCTAACTTAAGGCCCTCTTGCACTTTATCGTGTAATTTATTTTTAAGATCTTGGGCAATGGCCTTGCCATCAATTAAAGTTGCACTCATTAAAATACTCCACAAGTTTAGATAGCTGACATGAGCATTCTTACGCTAATAATAAATAAAGCTATAGCAAAAATGCGCTTTAAGGTTACAGGACTTATCATTTTACCGACTTTAACGCCAAATGGGGCACAAAGCACAGATAAAGGAATAATGCAGGCTGCACCTAAAAGATTTACGTGACCGAAGGTACCAATTGGCGCTAAGGCTGGAGTGGTGGCAGTTGAGACTAAGATAATGGCCCCTGGCACACAGACAAATAAAGAGACGGCCGAGGAGGTACCAACTGATTTGTGAGGCTCAACCGAGCAGGCATTTAAAATTGGTACGGTTAAAGTACCACCGCCTACGCCTAGCATGACTGAAAAACAGGCAATACCAAAACCTATAAACTGTTGGAAAAAAGGTCTAGGTAAAGAAGAGAAGGCAGGTTTGGCTTTAGCTCTAAATAGGGTGTTAATGGAATTTATAATCATCACACAGCCAAAGAGCACGGCAAGCCACTCACCACCATAGTTTACAGAAATTAAAGTGCCAACTGTAACCCCCACAATCATCGCAATGGCCCAGGTTTTAATGACTTGTAAGTCAGTATTGCCGCGTTTGTACTGTGAAATGGCCGCTACAATGGAAGTTGGGATCATACACATTAAAGAAGTGCCGGTAGCTAAAATAATGGCTAAATCTTCGCTAATGTGGAAGGCATGGATAAAAATAAAATAGAGGGCCGGAACGAAGACGATGCCACCACCAATGCCCAAAAGACCTGCTAAAAAGCCTGCAATACCACCGCAGATTGCAAGAATGACCACTGAGTAGATGACTTCTGTAAGTTCTAAACCGAACATGATAGTCTCCAAAATACTTAAGACGCGCATATTATCCTGCAAAAGGGCCATTTAGCCTAAGCTTTTTTGACAAAATCTGCCTAAAAATCCTTAAAGCGGTGCAAGGGAGACTTAATTTTATCTAGTAAATTAGATTTTACTTACAAAGCGCATAAATAAGCGCTTTTATAAAAATTTCGGCAAATTTTTGTAATTTTTTTTAAAAAGTGCTTGACCTTAAGGTACAAACCCCTTAGAATGTGCACCCGTTGACGGCACTAGCCGGTGATTAGCGCAGTCCGGTAGCGCACTTCGTTCGGGACGAAGGGGCCACAGGTTCGAATCCTGTATCACCGACCAAAAGGGCTGGCAATGCTAAGTGTTGCGTCCTTAGCTCAGTTGGATAGAGCAACAGCCTTCTAAGCTGTGGGTCAAAGGTTCGACTCCTTTAGGACGCGCCAGCTTGGAAGAAAAAATTCTACTATGGTGGCTATAGCTCAGTTGGTAGAGTCCCGGATTGTGATTCCGGTTGTCGAGAGTTCGAGCCTCTCTAGCCACCCCATCTAATTTTTCTTTCTTAACTCCTGCGGGAGTGGCGAAATTGGTAGACGCACCAGATTTAGGTTCTGGCGCCTTGTGTGTAGGAGTTCGAGTCTCCTCTCCCGCACCAGTGTTAAGAAGAAAGTACCCAATCTCAAATCTCCTTTTCAACAACAAACTTTTGAATTTCATAGCTTTTCAAATTTGCGCCGCAAATATTTTGTCTATTATTTTAAATTTTCTTTTCAAGATCCCGGATTAAGATACTCAAAAATGTGTCTGTTATTGTGTCCTAAATGTGTGTCTGACCTCATACTTAAGTTTTTGATAAAAATTCTCAAGCTTTGAATTTTTAAACACGCTCTTGCTATATTTAACTCATACATATACCCCGTGGGGGTATTGGGAGTTAATATGAAAGAGAAATTTAATGTAAGCGGTATGTCTTGTGCAGCGTGTTCTGCGCGTGTGCATAAGGCTGTAAGTAAACTTGAGGGCGTACAAGATTGTAATGTCAACCTGCTTAAAAACAGTATGCAAGTTGAATTTGATGATAGTAAAGTTGATGAAAATAAAATTATTCAAGCGGTAATTGATGCAGGCTACGGGGCAAGTACTATTGAAAGTAAAAGTAGTAAAAGCACTTCTACCCAAGCAGTTGATGAAAGTGTGCTTGAATATCAGAGCTTAAAAAAGCGTTTTATTTTATCGCTAATTTTTACCTTGCCACTTTTTTATCTCTCCATGGCCCCGATGGTTGGTTTGAGTATCCCAAGTCTTTTTGAAGGGGTGCAAAATAGCGTTGTTTATGCCTTAGTACTTTTTATCTTAGCTAGCATCGTAGCTTTTATTAATACTAAGTATTTTAAACAAGGCTTTATAAGTTTATTTCATTTAAGTCCTAATATGGACTCATTAGTTGCCATAGGCGCGGGCGCTTCATTGCTTTATGGCGTATATGCACTCTTTAAAATGGCGTATGCCTTAGGTGCTCAAGATTTAGCAACCGTTGAAAGTTTACGTCATGATCTCTACTTTGATGGGGCAGCCACCATTTTAACTTTAATCACCTTAGGTAAGACCTTTGAGGCCAGAGCTAAGGGTAAGACTAAAGATGCTATTAATAAACTTATGGATCTCACCCCTAAAACGGCAATTTTGCTTGATGGGGATCGTGAAAAAGAAATTTTAGTAAGCGAAGTTAAAGAAGGTGATCTTTTAGTTGTCAAAGAAGGTTTGGCAATTCCTGTAGATGGCGAGGTAATCGAAGGGGTCGGTGCAGTTGATGAGTCAATTATCACCGGTGAAAGCTTACCTGTTGATAAGAATCTAAAAGATCCATTAATTGGCGGGAGTATTTTAAAAAGTGGCTTTTTAAAGATGAAGGCCACTAAAGTAGGTGATAAGACCGCCCTTGCCCAAATTATCGCTTTAGTTGATGAGGCTACAAGCTCTAAAGCTCCAATTGCGAAACTTGCAGATCAGGTGGCGGGGATCTTTGTGCCAATTGTTATAGGTATTGCATTAATTACTTTTATAAGCTGGCTTGTAGTAGGCTCAAGTTTAGAGTTTGCACTTACCATGGCCGTATCGGTATTGGTAGTCTCCTGTCCTTGTGCTTTAGGTTTGGCAACGCCAACCTCCATTATGGTAGGCACTGGCCTTGGAGCTTCAAATGGCATTTTAATTAAAAATGCCCAAAGTTTAGAAACTCTAGCCTCAATTAATGAAATTATCTTAGATAAGACCGGGACTATCACCAAGGGTACACCTAATGTCGTCTATGCCAAGGCTTTATCTGAGCCTCAAGAGTTTTTAGCTTTAGCCTTAAGTATTGAAAAGCTCTCCTCCCATCCATTAGCGACGGCAATTGTAAATTATGTAAAAGAAAAAGGGGCGCAGGAGCTTAAACTTGAGGATTTTGAAAGTATAGAGGGACAAGGTCTTAAGGCTTTATTTGAGAAGCAGACAATCTTAGCTGGTAACAAGCGTTTAATGGCAAGCTTTAAGGTAAATTTAGAGCCACTTCAAGATGAGATTAAAGCTTGTGAAGATCTAGGGCAGACGGTGTTATATCTTGCAAAAGACCATAAGCTTTTAGGTATGCTTTCTTTAAGTGATGAAATAAAAGAGGATAGTTTTGAGGCTATTGCCAAGCTTAAAGCTTTAGGTCTTAAGATCACCATGCTTACAGGCGACAGTCAAAAGGTTGCAGTGGCGGTTAAAAATAAATTAGGCCTTGATGATTTTAAGGCTCAAGTGCTCCCACAAGATAAGGCACAAGCGGTTAAAGATCTGCAAGATAAGGGACATAAAGTTGCCATGGTAGGTGATGGCGTAAATGATGCTCCAGCTTTAGCACAAGCCGATCTTGGAATTGCCATTGGCGCTGGCACTGATGTCGCCATTGATTGTGCGGATGTGGTTCTTATGAAAAATAGCCTTCAGGATGTGGTAGGGGCTATTGAGCTAAGTAAGGCTACCTTGCGCAATATTAAAGAGAATCTCTTTTGGGCCTTTATTTACAATATTATTGGCATTCCAATCGCCGCAGGCTGTTACTATGCTTTATTCTCTTTAAAGTTAAACCCGATGATTGCTGCTTTAGCAATGAGTTTTAGCTCAGTTTTCGTGGTAAGTAATGCCTTAAGATTAAGATTTTTTAAACCTACCGTCTCAAAGAGCGTGACTACTTCTAAAAAAGAAGTTGAAGCTTTAGCCCCTCTTGTACAGGCGGATTTATTAACTAATAAAGGAGAATCAACTATGGATAAGGTAATTTCAATTAAAGGTATGATGTGCCAGCATTGTGTAGCTCATGTCACAAAGGCTTTAGAGAAAGTACCTGGAACTTCTGAAATTAAGGTAAGCTTAGATGAGGGTAAGGCTTACTTGAAAGTAAATGATGAAGTAAGTGATCAAATGTTAATTGACGCGATTGTCGATGCAGGATATGAGGTAACTGGTATTTAATGCACGCCGACTCAAAGAAAATAAGCCGCGAGCTTAAAATTGCTCGCGGTCAATTAGATGGGATCTTACGCATGGTCGATGAAGATCGCTATTGCGTGGACATCTCCAATCAATTATTAGCAACTTTAGCTTTACTTAAGAAAATCAATCAAGAGATCTTACGTGAGCACATTCGAGGTTGTGTTCGTGAGGGCTTAGGTTGTAGTGAGGATAATCCTAAAGTTGAAGAGGCTTTAAAGCTTTTAGAAAAGCTTGCCACGACTTAAACAAAAAACCCCGCTTTGAGCGGGGATTTTAAATCAAAACTTAAGGTAAAAATTAATTAGTGCTGAGTATTAGCCTGACCATAGTAAGCATTCTTACCATGCTTTCTTAAATAGTGCTTATCAAGTAAAGTCTGTTGCATAGGCTCAATGTGACCGCCTAAAAGCATCTTGCTGTGGAAGGCCATGAAAGCTACTTCCTCTAAGACTACTGCATTGTGCACTGCATTGTATGGAGAGGTACCCCAAGTAAATGGACCGTGAGAGTGAACGATTACCGCTGGTACGTCCTTCATGGCAATACCGCGAGTCTTAAAGGTTTCAACAATCACCTTACCAGTTTCTGCCTCATATGAGCCTTTGATCTCTTCATCAGTCATCATACGGGTGCAAGGAACTGCGCCGTAGAAATAGTCAGCGCCGGTGGTGCCTAAAGCTGGGATATCAATACCAGCTTGTGCCCAAGAGGCAGCATAGCGGCTGTGAGTGTGAACAACACCTTTGATATCCTCACAAGCACGATAGAGCTCTAAGTGAGTATCGGTATCAGTAGATGGATTTAAATCGCCTTCAACCTTCTTACCGGTCTCTAAGTCAACTACTACCATATCGCTTGCTTTCATGGTATCGTAATCAACTCCAGATGGTTTAATTACCATTAAACCTTCATTACGATCGATACCTGAAACATTACCCCAGGTAAAAGTGACCAAATTGTGCTTTGGAAGTAATAAATTTGCCTTAAAGACTTCTTCTTTTAAATCTTCTAACATGACAGCGACCTCTTAAGAAATTTGTTTGATGGGTAAATATTAGCAGGGATTTTAAGTTTTGGCGTAACTTTTTGCGCAAACTTTGAACTAGGTTAAATTTTTTAAAGTAGCTTAAAATTAAGGCTTTGAGATAAAAGAAGTCTTAATTTTAAGCAAAACCGCAAACGGTTACGGATTTTCTTTAAAATCAAAATCCAAAAGGGAGCCGCGAAGATCAAAAAAGCGCAAGAAAAGGCGCAACAGGGGTAGTTTAAATTTGCTTTGATGCATAAGAGAGAAAAGCTCATTTAAAGTTAAGGTCTTATCATAAAGGTAAACAAAGGAGCTTTGACTTTTATAGTTTTCAATTAAAAAAAGTAGTTTTTCACTGCAACTTTCAAGGCTTATTAAGGGTAAATGATTGTGACCGTCTAAAAAGTATAAAGGCGGGAATTTTTTGAAGATTTTAATGGCAGGGGCACTGTCATCTAAGACTAAAGCAAAGCGCAACATCGTAGTTTTACTGTGCCCAAAAGTTTTATAACCATACTCTTCTAAGCTTAAGGCAAAGTTTGTAAAAGGGTTGTGCTCGCCGTTTTCTTGTGCACTAAAACCTGAGCCTTGAAAATAGGCTAAAGGCTTGGGGCAGATTTTAAAAAGTTTATCGACAACTGCAACTCTTGAGTCATAAAGCTCTTGTAAACGCTTTTTACCAATAAATTTTGCCCCTAAATTTTCACCTGCTAGGTTTATGAGAATAAAGTCCTCTTGTGGATCTAACTTTACTTCATCATAAGTTGCAAACTCAACATGAGGTAAATTAAAGCGCTCTTTATTATTTTTAAAGCGGGAGAGGGCAATGGTTTGGATGTTGTTTGCAGAAAGCTTTTTTACCAAGGAAAAGCCAATAAGACCTGTGGCTCCTGCGACAATCACACGTAACATAGATTTATCCTTGAGAAAAAAGCCTTCATTAAGAAGGCTTTTGTAAACTTAATTAAGTTTTTAGCACTGAGTGGCTTGAATTGCAGTAATTGCAATAGTGTAGATGATGTCATCTACTAAAGCGCCACGTGATAAGTCATTCACAGGCTTTCTCATACCCTGTAACATAGGTCCAATGGAGACTAAGTTTGCAGATCTTTGAACAGCCTTGTAAACGGTGTTACCAGTTTCAAGTGATGGGAAGATAAAGACGGTAGCTTTACCTGCCACAGGTGAGCCTGGAGCCTTTTGAGCGGCTACATTTGGCATTACGGCAGCATCGTACTGTAATGGACCGTCGATGCAAAGATCAGGTCTCTTCTCCTTGGCAATGCGGGTTGCTTCAACCACAGCATCAATGTCAGGACCCTTACCTGAAGTACCAGTTGAATAGGTAACCATGGCCACGCGTGGGTCAATACCAAAGGTCTTGGCAGTATCTGCAGATTGAATAGCAATTTCAGCTAATTCCTCTGGCTTTGGATTTGGATTGATAGCGCAATCACCAAAGACATAGACTTGCTCTGGCATGAGCATGAAGAAGACTGAGGAGACTAAAGAGGCATTTGGAGCGGTCTTAATGATCTGAAGTGGTGGACGAATAGTATTGGCGGTAGTGTGTACAGCACCTGAAACTAAACCATCAACCTCGTCGCGCTCAATCATCATAGTAGCTAAAACTACATTATCTTGAAGCATGTCGCGAGCTTGATCTTCAGTTAACCCCTTCTTTTTTCTAAGCTCAACTAAGCGGGCAACATAGTTTTCACGAACTTGCTCTGGGTCTACAAATTCAACACCCTCACCTAAGGTGACACCTTGTTGGGCGGCAACTTCTAAGATCTTATCCTTGTTACCAAATAACACTGGGGTGGCAATACCTTCACTTGCAACCTTGGCGGCAGCGCACACGGTACGTGGCTCATCACCTTCAGGAAGAGCAATGCGCTTGTGGGCTGCTCTTGCAAGCTCAGTTAACTTGTAGCGGAAAGCAGCAGGGCTCATTAAGGTGACACGGTCTTCATCACCCTTTAAGGATGCAATGACCTCTTTATCAAATAAAGGTGCAGCATACTCGCTTACACGAGTGATCTTAGCCTCATCATCTAAAGCTAAGAGAGCAGGCATAGCATTTAAAGTAGTTAAAGTCTCTAACTTGCAGGCCTTAGTGTAAATTACAGTCTTGCCTTCGATTTCATCTTTCTTATCGCAAGTTAAAACGATAACTTTGGCAGCAGTCTCGCAAGGCTCAGTGGCAATTAAGACATCCTTGTCAGTTGCACACTTGCCGCATAAGCTCAAGCCAGTAACGCGAGCCTCACCGTCACCCTTATAGTCTGCACCTAAGAACATAGCAACGTCTTTGGCACGAACTGAGTAGCAGCATGGGCAATATGGGATAGTGGCGATTACCTTATCTAAGGCAGGTTCTTTTTGACCTTTGCTGCAAGCACAGCTCTCACCATCACAGCCACAATCTTTGTCACCTGCAAGAACTAACTTGCGGGAATGATCAGGGCCTTTTTTGGCATCTGCATTTAAGATCACGTTGCCCAAGAATCTGTCAGTTGCAGCCTTACCAAAAGCTTGTAAGGTAATGGCATTAGCATTCTTGGCATTTTGGCAAGCGCCTTGATTTACAGCGATGATCTGAGCATCTAAAGCGTGGCAAATCTCAGCGTTGATCTCATCTTGATTGAAGCGGTCCGTCACCACACCTTCAACTACGACGCAATCTGGCTTTTGGCCTTCACAAATTGCATTAAACTTAGCTAAGATCTTCTCAATTAATTCAGTCTTTTGGCCCTTGGCAATATACTTTACAGCCTCGCGTAAAGAAATTGCGCCATCACAGACTTGGCAGCAGCAAACGCTAATTGGACGGAATAAAATGGTCTTTACGCCACTGTCATTTAAAGCTTTAACAAGACCTAAGGATACTGGGAAAATACCTGCAGACTTACCTGCTGGAACAATCATTACTTTGCGAGTCACGACAAAGCTCTCCATTAAATAAACTTAAGACAAAGGCTCTAGCCTATACCACTTTAGGATCTTACTCCACCATACAAAAAAATGTACAAACAAAGCTTAAGATCCGTGAGGTATTTCATTTCATTTTCCAAAAAAATAGCAAGGTTTGGCAAGAAAAAAATAAAGCCTCAAGACTTGAGGCTTTGACGGAGGACAATTACAAAAAGGCACATGCCTATTTTGAGGTTAATTTAAAAATGAACTTGTACTTTGCAAGTATCAGGTGAAATGGCAGCTTTCATGGCTTCCACGCACTCACTTGCCGGGAATGAGGCACTAAGAAGTGGCAGTGGATTGATTAAGCCTTTCTCTAAGGCATTGACTGCCGGGCCAAATTCCTCATAGAAACGGAAGACGGCATTCCACTTTAAACCCTTAGTTGCAAAAGGACCTAAATCTGTTGGTTGATGGCCGGTGCCAAACATGCCAACTTGAGAGACCGTACCTTCAGGACGGACCATTTGCATGGTTTGCACGCAAGCAAAACCGTTACCTGTGGCCTCTAAGGCACAATCAAAGTGTCCTTTGTGCTCACACCACTTTTTAATTTGCTCAGGATTATCCTTAGAGTTGCAAATCTCATCGGCTCCCATCTCAAGGGCGATTTCAAGTGGCTTTTGACGAATATCAACTACGGTCACACGATCGGCACCTAAGACTTTAGCTGAGGCTGCACATAAAAGGCCAATTGGACCTGCACCCATCACTAAGACATTTTTACCAATTACCTCACCTAAGGAGTGCACACCATTGTAGGCGACCCCTAAAGGCTCAGCAAAAGCGCCTATTTCAGGCTTCATATTTTGCACGACGCGGCATTGTGCCTCATGTACCACCACTTTTTCAGCAAATAAGCCTTGAACGTGGGGGAAGGTAGCAGCTGATCCTAAGTGGCGCATATTCTCACAGTATGAGTACATCTGATGGGCGCAATAATAGCAATCATCTCTAAAGCAAGGGCGGGCTGGACGTAAGATCACCATATCGCCTTTTTTGATGCCTTGAACCTTTGCGCCTACTTCCTCAACAATACCGCAACCTTCATGACCAATTACGATAGGTTCACGGACGACAATTGCAGAGCCAATGCCACCTTCTAGGTAGTAGTGTTGATCTGAACCACAAATACCACCTGCTTGGATTTTTACCTTCACCTCGTGATCTTCAGTAATTTGAGGCTCGGCAATATCTTCAAATCTTAAATCTTCCTTTTTATGTAACACACAAGCTTTCATGGTGTCTCCAAATGATCTTAAACAAATCTTAATAATCTCTTTTAAGCGCTATTATAGGCACTTTTTTAAAGAATAGGGAAAAACTTGGATACTAGTTTACAAGTTTTTCTTAAAAGTTCGACGAGCTTCAAATTTTCAAAAATAGTCATCTAGTCACCTAGTAACCAAGATTTAAAAAATTTTATTTTAAATTAAAAAGATAAATAAAATTTAATACTCAAATTTTATCCAAAAGAGCAAAAACTTTTTAAAAATGAGAGCTAGCTTACATTTCTTTTAAAGAAAATTTTATAAGATGCACTCAAAGCGTGTCTTTAAAAACGCTTGCCAAATTTGTCATTACTTTAAGAGGTTTAGTTATGAGAAAGTCATCTGTTTTAGCTTTAGTAGCTGCCGCCGTGATGGCCGTAGTTCCATTAACATCTGCCAATGCTAAGACCTATCGTGCAGTCTTTGCAGGTTACTTTGGACCTGATCATCCAAATACTACTATGATGCAGTATTTTAAAGATGAGCTTGAGAAAGTTTCAGATGGCCAATTTAAGATCACCTTAAAGCCAAACAATGAGGCAGGTGGTGAAGAGAAGATCATGGAGCTTTGCAAGAGAGGCACAATTCAGATTGCTCAAGTTGGCGGTCTTTTAAAGTATGACGAGCCAATGATTGCCGCTTGGGAGCAACCATTTGTGATCAATAGCTGGGAACATGCTCGCAACGTCTTTTTATCAGGTGGTATGAAGCCATTTGAGGGTCAATACACTGAAAAGTCAGGTGCCCGTATTGCAGGTATTATTGTTAACGGCTTCCGTCAGATCTCCTGCAATTTCCCAATCAATAGCATGGAAGATTTAGGCAAGATGAAGATTAGAACTCCATTAAATGATGTATTCGTGGAGTTATTTAAAGCCTTAGGCACCAATCCTACTCCAATGCCAGCTACCGAGCTTTATACCGCATTAGAGACTAAGGTTGTAGACGGTCAAGATAATCCTTACTCTATGTTCCAATCTATGGGCTGGTATGAGGTTAACAAGTACATGTTAGAGAGCCGTCACATCTTCTCTCCAACCTTTGTGATTGTAAATGACAAGTGGTATAACCGCTTAGATGATCAAGCCAAGCAATGGTTTGATACTGCGATGAAGAATGCTATCGCCTATAACTGGGATGAGTCAGAAAAGGGTGAGGCTAAAACCGTTGAATTCTTAAAGAGCCACGGTGTTACCATTAACATTCCATCAGAGGAGTTTAAGGCTCAAATGGTTAAGGCCAGTGAGCCAGTTTGGGCTTGGTTTGATAAAGAAGTTCCAGGTTCAAAGGAAATTCGTGATTATTGTGCAAGCGTCGATCCTGCTAAGGCTAAGTAAGATTGAAGCTTTAAGCAAACAAATGGGGGACTTAAAGTCCCCTTTTATTAGGACTATCCTCAAATAAAAAGGTTTTTTTATGCAAGGTTTTGTAAAACTTTGTAGCGAGATTAACAAGTATTTGTCCTGTGCCATCTTAATTACCATGGTGATCTTTGTGGCAGGAAATACCTTTTTACGCTACTTCTTCTCCTCAGGAATTATCATTACCGAAGAGTTTGTTCGCTACCTTTTCTTGTGGGGCGTGTACTTAGGTGTGATCTCAGTATGGTATACAAGAGGCCACATTAGAGTTACTACCATTGTTGATAGATTAACCCCACGCGGTAAGCTTTACTTTGACATCGTCTTTGAAATTGTCTCCATGATTGTGCTTTTAGTCATGGCTTATGGTTGCTATCAATACTTTATTGATACCACCACCGTAGGACAGGTAACCGGTATTCCATATAGCTTTATGATCTTAGCGGTATTAGTCGGATCATTTACCTGCGCGGTAATTTCTGTAGGCCATATTCTTCAAGACGTAAATATGTTAAAGCTTGATGATGAGACCTTAGCTAAGCTTGATGCTGAAGCTAATAAACAGGAGTAAGAATAATGGAACTATTTGTCTTTTTAGGCTCACTGTTCGTGCTCTTGTTTACGGGCATGTCCATTGCCATTGTGCTTTTTATCTGCTGCTTAATCCTTCTTTGGTTTTTGGAGATGGGAGATGATTTATCCTATCAATTAGCCTTCCAAGTAGTATCAGGTACGGATAACTACATCCTAATTACAGTGCCATTTTTCATCTTAGCAGGTGAAATTATGAAGCACGGCGGTATTTCCAAGCAGTTAATTGAATTTGCTCAGGTTATCGTCGGACGATTTAGAGGCGGTTTAGGTTATGTCACTATTTTAGCTTGTATGCTCTTTGCAGGCTTATCAGGCGTGGCAATTGCTGACGTTTCAGCCTTAGGTGGTATGTTAATTCCAATGATGGTCGCCTCAGGCTATGATAAAGCAAGGGCTACAGGTTTGGTGTGCTCATCTGCCTTAACTGCCCCAATTATTCCGCCATCACTGCCACTTATTATCTTAGGTGTTACCGCAGGTTTATCAATTGGCCGTCTTTTCGTGATGGGTATTGTGCCAGGTATCTTACTTGGTATGTCCATTATGGTTGCTTGGTTTATTATGGTACGCCGTGATGGTGTTACTGATGTCACCAAGGTACCGCTTGATAAGGTAATTCCAATTACCATTAAAGCAATTCCAGCTATCATGCTCCCGGTAATTATTATCGTGGGTATTCGTATGGGTGCTTTCACTCCAACTGAAGGTGGTGCGGTAGCTTGCGTTTATGCTTTCTTTGTTTCAACCGTTATTAATCGTCAGTTAAAGTTTAAGATGATCCCGCAGCTTTGCTATGATGCCATGCGTTCAACTGCAGTGGTGATGTTCATCGTAGGCGGCGCTTCAGCTGTAGGTTGGATGATCACCATGGCCGATGTTCCTGCACAATTAGTGGAGTTAATGTCAGGTTTAGTTGAACATCCAATCATGCTGATGGTTGTCTTAAATATTCTTCTTTTAGCCTTAGGCATGGTAATGGATATTACGCCAATTACCTTGATCTTCACTCCAGTTATCTTCCCACTTGTGGAAGCTGCAGGTATTGATGTTTACTACTTTGCTATCGTGATGATCATTAACTTGTGCTTAGGTCTATTAACACCACCTGTAGGTACGGTGCTTTATATTGGCTGCTCAGTAAGTAAGCTTAAGATGGGTCAAGTGGTAAGAGGTATTGGTCCATTCTTAATTGCAGAGTTTATCTTCTTAATTCTCTGCTTACTCTTCCCAGCCATTATTACGGCACCTGCAGCCTGGTTTGGTTATGAGTAACAAATCACAACAAACGTAAAAATAAAGGGCACCCTAGGGTGCCTTTTTCGTGCGTTTAATTTTTTAAAATTTATTTTTTGCGCATTTTTTTGTGAAATTCTGCAACATCATCTTCACAAAACCACTCTTCATTTTCCTCAAGGGCATATTTATAAGTGGAGCTTATCGTGTAAAGATGATCTTTTAAAAGCGTGCAGGCCCCTTGTGCATCCTTGTTTTTAATGCACTCTAAAATCTCTTGATGTTCCTTATATAAAGTGTCGATACGGGAGATCTTAGCGAAAGTGAAAAAGCGTACTCTATCTAAATTACCTTTGACACTTTGTACTAAATCCCAAGCAATTTTAGTTTGAGAAAAAGAGCAAATGAGCTCATGGAAATTATCATCTAAACGTAAAAAGTGCTCATGGACATTCTTTTTTGAGAGATCTAATTTAAGTTGTTGCTCTAAATTGCGCTCAAGCTTTTTATAAACTCTCTCAAAGCTTTTAGGATCAAGCTCCATAGCATCCCGCACCGCTGTACATTCCATAGCATCACGCACAAAGCAGATCTCTTTTAAATTTTTAACAGAAATCTTTTTTACAAAAGAGCCTTTTTGCGGAAAAACTTCGATTAATTCCTCACGTTTTAAACGCGCTAAAGACTCGCGCACCGGTTGTCTTGAAGTTTCAAAGTGGGCGGCTAATTCATTTTCAGAAAGCGGAGAGCCTGGGGGGAGTTTATTTTCAATAATTAACTCGCGCAAATAGCTATAAACCTGTGTGGCCATAGGTTCTTTATCATTGCGCTTTAATTTAGGTAACTTTAAAGTTTTCAAAATCTCTCCGAAATAATCTGATTTTAAAGAGAAAAATTTAAAAAATCTTGTCAACTAGCATACTAGGATAATTAACCTCACTTAAGTATAGCTCACTTAAATCGCTAAGCCTATAACTTATTTGCCTTTAAGCGAACAAGTTCACAAAAAATAAACCACAAGGGGTTAAATGGGAATTTTTTGCAAATGCTTTGCATTTTCTAAGTGAGATCTTTTACTCTTTGCATAAGTATTTGAGGTAAGAGTTTAAAGGTTTTTGTATGAGAAAGAATAGAGCATTAGTGACAATTGTAGGGCTTGCTTCCTTGCTTTTAACAGCTTGTGCCTCAAACTTTGCCTTTAAAGAGCAGTTAGTAGGTTCTTGGGTGCAAGAGATCCCAGGGGAAATTCAAGGCTATCAAGGTTTTATCTTATCAAGAGATGGTAAAGCGGCCTCCCTTAATATGGCAAGCTTGCAATATTTTTCTTATATTATTGATGAGCAAAGTTTAATCTTACAAGGACAAAGCTTAGGTAATGGGCAGACTATAGATTTTACTGACAAGTACCAAATTGTGCATGTAGACGAAAAAAGCTTAGTTTTATCTAAAGAAGGGCAGAGACTTGAGTATCAAAAATTGCCCAATAATCTTGATTTTGAGCCACAAAAGACGCCTCTTTCCTCAAAATCTGGGCGTTTTAAGGCTAAAAGTCAAAACTCTTAAGCGTTAAATCTTTGAGTGTGACGGCAATTTCTTAGGCAAAATAAACAAAAGATCTGCTAAAATTAGCCCCATAGTTTTCCTAAACCCTAGGAGAGGATTAAAACAGATGTTTAAAAAATTTGGGCTAATTGCCGCTGCTGCAATGTTGGCCACTGGCGCTTTTTCAAGTGCAAATGCCGCCGATGTAATTCGTGTGGGTACTGAGGCTACCTATGCCCCATTTGAGTTTATGGATGAGAATGCCAAACCTCAAGGCTATGATATTGATATCATTAATGCCATTGGTGAGGCTATGGGCTATGAAGTTGAAGTTGTAAATATGCCATTTGATGGTTTAATTCCAGCTTTAATGACTTCACAAATTGATGCCGTGATTGCTGCTATGACTATTACTGAGGAGAGGGCCAAGCGCGTTGACTTCTCAGAGCCTTATTATAAGTCAGGTTTATCTGTCTTAATCCTTGAGCAAAATAAAGATAAATATAAAACCTTAGAGTCTTTAAAGGGTCAACCTTTATGCGCTCAAATTGGTACCACCGGTGCCATGAAGGCTGAGGAATTATCCCCAGGTAATGCCAAATCCTTTAACACTGAGCCTGAAGCTTTTATGGAGCTTAAGGCTGGCGGTTGCCAAGGTGTGGTAAACGATCGTCCAGTTAACCTCTATTACTTATCTTCAAATGCCTCAGAAGGCGTGATTGAGATGAGTGAGATGATCACCGCTGAGGATTATGGTATTGCGGTAAATAAGGGCAATACTGAAATGAAGCAAATCATTGATGAAGGTCTTAAGAAGATCCGTGACAATGGTAAATTTGCTGAAATTCACAAGAAGTGGTTTAAAGTAGCTCAATAAGCTTAAGGTGCAGCGCAAGCTGCACTTTCCCTAAAATTAAAATTTAAGTAACTAATAATGTCTATCCCCTTTGATTTTTCTTTAATCATTGACTCCTTACCTTTGCTTGGCATTGGAGCTTTAGTGACCATTGAGATCACCGCAGTTGCTGTGGCAATTGGTGTGATGATTGGTTTATTTGTTGGTATCGCAGAGCTTTCACGCTATTGGTACTTAAGGATCCCTGCAAAGGTTTATGTTGATTTTATTCGTGGCACGCCTCTTTTGGTGCAAATTTTCATTATCTACTTTGCACTACCTATTGTCTTAGGCGTGAGAGTAGAGCCTTTTGTGGCAGCTGTGGCCGCCTGTTCAATTAACTCCGGAGCATATGTTGCTGAGATTTTTAGAGCCGGTATTCAATCTATTGATAAAGGCCAAACAGAGGCTGGCAGAAGCCTTGGTATGAGTTGGGGACAGACGATGATCTTTATTGTCATACCTCAGGCTTTTAGAAGAATTATTCCACAACTTGGCAATGAGTTTATCGCCATGTTAAAGGATTCCTCCTTAGTCTCAGTAATCGGCTTTGAGGAATTAACCCGCAAAGGTCAGTTAATTATTGCTTCAACTTACGGATCTCTTGAGATTTGGTCAGCGGTAGCTGTCATTTACCTTATCATGACCTTATCTATTACCCGTTTTGTGGCCTACTTAGAGAAGAGGTTCAAGTAACATGATCAAGATTTCAAATTTACACAAGTCTTTTGGCTCTTTAGAAATTTTAAAGGGTGTGGACTTGGAAGTTGAAAAAAGTGAAGTGGTGGTCATTATTGGACCTTCAGGTTCTGGTAAGTCGACTTTATTGCGCTGTGTAAATTACTTAGAGGTTCCAACCTCAGGTACGATTACTATTGATGGACAGACCATTACCCGCGATGTAAATATCAATACTATTCGCGCCGAAGTGGGTATGGTTTTCCAACATTTCAATTTATTTGGCCACATGTCAGTTTTGCAAAACATTACCTTAGCGCCAATTAAGGTACGTGGCATGTCACGCTTTGAAGCTGAAAATCGTGCTATGGAGCTTTTAACTCGGGTAGGTCTTAAGGATAAAGCTAATGTATACCCCGCTCAACTATCAGGTGGTCAACAGCAAAGAGTGGCCATTGCAAGAGCCTTAGCGATGAACCCTAAGATCATGCTTTTTGATGAGCCAACCTCAGCTTTAGATCCTGAAATGGTAAATGAAGTATTAGAGGTTATGAAATCTTTAGCTGAAAGTGGCATGACCATGATGATCGTCACCCACGAGATGGGCTTTGCAAGACAGGTTGCAGATAGAGTGCTCTTTGTAGATGGTGGCAAGATCATCGAACAAGGCAAACCTGAGGAGGTCTTCTCTCATCCAAAAGAGAAGAGAACTCAAGACTTCTTAGCTAAGATCCTCTAATTAATCGAAACTTTTTTAAAGTCAAAAGGTCCAAGTTATGTTTTTAACTTGGACTGTAACAATATGGAAAATTTAAAGGAAAATCAAGCGGTAGCTTTTGATAAAAGCTCCTATAGAAAACTTTTAGCCCCCAAGTTTTGGCCCTCTTGGCTCTCTCTTGGGTTTTTGTGTTTATGTGCTTTTATTCCAAGGCGAGTGCGCGATTTAATTGCCATTTGTTTTTCATATCTTGGAGCTTTAATCCCCTCAAGGCCAAGGCGTCTTTGCTATGCTAATTTGCGCACGGCCTTTCCAAATTTAAGTGCTCATGAGTGTCGACTTTTATATAGAAAATCTCTAGCAGTTGGATTTACGGTTCTTTTATCTTACGCACAGCCTTTAGTGTTGCCTAAATTTATTTTAAAAAAAGGTTGGAGAGTCTTTGGTCTTGAGCATTTACAAGAGGCTAAAAAAAGCGGTAAGGCTACGTTATTTATTGCCCCGCACTGTTATGCCATAGATCGTTGTGGCTTGTATTTATCTTATGCAGGCTTTCCAATGTGCACCATGATGCACTCACAGCGCAATAAAGTTTATGATTGGTTTTTAAATACCCAAAGATTAACTTTCGGCGGTGCAGTCTATGAGCGAGGCTCAGGGCTTAGAACTATTATTCGCGAGCTAAGACAATGTCATTCGTGCTTTTTCCTACCGGATCAAGATTTAGGCAAAGAAAATAGTCTTTTTGTGCCTTTTTTGGGCGTGCCAAAGGCTACTTTATCGTCTCTTCCTGGACTTGCAAGAGTGGGGCGGGCGCAGGTAATGCAAATTTTTTCGACCTATAATTTTAAAACCGCCACCTTTGATGTGCATTTTTCACCTATTTATCCAAACTATCCAAGCGATAACCTATATAACGATTTAAAGGTGATGAATGATGAAATAGGGCGCATGATTGAGAAATTCCCAGAGCAGTTTATGTGGTTTTTGCGCATTTTTAAAACTCGCCCGGATAATACTTACCCCAATATTTATGAGAATTTGCATTATTCTGTATTTAAAAAGGGTAAAAGCATTGATTATGCTGCAAGGCGCAAACCTTATGTAGAAGATCTAAAACCAAAAAGCGATAAGTAAATTAAGATTTAAAGAAAGATTGTTCCCTAATTTGGGGCAGAAGGGCTAATTTAAGCATAAATTAGCCTTTTTTTGTGATATATTTTGCAAAACGTGAATAAAGCCATTTACGGCATAACTTGGGTATCAAATACAGGAAGTAAGAGATGTTTTTTGATCGCATTGAAGCGGCACCTGCCGATCCTATTTTGGGTTTAACTGATGCTTTTCGTAAAGATCCAAATCCTAATAAGATTAATTTAGGCGTAGGCGTCTATAAGACAGAAGAGGGTGTCACTCCGGTTTTAGACTGCGTTAAAGCCGCTGAGAAGAAGATCTTAGATGAGGAAACTACTAAGTCCTATTTACCGATTACAGGTTTACCTGAGTTTGGTGAAATCACCCGTAATATGATTTTCGGTGAGGGAAGTGAGCTTGCAAATTCAGGTCGTGCTGTAACTTGCCACTGCCCTGGTGGTACTGGTGCTTTACGTATCGGTGCTGATTTTATTAAGCAACAAAATGTCGCTACCACCGTGTGGATCTCCGATCCTACTTGGGCTAATCACTATCAAATCGCCACTAATGCAGGTTTAAAGTTTGAGCGCTATCCATACTATGATAGAGCAACTCACGGTTTAGCCTTTGATAGAATGATGGAAACCTTATCTCAGGCCAAAGAGGGGGATGTCGTTTTATTACATGCTTGCTGCCACAATCCAACTGGTATTGATCCAACCGTTGAGCAATGGGAAAAGATTGCTGATTTCTTAGCTACTAAGAAGTTATTACCATTTATCGATTTTGCCTATCAAGGCTTTGGCCATGGTTTAGAGGAAGATGCTCAAGGCGTGAGAATTATTGCCTCACGTTGCAAGGAAATGTTAATTGCAAGCTCATATTCTAAGAACTTAGGTCTTTACAATGAGCGTGTGGGCGCTTTAACTATTCTTTGTGCTGACAAAGATACTGCTCAAAAGGTCAATTCACAACTTAAGATTGCAGTAAGAACCGCTATTTCAAATCCACCAGCTCACGGTGAGAAGATTGTTGTTTCCGTGTTATCTGATAAGGATTTAAGAGCTAAGTGGGAAAGCGAGCTTACCGCTATGCGTGAGCGTATTCGTCAAATGCGTGTGCTTTTATGTGAGAAATTACAAGAGTACGGTGCAGGTGACTTTAGCTTTATTACTGAGCAAAATGGTATGTTCTCCTTCTCAGGTTTATCAAAAGAGCAAGTTGAGAAGTTAAAAACTGAGCATGGTATTTATATCGTAGGCTCAGGCAGAATTTGTGTAGCTGCTATCACTAAGGCTAATGTTGATACCTTAGCAAAGTGCATTGCCAAAGTAGTTAAGGCACAATAAAGGATCTTAACTTAAAGGGAAATCAGGAGGGACGCATTAACGCCCCTCTTTTTCTTTGCCTTATAAATTTCCCATCAAAGATCTTAATTGTAAGACCTCATCTTTTGAGGCAATGCCAATGGCTGTAGCGGTCGCAGAACCTGCAGCTACAGCCATTAAAGCGGCACTCTTTAAATTTGCTGTTTCAAGATAATCAAACAAAAATCCTGCAATCATCGAATCTCCAGCCCCGGTCTTATCTAAATTCACGGCATTTTCAGCCTTAGGGCTTGCAATGTAGGTGATCTTTTCATCTGAGGTCATAAAATAGGTGCCCCTTTTACCTATGGAGAGCAAAATATTTTGTGCACCTTTATCTTTTAAGTAATCTAAAGCCTTAAAAACATCTTCCTCTTTTGTAAAATCAAGTTTTAAATAGTTGGCAAGTTCTAATTTATCAGGTTTTACTAAAAAGGGCTGAAACTCTAAGATCGCCTCTAAAAACTCAGGGGAGGTATCAATAATAACTTTAGTTTTCTTACCTTCTAAGGCTTTAAAAAAGGTTTTGAAAATATCCTGCGGTAAAGTAGGCGGTACAATCCCACCTAAAACTAAAATATCATCATCGGTTAAGCTTTTAAGTTTTCTAAGTAAATACTCTAAATCCTGTGCCGTTACAGCAGGCCCTAAACCGTTAATCCTAGTTTCTTTTTGATGATCTTTAATTCTTAAGTTAATACGCGTTCTGCCCCGCCTTACGCGAATAAAGCCGGTTTGAATTCCTGAGGCTGCCGTAAGACGCATCAGCTCATCGCCTGAAAATCCTGCCACAAAGCCCAAAGCCGTGGAGGTAATTCCAAGGTGGCAGAGCATAATTGAAATATTAATCCCCTTTCCCCCAGGTCTTAATTCCTCATGACTTGCCCGATAAGCACCTCCCGAGATTAAAGGGTCATTAATGTCCATAATAAGATCTAAAGTGGGGCTTGTAGTTACGGTATAAATCATAAGTTAATCTCCAGCATTAGCGCGAACTTTGTTCCAAGTGCGCGTCATGAGGCGCTCAAGCTTGGAAGAAGGTACGACAATTTGCATGCGCTCTAAGGTTTTTTCATCATAGAAAATCCCCTTATTATTTAAAATTTCAGGGTCAATTAATTTATAGGAGGCCTGATTGGCATTAGCATAGCGCACATAATTTGAAATATCGGCACTGACTTTTTCTTGCAAAATATAGTCCAAGAAGAGGTAGGCATTTTCCACATGTGGACTGTCTTTGGGGATGGCAAGCATATCATAGCCCATTAAAGCCCCTTCCTTGGGGATGATATAAACTAGTGGCTCTAGCCCTGCCTCAACTCTTCTTTGAGAGGCTAATTGCACATCTCCAGACCAGGCAAGTGCTAGACAAAGATCACCTGAGGCTAAGTCGTTGGCATATTGTGAGGAGTGGATATAGGTGATATAGGGCATAATAGAACTTAAAAGAGCGGAGGCTTTGGCATAATCCTCTTTTTTGGAAGTTTCAGGATCAAGTCCTAAATACATTAAACTTGAGCAAATTACATCAGAGGGGCTGTCTAAAACTGAAATTCCACATTGCCTTATTTTCTCTAGATAGTCTTTTTTAAATAAAAGATCAAAGCTCTCGGGGATTTTTTTATTGCCTAAGGCTTTTTGGACTGCTTGTGGGTTAAGTCCAATACCGGTTGACAGCTCAAGATAGGGGATCCCAAAGCGATTTTGTTCATCGACAGTGGCAATTTTGGCCATTTTTTTAGGATCTAAATTGGCATAGTTTTTAAGTTTGCTTTTATCAAGCTCCATGATTAACCCAGCTTGTGAGAGTCGTTTTAGAACATGTAAAGAGGGGACGATAATATCAAAACCACTGTTGCCTGCTAAAAGTTTGGCCTCTAAGATCTCATTTGAGTCCATTAAAGTGTAGTTTACTTTAATGTTATATTCTTTCTCAAAATCTTCGATGGTATTAGGTGCAATATAGTCAGACCAATTAATAATATTAAGTTCACCTTCAGCAAAAGCAGTAGATGCAGATCCAAAAAGAGTGATTAAAAGGAAAATTCGGATTTTTTTCAATAAAAACACTTGGGCCCTCACTAAATTGCAGTTAAGATAATATATAGTCAAGTGTAAAGCATAAGCGAGGACAAAATGCAGGTAAATTCAAAATTTTTAACAGGCACACTTGCAACTATTGTCGGGTTGTCGGTGATTTATTTAGGGGTACTTGGGGTGTGTTCAACTTTTGATCCGCCATCCTTTAATCCAAAAACTCTAGATGCTAGTGCTACTGAACAGCAAAAAGCGCAAGTTATGGCACAGGCGGTGACTTTTGCTTTAGATAATGAATTAAACCGCACTTTTGGTCTTATTACTAATGATTTGTGCTTCGTGCCAACTATTATCGATAATTTAAGCTCTTATCAATTAGGGGTTATTTATGCAACGCGCCCTGCCTCTGATATGGTGGCAAAAACGGTAGCAAGGGTAGGTGAGAGAGATACTATTGATCCAAGACTTACGGATGCTACTTCCCGTTATTTTACTTATGGCGATAATGTCTGGGGCTTTTGGTTTATCTATGATTGTGAGGGTAAATATAAAGCAGGTATTAAAGATTGGCAAGATTGGGCAAATGCAGTAGGTACTACCGGTAAAAATGCAGGCATTTACAATGTCAAATCCGATGATGTCTATGCGATTTTGCGTTACTGCTCTTTAATGACAGATTATGCCTTAGGTATTTTAAATGATACCGATATGGGACATTTTAAAGCCGATAATAATATTTACTATGCAAAAGGCGTAGCCGCAGTTGCAGGTAATTTATTAAAGGGTATTGCCGCAGTTGATAACTCGGTAAGTGAAAGAGGTGGCGCAGAAAATTTAGCTGAGGCTTTAAAGCGTTTTTCTTATATTGAGCAATTTGAGCCAATCTATATTTTTGCAGGTGGTAACGCTATTGGTGATGCGATGATGCCAAACCATGTAGCAGCTTTAGCCCGTCACTTTGATATTGTTAATAATCGTATTAACGATATGTTAAAGTCCATGGAAAAATAAGGCTTGTTGTTGGACAGACTTTTAAAATTTTTTGAAAAATTAGTACCACCTTTTCCGATGGAGTCACGTGGTGAGCCTCCAACGGGACTTATGCGCTTTATTTTCTTCTACACTAAAGGACTGTGGAAATTTTTAATTATTACCGCAGCCCTCACCGCCTTCATGGCAGCAGGGGAGGCCTTGTTTTTTGCCTGTATGGGCGTGATTGTAGATTGGACTTCTAATACCTCTCCGGTGGCTTTTATTGATTTGCATGGCAGAGATCTGCTCATCATGTTAATTCTAGCCGGAGTCTTATTGCCAATTGCCACTCTTTTGCATTCTCTTTTATTGCATCAGACCATCTCCGGTAATTATCCGATGCAAATTCGCTGGCAGGTGCATCGCTATATCTTAGGGCAGTCGCTATCTTTTTTTACCGATGAATTTGCAGGGCGCGTTGCCAATAAGGTAATGCAAACTGCCCAAGCGGTTAGAACCTCAGTTTTAAAGCTAAGTGATGTGGTAGTGCATATGGTAGTCTACCTTGCCACCATGCTTTTTATGCTAGGTGATGCCGATTTACTCATGATGATCCCCCTTGCTCTGTGGCTTATGCTTTATTTAAGTGCGGTCTTTATTTTTATCCCGCGCCTAAGAGCGCAAGCTCAAGTGCAAGCTGATACGAGATCTGATATGGTAGGCCGCATTGTCGACTCTTATGTCAATATCTCAACTGTAAAACTTTTTGGCGGTAAAGGCCGTGAGGTGCAATATGCCAAAGAGGGTATGCGCGGCTTTATTGAGGCCGATTACAAAGCCTTGCGGATTTTAACTTTGTATGATGTCACGGTGCAGCTTTTAAATTATGCCCTCTTAATTTCTCTTACTATGCTCTGTCTTTGGCTTTGGATGGGACATTTTATAAGTCCAGGAGATATTGCGGTGGCGGTGGCAGTTGCCATTCGCATGATCAATATGTCACGCTGGATGATGTGGGAGATTGGAGCGGTATTTGAAAATATTGGTACGGTATATGATGGCATTCATACCATAGCCAAACCTCAGGAAATAAAAGACCCCAAAAAACCTCAAAAGATTAATAAAATTCAAGGTCAGATTGAATTTTCTCATGTGACCTTTTCCTATGTTGATGGCAAAGATGTCATTCATGACTTTAATTTAGTGATAAATCCAGGTGAAAAATTAGGCGTGGTGGGACCTTCTGGGGCTGGCAAGTCAACTTTAATTAATCTTTTATTGCGCTTTTATGATGTAAAACAAGGTGAAATTCTTTTAGATGGGATTAATATCAAAGATTTACTTCAAGATGATCTACGTGATGCTTTTGCTTTAGTAGCCCAAGATCCTTCATTGATGCATCGCACTGTAGGTGAGAATATATCCTATGGTTCAAGACGCAAGGATGTGGACTCTTTAATTGAGGCGGCGCGTGCCACCGATGCTTTAAGCTTTATTGAAAATTTATCTGATTATCGGGGTGGACGAGGCTTTGATTCGATGGTAGGCGATCGCGGAGTAAAACTTTCCGGGGGACAAAGACAGCGCATTGCTTTGGCTCGAGTGGTGATGAAAGATGCGCCAATTTTAATTTTAGATGAGGCAACTTCAGCTTTAGACTCTCAATCTGAGCAAATTGTAAAAGACAATTTAGGCTCGATTATGGAAGGACGTACCGTAATTGCTATTGCTCATCGCTTATCGACTTTACTTAAGATGGATAAGATTGCAGTTATCAACGAAGGTCGACTTGAGGAATATGGCACGCATCAAGAATTATTAAAACGCGAAGGTCTTTATGCAAGATTGTGGCGCATGCAAACCGGTGGTTTTTTAGGGGGCTAAAATGTGAGCAAATTTGCATTCTTATGCCGTTTAGCGTGGGTTTATTGTAAATTTTTTATAAAAAAATTTAAAAATTTTTGAAAAAAGTTGTTGACGGATTTTAAAAAGTGTCTATAATGCACATCCGCTGACTGACACTGAGGCTTCAAAATAAAGCTCAAGCAGAAAGCAACAAAATCCAAGCGGTTTTGTTAAGTTCTTTAAAAAGGTAGAAGAAAGACAATCTGTGTGGGTTCTT
>CALXNU010000006.1 GCA_944389835.1 uncultured Succinivibrionaceae bacterium
GCCGTGTGCGGTAGAGACGCACGCACGGTTCGGAGGGAGGGGCAAGGCGCTAAACGCCATCCCCTACCCCTATTTAAGTTATATTTTTAAATATGACTTTCAATGAAAGCCTTTAAATCGTCTTTTCTTAAAGCACCAATCTGTTTGCCAACTACTTCGCCGTTTTTGAAAATAAGAAGAGTTGGAATACTCATAACTCCAAATTTTGAAGCCCAGACGGTATTATCATCAATATTAACCTTGCAGATTTTAACATTTTCCATTTCAGAGGCTAATTCCTCTAAAATTGGAGTAATGCTTCTGCAAGGACCACACCAAGGAGCCCAGAAATCAAGTAAAACAGGAAGTTCCGACTTAATGACTTGAGCCTCAAAATCATCATCATTTACGTGAATAACTTCTGCCATTTTCTAATCCTTAAAATAAAATTAAACTTTGGCTATATTATCACAATGAGGGGTCCTTCAATGCTTGGTGATATTCTCTATCAATTACCACGAGGCTATAGTTTGCAGTGGTTTTTTGATAATGTATTTGGCGATAAAAGCCAATAGCAAACCATAAAGTGGAACAAGTAACATTAAACAGGCTAAAATTTTAACTGAGTAGTCAACAAGCGCTATTTCTACCCAGTTTTGGGCCATGAACAGATCTGGACTTTTATAAAAGGCAATAAAGAAGAAAACCAAGGTATCAATTAAGTTACCGATAATAGAAGAGCAACTTGGAGCCACCCACCAAGCTTTAAGTTTTCTTAAGTGAGAGAAAACTAAAATATCCATAAGTTGCCCGATAATATAGGCACCAAGTGAAGCGCAGGCAATTCTAAAGACAAATAAGGAGAACTCATTTAAAGCGCTAAGTCCTCTAAAATTACCTTGCTCAAAAATGGTACCAATGACGTATGAGCCCACTAGGGCTGGGATCATGGCAAGAAAAATGACTTTGCGCGCTTGATTAGCTCCATAAAGCCTTACGGTAAGATCAGTTGTGATAAAGATAAAAGGATAGGTAAAGGCTCCATAAGTTGTAAGAATAGGGCCTGCTTCAAAGGGGATTTGAACTGCGTAATTGCTTAGAATAATAATCAAGACATGCAGTAAAAAAAGACGGATATAAGGACTTTTTAGTGTACTCATGGAAAAATTCCTCAAAAAAAGCATCAGAGCGCACATATTAATGTAAAAATTGAAATTTTTATAGAGTGGCAATCAAATTTTTTCTTCGTACAATAGATAGAGAAGATTATAAGTTAGGTGAAGATATGGCTTTTGCAAAAGATTTGGTTTTAGTTGATGGTTCTTCTTTTTTGTATCGGGCTTATTTTGCCTCTAAGGGAGATTTTACAACCTCTCAAGGGATCCCAACTGGCGCGGTGCTAATTATTGCGCGAATGTTACAAGGTTTAATTCGCGATTTTAAAGATACGCCAATTGTGGTCATTTTTGATGCCGGTAGTAAGACCTTCAGAAATGAGATGTACAAAGAATATAAATCAAATCGTCCACCTATGCCGGATGACTTGCGCCAACAGTTACCTTATGTGCATGAATTAGTAAAAGCTTTAGGGATGCCGCTTGTAATAGAGCCTGGAGTTGAAGCCGATGATATTATGGGATCTTATGCTAAGGCTGCTAAAGATAAAGGCATCAATGTGGTGTTATGTACGGGAGATAAAGATTTAGCACAACTTGTACAAGATGGTATAAGTATTAAAGATACGTTTAAAAATACTGAACTTGATAGTGCCAGAGTGGTCGCAAAGTTTGGTATTGAACCTAAGTATATGGTTGATTTTTTAGCCCTTAAAGGTGACAAGGTTGATAATATTCCAGGGATGCCTGGAACTGGAGATGTGATTGCTTGTAAGGTAATTAATACCTTTGGTGGCATTTATGAGATAAAAGAGCATTTAGATGAAGTTGCCGCCTTAGGTTTTAGAGGAGCTAAGGTTTTTAAACAGAAGTTTTTAGATAGTTTTGAGCAAATTGAATTATCCTACCGCTTAGCTACCATTAAGACCGATTTAGACTTACCGATTGCCCTTGAGGATCTAAAAGCACCTAAAAAAGATCATCAAAAGCTTTTAGATTTATATAAAACTCTTGAATTTCAACGTTTTTATGATGAAGAATTAGCAAAGGGCAATAACCTTGACCATCATGTAAATCTACCTCTTGAAAGTCAAAAACAACAAACCGATACGCAACACACTCAACAAATTTTGATTACTGAAAATTCAAGTGTGTCGAGAGCTCAAAATTATGAGTTAGTCATAAGTGAAGAGGCTTTAAATAAACTTGCTTTAAAACTTAAAAACTCTAAGTTTATGGCTATGCAAGTTCAAACCACGTCTTTAAATTTTATGCAAGGAAGACTTGTAGGTCTTGCTTTTTCCGTACAAAAAGATGAAGCGTTTTACCTCCCTTTAACTCATGATTATCTTGGGGTTTTAGAGCAATTAAGTTTAGATAAAATAAAGGAAGTTTTAGGGCCAATTTTAGATGATCCTAAGCTTTTGAAGATAGGTCATAACATTAAATTTGCACTACTTGTGTTAAAGCGCATGGGGCTTAAAGTACAAGGAGTCTTTGCAGATACCATGGTGATGGCTCATTTAATAAACTCCCTTGAAAGCTTATCTATAACCGATCTTGCAAAACATCATCTAGATTATCAAGCTATTGCTTTTGAAGATGTAGTGGGTAAAGGTGCAAAACAAATTTCTTTTGCCTCAGTAAGTTTGCCTGATGCAACTTCTTATGCTTGTGAAAATGTAGATCTTATCTATCGCTTATATGAGGTCTTACTTACTAAGCTTGAAAAAATTCCGCTTGGAGTAAAAATTTTGCATGAGGTTGAAATGCCTTTTTTACAAGCTTTAACTCATATGCAAAATAATGGGGCAACTTTAGATGTTGCAATTTTAAAAGAACAAAATGCGACTATGCATCGCGAGCTTAAGGATCTTGAAAATCAAATCTATACTTCAGCTGATGAAAAATTTAATATTCAATCGCCAAAACAATTAAGCCATATTTTGTTTGAAAAATTAATGATCCCGTATCCTCGCAAATCTAAAGTAGGGGCAGATGGAAAACCTTCTTATTCAACAGCAGAGGAAATCTTACAAGAGATTGCACCAAATTTTGATATTGCAAATTTGATTTTGCGCTATCGACTTTTAAATAAGTTAGTGACTTCCTATACCGAAAAACTAACAGAGTTAGTGGTAGATGGGCGTATTTATACTAACTTCAATCAAACCGGTACTACTACAGGAAGACTTTCATCATCTGAACCTAACTTACAGAATATTCCTGCAAGAAGTCCTGAGGGTAAAAGTATTAGAAAGGCTTTTACCGCACCTTCAGGTTTTAAGATCTTATCTGCCGATTATTCGCAAATTGAGTTAAGACTTATCGCGCATTTCACGGAAGATCCAAATTTAATTGAGGCTTTTTTGAAAGGTGAAGATATTCATCGTCATACAGCAGCTCAAGTTTTAGGTAAAGATCCCAAAGATATTACAGCAGATGAAAGATCGGGCGCAAAGGCTACTAACTTTGGGCTTATGTATGGGATTAGCCCCCATGGTTTATCTAAGATGACTAAGATGTCTTATAAAGATGCTAAAAACTACATTGAGGCTTATTTTAAACAATATCCTGCAGTCCATAATTACATGGAAAAAATTAAAGACTTTGTTAAAGAGCATGGCTATATTGAGACTTTAGCCGGAAGAAGAGTTTCTTTTTTAAGTCTTGGTTCATCTCAAATTCAAAGGGCAGCTATTGAAAGACAAGCGATTAACGCTCCAATGCAAGGCAGTGCGGCTGATATTATCAAAAAAGCCATGATCGATATTGATAATTGGATTGCAACTTTAGAAGAAGGTGCAATTAAAATGACCCTGCAAGTTCATGATGAACTTATTTTTGAGGTAAAGGATGAGTACGTGGATCTTGCAAAAGAGAAAATTCGCTCTTTAATGGTTAATGCTTGGACCTTAAAAGTTCCTCTTGAAGTAGGTATTGGTGTGGGCTCTAATTGGGCTGAGGCACATTAGGCTTTTTTTGTTCAGTATCATCTTGATTTTGCAGAAGGATCTCCAGATCCTTCTCTACCATCGCAATCCCATTTCTATCTATTCTCACATAAGAGAAATTATGATCCCAGGCCCCAAGGCCTAAACGAAATTTAAGATTAGGTACTTCACCATTGGTTTTTTCAAAAATATGCAAATGTCCGTGAATGATATTTTGTACCTCAAAAACATTGACGAAAGCTTTTAAGGTATCTTTGTTAATACCATAAATATCTGGATTATCTCTTATTGTATGAAGACTTTTTTGGCGCATTGATTTGGCAATTTTCTTTCTAAGACAAAGAGGTAAGCGTCTAAATAAAAATTGTAGCCATTTTTTTGAAACAATTCTTTTAAACTTAAGATAATTTACATCATTAGTACATAAATCATCACCGTGGAGTATCAAACAAGCCCCTTGAGTGCTTTGTACAATATGAAAGTTAGGTAATAGCCTTAAATTTAAAGCAAGAGCTTCTTTTTCGCGAAGTAGAAAATCTCGATTTCCTCTTTGAAAAAAACATTTAATCCCACGCTCTTTAGCTTTACCTAGCACCTCTTTTACACAATTTTGCGCTAAGTTTTTTTTATCAAGTCCAATGTAAAAATCAAAAAGATCACCTGCAATAATAAGTTGGTCATTATGATTAAGTTTTAAAACAAAGTTTTCAAAGGCATTTAATAGATCTGGTCGTGAATTAGATAAATGTAAATCAGAAATTATATAAACTGCCATAAGTATCCTTTATTGATCTGGTTAGGTGCTTAAGTTGCTATGTTTATAAGTGTAATTTAACAAAAAATTAAAGCGCATGTCATAAATTTTGGCATGTGACTTTAATTTTTAAGCTTTTTTAGACTTCCTTTGAAAAATTGTATAAAAAAGGCGCTTAAAGCGCCTTCTATAAAATTTAGCGTATAAAAGTTGATTATTCGGTAATTTCTGCTTTTTCAATGACCACAGTCTCTTTTGGCACATCACGGTAAAAACCTAAGGTACCAGTTTTAACTTTTTCTATGGCATCAACGACATCCATGCCCTTGACTACTTTACCAAAGACACAATAACCATAGCCTTGAATATCTTTTGATCTGAAGTTTAGGAAATCATTATCAACCGTATTAATAAAGAATTGGCAAGTTGCAGAATGTGGATCATTAGTTCTTGCCATAGCAATGGTGCCTCTGTCATTTTTAAGGCCATTGCTTGCTTCGTTTTCAATTGGATCAAGAGTAGGTTTTTGCTCTAGATCAGAAGTAAAACCACCACCTTGGATCATAAAGCCTTTAATTACACGATGGAAAATGGTTCCATCATAGTGACCACTTTTTACATATTTTTCAAAGTTAGTAGCAGTAATAGGGGCTGCTTTGTGGTCAAGCTCAATTTGAATTTCACCAAGATTAGTGTGAAGAACGATCATAAATAACTCCGATGGTTTAAAATCTTACATCTATCAGGTTTAGTTTACAGCTTTGCGAGAGTTTTTCAATGTTGTTTATCCACAATACGCTAAGTCGTCGTAAAGAAGAATTCCATCCTTTAAAAGAGGGTGAAATTGGAATTTATGTTTGCGGTGTGACCGTTTATGATTATTGCCATATAGGTCATGCCAGGACTTTTGTTAATTTTGATATGATTGTGCGCTATTTAAGATATCGTGGTTATAAAGTTAAATATGTTCGCAACATAACAGATATTGACGATAAAATTATTGCACGTGCCAATAAAAATGGCGAAACTGTTCAAGCTTTATCCTCAAGATTTATAGATTATATGCATGAGGATTTTGCAAAACTTAATATTTTGCCTCCAGATATTGAGCCAAAAGCTACCGATAATATTCAAGAGATTATTGCCCTAACTGAGCGCTTGGTGCAAAAAGGTTATGCTTATCAGGCAGCAAACGGTGATGTGATGTTTGCCATAGATCGTTTTAAAAAATATGGCAGACTTTCAGGTCAAAAGCTTGAAGAGTTAAATGCTGGGGCTAGAGTTGATATTAATAAAGTAAAAAATAATCCATTTGATTTTGTCTTATGGAAAATGTCAAAACCAGGTGAACCTTCTTGGGATTCTCCTTTTGGTAAAGGAAGACCTGGTTGGCATATTGAATGCTCAGCAATGAATAGCAGGTATTTGGGTCAGCATTTTGATATCCATGGTGGTGGTTCTGATTTAATCTTCCCGCATCATGAAAATGAGATTGCTCAAAGTTGCTGTGCTTTTGATACCCCTTATGTAAATTATTGGATGCACTCAGGCATGGTCATGATTAATGACGAGAAGATGTCTAAGTCACTAAATAATTTCTTTACTATTCGTGAAGTGCTTGAATATTATGATCCTGAAACAGTACGTTATTTCTTGCTCTCAGGACAATATCGAAGCCCGCTTAACTACTCTCAAGAAAATTTAGAGAAGGCTAAAGCTGCTTTAACAAGACTATATACAGCCTTACGTGATATTGAGATTAAAGAGCCTCAAGATAAAGCATTAATTGCCCTTTATAAAGAGCGCTTTATTGTTTTGATGGATGATGATTTTAATACTCCAGGAGCTTTGTCTGTGCTTTTTGATTTAGTTAAAGCCATTAATAAAGCACAAGGTGATGAAAAATCTTATCTTGCTTGGGGACTCAAGGATCTAGCTCAAGTTTTAGGTTTGTTATGGCAAACTCCAGAGGAGTTCTTAAAAGGCGGTAATGACGATTCTGATGATGAAGTAGCCAAAATTGAAGCTTTAATTAATAAGCGTAATCAGGCTCGTAAGGCTCGTGATTTTGCCACCGCAGATAGTGCTCGTGATGAGTTAACTGCTATGGGCATTGTACTTGAAGATGGCCCTCAAGGTACAACCTGGCGTAGAGCCTAATTTGCTAATGTGAACACACTCCCACCTACAAGGTGGGAGTCTCTTTATCGTGTAAAACGCTCTAAGTTAAATCGTGAGAGCGTCGTTTGCTCCTTTAAATTTTAAATTTTAAGCTTTAAAGTAAAGTTATCTTGTTTTAGATTTCTTTAGCATTTCTTAATTTCTTGTCTTTAAACAATCTGCTGTCTCATATAAACTTTTAGTAAACAAAAATTTAAGGAGTAGCTTATGTATCTTGAAGGGGTGGAGGTCTTTAATTTTAGAGGGCTTCGGCATTTAAGCGTAAATTTTGAACCTGATAGTACGGTTTTAATTGGTGAGAATACTTGGGGTAAATCATCACTTCTCTCTTTATTGTGGCAAGTGTTAGGAGGGGATGAGCCTTGCAAGTTTGATATTTCAGATCTTTATGTGCCAATTGCTTTAAATAAAAAACAAGAAGAAGAAAAAGTTCAACTTTATAATGCAACTTTAAATACGCCCCGTCCTCCACTTAATTTGGGGTTTTCAAGTAAGGCTAATGAAGAGGCTCTAGCTTCCTTTTTAAAAGATAAGGATTCCTCTGATTTTAATTTCGTGGCCTCGGATGTATTTGATCAAGATATTTCAACTATAGTAGTTAAGTTAATTTTTTGTGAAGCATCGCTTGGCCTTGCGTTAAGTTCGAGGCGTTTAAAACGCTTAGGTGAGGCATGGCAGCTTTGTGATGATGGTTTAAGAAGAGTTTTTTATCGCATAGAAGCGCACAAAGATGCTGAGGGTAACTTTGTTACCTCGCATATGGTAACTAATCTTCAGGGTCAGACATTAAAATGCTCAAATGATGAAATTATAAAACTTATTATTGCCATGAATCCGGTGCTTAGAATGCGAGATTCTAGAATGGATAATAATTTAAGTTTAGATGAGATTAATGATGAAGACAGTAAAACTCTTTTAGAGTTAACCTCAAAAATTAGTATGTTAGAAGAGGGAGATGCATTATCTCATGACCTAAATGCCGACATTGAAACTTTAAATTTAATTTCAACTAAGTATTTATCTTCATACGGTGGCAATATTAAATTTAATCATAAACAAAAAAGTAGGCGTGGGATCCGTGATTTGGTAAGTAAGCCTTTATCCTTAGAGTCACTTTCGCGTTTAAATCATGAAATTAAAAGCGATGCGCCAACTCGTGAGAAATTTTTATTGATTTTTTTAACGGCAGCTTTATTTGCCTCAAAAGGGACTCGGGAGTTTGATCATCAAGCAAGACCGATTGTCATTTTAGAGGATGTTGAAGGACGCTTTCATCCTTCTTTATTACTTTCATTTTGGTCTATTGTAGAAAGTTTACCGGTACAAAAAATAGTAACAACGAACTCTTGTGATTTATTAACTTCAGTGCCTTTATCAAGGCTTAGAAGATTATGTCGTCAATATTATGATACGAGAGCCTATCAAATAAGCGAAAGTCACTTTAATGCAGATGATTTAAGGCGAATTGCCTTTCATATCAGAATAAATCGTCCCATTGCCTTATTTGCCAGAGTATGGGTGTTAGTTGAAGGGGAAACTGAAATGTGGTTTATCCCTGAGATTGCATCTATTTTAGGTTATTCTTTAAGTTGTGAAGGTGTAAGGGTGGTTGAATTTGCTCAATGTGGTTTGACGCCTTTATTAAAAATTGCAAGATCGCTTGGCATTGCCACTTATATTATTACCGATGGCGATGAAGCAGGTAAACGTTATGCGCAAACTGTAAAAGCTTTTGTAAAGGGAGATTTAAAAAATCATTTGCTAGTTTTACCTGCCCAAGACATTGAACATTATTTTTTCCAACGTGGCTATGATAATGTTTTCAAGCAATGCGCAGGTCTTATTGGTCCTTATAATAAAAAGCAATTCCCATCTTCAAAAATTATCACGCAGGCAATACGCAAAGAAACCAAGCCAGGCTTAGCTTTAGCGGTTTTAAATGAAATGCACAATCGAGGAGTAGGAGGAGTGCCAAAAGAGATGCATGAGAGCATTTTTAAAATCATAGCTCTTGCCAAACACACGATGTCCTTTGACTAAAAGCTAAGATCCCAAAAAAGAGTAAAGCTTGGCCTCGATCCAAGCTTTAGAAAAATTACTCGATATTTTGGATTTGCTCGCGCATTTGCTCAATTAGCACTTTAAGATCAACAGCCACTCTGGTGATATTAAGATTTGAGGCTTTAGATGCCATGGTATTAGCTTCACGGTTAAACTCTTGCATCATAAAGTCGAGTCTTTTACCACAAATGCCGCCTTTCTTTAAAATATTACGCGTCTCTTTAATATGAGATTTAATTCTATCGTACTCTTCTGCTATATCACTTTTTTGCGCTAATAGGGCGACTTCCTGCTCAAATCTATCTGGAGTGACATCAACTTTTAATAATTCGATTTTATCTTTAAGTTTTTCTCTTTCAAGAGGGACTAGCTCTTCAAGGTTTTCTTCAATACTTACTAAAAGATTTTCAATCGCCTCAAGTTTCTCTTCAAGAGTTTTAACAAGGCGCTCACCTTCGCGATTGCGGGTTTGAATAAAATCATTAATTAAAATTTTTATGTTCTCTCTAATTGCATCATCAATGCTTGAAAACATATTTTCTTCAGGCACTAAAACGCCTTGAAAATTTAAGAGATCTACGGCATTAATAGTACAATCTTGATTTTTTTCTTTTATATAATTTAAATGCTTACATAACAAATCTACAAGATTAGTATTTAAATGTAGACTTTGCTCTTCATTTGGCTCAAAGCTTAAGAAAAACTCAAATTTACCTCTTGAGGTTACCTCCCTCAAGCTATTTCTAAATTCAGCTTCAAAATAGCGAAATTCATCTGGCAATTTGCAGTAGATTTCAAAATAGCGATTGTTAACTGACTTTAAATCAAGCGTTAAAATCCCTTGGGGCAAAGACCGCCTTAAAGAGGCGTAGCCAGTCATACTTCTAATAATGCTCATTCGTGTCTCCTTTTTGCATGTTAATTGTAACATTGCTCAAGCTTAATTAAAGCGACTACTGCTAACTTACAAATAAGATGTTAAAATTAGTCAGCTTTAGTTAAAATTGAGGACAAGAAAATGCAGGATTATCAACGCCGGTTTATTGAGTTGGCCTTAGATAAGGGAGTGCTCAAGTTTGGTAGCTTTATTTTAAAATCAGGCCGGGTCAGTCCTTACTTTTTTAATGCCGGACTTTTTTGTACCGGAGAGGATTTAGCTATCCTAGGTTCCTGTTACGCTCAAGCTTTAGTAAATAGCTCTTTAAAATATGATGTCTTATTTGGACCTGCCTATAAAGGTATTCCTTTAGCTTGCGCTACTGCTATGGCATTATCCTCGGAGCATGGTATCAATGTTCCATGGTGCTTTAATCGCAAAGAGATTAAAGATCATGGTGAAGGCGGATCTCTTGTAGGTGCAAGACTTACCGGAGAGGTCGTACTAATTGATGATGTAATTACAGCAGGTACTGCAATTCGCGAAAGTGATGTAATTATTAAAAAAGCAGGTGCACATTTTAATGGTGCAGTAATTGCTTTGGATCGTCAAGAAAAGGGTCATACTGAACTTTCAGCAATTAATGAAGTACAAGAGAATTTAGGTATTTCAATTGTATCTATTATTACCTTTAGTGACTTGATAGCCTATCTTGAAGAAGATGAAACGATGAAGAGTCATTTAAGGGCCATGTATGAGTACCGTGAAGTTTATGGTGCTTAAGAGAATAAAGTAAGACAAGGGAGGGCTTAAAGCCCTCTTTTAGTTTTGGTGCTCACAATTTATTTTCGAGAAAATACAGCCACAATACGTTTGATTATAAAAAGAAAATTCTTTAACTAATTGATAGCGTCTAGTAACTAAGCCACCTTTTCTCCAATCCTCAGCCCAGTACTGTACACCTCCTACAGTATCTTGTGCTGTAAATCCTGCTTTGTCTACTTGCTCTTTACTCTTCCAACGAGAGGTGGCAAGGGTGGTAGTAAAATGACTTATCCCAAGTTCTTTTGCTCTCATTGCGCTTACGCTTAGGCGATGGGTAAAACAAAGATCGCAACGCCTACCTCTCTCAGGTTCTTTTTCAAGGCTTTTTACTAAATCTAAAAACTCCCGGACTTTATAATCGCCAATTTCATAAGGAAAATCTAAAAGTTCACAAAGGGCTATTAATTCATCGCGTCTTTTTTCATATTCCTCTTTGGGCATGATATTGGGGTTATAAAAAAAGACGAGAGGTTTTATATCGTAGACTCTAAAACACTCAAGCATGGCCCCTGCGCAAGGGGCGCAACAGCAATGTAAAAGTAGGGATTTAAAATTAGGCGGTAAGATCAAATTCTTTTTTGGAGTAGACCCAAAATCATTAGGCAATATTAAAGACATTTAGCACCTATTCTAAGTTAAGGGGATTGCATTATAACGAGAGTCAGTGAACTTTGCACAAAGTGCATAAAAATCGGATTTTTTACAGCAAAAGGCTTGAAAAAATAATTTATGAGGCTATAATAGCCAGGCTTTTTATTTCTGTGAGCCTAAAAAGGCTCGTTCACAGATCCAGCCCTCCATTTATAAGAATGTGGCTGCAGAGACTCTCCCTAATTTTGGGAGGATTGTAAAGTGAGACACTTCCTCTTACCTCGTTTTGGGGCTAGAAGGCAAGTGTTTTCGTGTTCTTTTTTTATTAAACGGAGTCTGTAAATGCAGAACCAAAGAATTAGGATCCGCCTCAAGGCATACGACCACAGACTGATTGATCATTCAACAGCTGAAATCGTAGAAACCGCTAAGCGTACTGGTGCTCAGGTTCGTGGTCCGATCCCGCTCCCAACTCGTAAGGAGCGCTACACCATCCTCATCTCCCCACATGTTAATAAAGATGCCCGTGATCAGTACGAGATCCGTACTCACAAGCGTTTAGTAGACATCGTGGAGCCGACTGAGAAGACCGTTGATGCTTTAATGCGCCTCGATCTTGCTGCCGGTGTAGATGTTCAGATCAGCCTTCGCTAAGAGGGGGAAATAGTAAATGTCAATCGGTTTAGTAGGCCGCAAACTTGGCATGACTCGTGTATTCAACGAGGACGGCAAGTCTGTTCCAGTTACCGTCATCCAGGTTGAAGCAAACCGCGTTACCCAGATTAAGAATGTTGATACTGATGGCTACTGCGCCATTCAGGTCACCACTGGCGAGCGCAAGCAGAGCCGCATGACCAAGGCTGAAATTGGTCACTTTGCCAAGGCAGGCGTAGCAGCCGGTCGTGGTCTTTGGGAGTTCCGTCTCGAACCTGCCGAGTTAGAAGCCTATCAGGTCGGTTCTGAGATTAAAGTTGACGCTTTTGCTGATGTTAAGAAGGTAGATGTTACCGGTCAGTCAAAAGGTAAAGGTACTGCTGGTACTGTTAAGCGTTACAACTTCCGCACTCAGGACTTTACTCACGGTAACTCACGTTCTCACCGTGTGCCAGGTTCCATCGGTCAGAACCAGACCCCAGGTCGTGTGTTCAAGGGCAAGAAGATGGTTGGCCGCATGGGTAATGAGAGAGTCACCGTCCAGTGTCTTGATCTCGTTCGCATCGACCAAGAGCGCAACCTCCTTTTAGTGAAGGGTGCTGTTCCAGGTGCCAATAACGGCGACGTGATCGTAAGACCAAGTGTCAAGGCTTAACCAGAAGGTAAAGTAACATGGAATTAAAGATGATTGGCGCTGAGCAGGGCCTTGAGGTGTCAGAGAACGCCTTTGGTCGTGAGTTCAACGAGGCGCTAGTGCATCAGGTAGTAGTTTCCTACCTAAGCACTGCCCGCGCAGGAACTAAAGCGCAGAAGACCCGTTCTGAGGTTTCAGGTGGCGGTAAGAAGCCATTCCGTCAGAAAGGTACTGGCCGTGCACGTGCAGGTTCTACCCGTTCACCATTATGGCGCGCTGGTGGTACCATCTTCGCAGCTAAGCCACAAGATTGGACTCAGAAAGTTAATCGTAAAATGTATCGCGCAGCTATGCGTTCTATTCTTTCTGAGCTTGTTCGTCAGGACCGTTTAGTAGTGGTTAACGAGCTTAAGCTTGAGGATCACAAGACTAAGTCTCTCGTAGCTAAGCTTAAGGAACTTGGTTTAGATAAGGCTTTAATCGTTACTGCTGAGTTCGATGAGAATTTATTCTTAGCCGCTCGCAATTTATATAAGGTGGAAGTCTGCCAGCCAGGTACTTCTCTTTTCAACCCAGTAAACCTCGTTGGTTTTGAGAAGGTCGTGATGACCTCTGATGCCGTCAAGAAGGTTGAGGAGATGCTTAAATGACAAACTCCCGTTTAATGAATGTGTTACAAGGCCCAGTAGTTTCAGAGAAGGCAAATGCAGTTCAAGCCAATAATACCATCGTTTTTAAGGTATTAAAGGATGCTAGCAAGCCTGAGATCAAAACTGCAGTAGAGCGTATTTTCGGTGTCGAAGTAGACGCTGTACGTACTTTAAATGTGAAGGGTAAGGCTCGCCGTTCAATTCACGGCATTGGTCGTCGTTCTGACTGGAAGAAGGCCTATGTAACCTTAAAGCAAGGTCAGTCTTTCGACTTCACTGTTGCAGATGCCCAAAAGGAGAGTAACTAATGGCTATTATTAAGGCTAAGCCAACCTCCGCAGGCCGCCGTCACGTTATTCAGATTAAGAATCCTGACCTGTGGAAGGGTGGTCCTTTCGCTCCTCTCGTAGTTGAGAAGCGCAAGACTGGTGGCCGTGACAATTATGGTCACATTACTACCCGTCACATTGGTGGTGGTCACAAGCAACGTTACCGTTTAATTGACTTCAAGCGTCAAAAGGATGGTATTGAGGCTCGTGTTGAGCGTTTAGAGTATGATCCAAACCGCAGTGCTCACATTGCTTTGGTTTTATACGCAGATGGCGAGCGCCGCTACATTTTAGCTCCTAAGGGACTTCAGGTTGGTGACAAGATCATGTCAGGTGATTCTGCTCCAATCAAAGTTGGTAACGCTTTACCACTTCGCAACATCCCTGTAGGTACAAACGTTCACGCAGTTGAGCTTGTTCCAGGTGCTGGTGCTACTTTTGCACGTTCAGCTGGTGCTTTCTGCCAGATCTTAGCCCGTGAGGGTGACTACGTAACTTTACGTATGAGATCAGGCGAAATGCGTCGTGTTTTAGCTAATGGTCGTGCAACTGTTGGTGAAATTGGTAACTCAGAGCACATGCTTCGTCAACTTGGCAAGGCTGGTGCTAACCGTTGGCGCGGTGTCCGTCCAACAGTTCGTGGTATGTCAATGAACCCAATTGACCACCCACATGGTGGTGGTGAGGGCCGTAATAAGGGCATTCAACCACGTTCTCCATGGGGTACTCCATGTAAGGGCTACAAGACCCGCAAGAACAAGCGTACTGAGAAGTACATCGTTCACCACCGCTAATTAGTTGAGGATTTAACATGCCACGTTCTCTGAAGAAAGGTCCGTTTATTGACGAGCACCTTCTCAAGAAAGTAGAGAAGGCACTCCAGGAAAACGACAAGAAGCCGATTAAGACCTGGTCTCGCCGTTCTATGATCGTACCTTCCATGATCGGTATGACTATTGCCGTACACAACGGCAGACAGCATGTGCCGGTGTACGTCTCTGATGAAATGGTAGGTCACAAGTTGGGTGAGTTCGCCCCGACCCGTACTTTCCGCGGTCACGTTGCCGCTGATAAGAAAGCTGCTAAGTAGGAGTCAGTATAATGGAAATTAAAGCTGTTCACCGTTATGCACGTACTTCTGCCCAGAAGGCACGTCTTGTTGCAGACCAAGTTCGCGGGATGCCTGTTGACAAGGCTTTAGACCTTCTTAAGTTCAGCCCACGTAAGGCTGCAGCATTAATCTACAAGGTATTAGCATCAGCTGTTGCTAACGCTGAGAACAATGCCTCTTTAGATGTAGATAAGCTGTATGTTGCTCGCATCATGGTCGATGAGGGTCCGTCCTTAAAGCGTATCATGCCGCGTGCTAAGGGTCGCGCAGACCGTATCGTCAAGCGCACCTCCCACATCAGCGTATATGTTGCTGAGCGCTAAAGGAGCCACTTATGGGTCAGAAAGTTAATCCAATTGGAATTAGACTAGGTATCACCAAGCCATATTCATCGGTTTGGTATGCCTCAAGTGCAAATTTTCCAGCCAATATTAAGAGCGACTTTGAAGTACGTAAGTACTTAACTAAGGAGCTTAAGAATGCTTCTGTTTCACGTATCGTTATCGATCGTCCAGCAAAGAGCATTCGTGTTACCATCCACACTGCCCGTCCAGGTATTGTGATTGGCAAGAAGGGTGAGGATGTTGAGAAGCTTCGCAAGAACATCGCTTCTATCGCAGGTGTTCCAGCTCAGGTCAACATCAGTGAGATTAGAAAGCCAGACTTAGATGCTAAGTTAGTTGCTGATTCTATTGCCTCTCAGTTAGAGCGCCGTGTAATGTTCCGTCGCGCTATGAAGAAGGCTATCCAAAATGCTATGCGCGTTGGCGCTAAGGGCATTAAGGTTGAGGTCTCCGGCCGTTTAGGTGGTGCAGAAATTGCCCGTTCTGAGTGGTTACGTGAAGGCCGTGTGCCTCTTCACACTTTGCGTGCTGACATTGATTATGCACTTTCTGAGGCCGTTACCACCTATGGTGTAATTGGCGTTAAGGTGTGGATCTTCAAGGGTGAGGTCTTAGGTGATCTTCCATTAACTCAGGAAGAGACTGAGGATCGTAATGCCCAAGCTCCAGCTGGTCGCAAGCGTCGTCGTGAAGACGCTAACAACCGTGGCAATCGCCGTGGTCGTGGCGCTCGTCCAGCAAAGGCTGCTGAGGCTACTGAAGCTAAGGCTGCTGAGTAACTGAGGGGAAGATACAATGTTACAACCAAAGCGTACTAAATACCGCAAGACTCAAAAGGGTCGTAATGAGGGACTTGCCCACACCGGTAATGAGGTGTCATTTGGCGAGTATGGCCTTAAGGCTACCTCTCGTGGTCAGATTACTGCTCGTGAGATTGAGGCTGCCCGTCGTGCTTTCACTCGTGAGATGAAGCGTGTCGGTAAGGTCTGGATCCGCGTGTTCCCAGATAAGCCAATTACCCAGAAAGCATTAGGTGTTCGTATGGGTAAGGGTAAGGGTGCCGTTGAATATTGGGTTGCCCCAATTCAGCCTGGCAAGATGCTCTTTGAAATCAGTGGTATTCCTGAGGAGACTGCTCGTGAGGCTTTCCGTCTTGCAGCAGCTAAGCTCTCTGTTACCACCACTTTTGTTCGCAAGGCGGTGATTTAATGAAGGCAAGTGAATTACGCAACAAGTCTGTTGAAGAGTTAAGACAGGAACTTTCAGATCTTCAGCGTGAGCAATTTAACCTTCGTTTTCAGCTGAAGGCATCTCAGTTACAGCAGACTGACAATGTCCGTAAGGTGCGTCGCGATATTGCACGCGTCAATACTGTATTGTCTGAGAAGCTGTCTTCAAAGACTGCTAACTAGAGGAAAGTGAAATGTCCGAGACTCAAACTCTTAAGGGACGTACCTTACGCGGCCGTGTAGTCAGCGATAAGATGATGAAGGCCTGCACTGTTGCCATTGAGCGTCGTGTAAAGCACCCAATCTATGGCAAGATTGTGAAGCGTACTACCAAGATCCACGTTCAGGACGTCGAGAATCAGGCTCACGTTGGCGATTTCGTTGAAATCAAAGAGTGCCGCCCAGTTTCTAAGACTATTGCCTGGACTTTAGTCTCTATCGTTGAGAAGGCCCGTGGCTAATTCTTAATCAATAGAGAATAAAAAATAAGGGGCCGTGAGGATAAAACCTTGCGGCCTTTATTTTTATATGGTACAATTTCGCGCCTTCTTAGGCTAATGGTAGCCTTTAAGGATTGTTTTTGTTTAACAACGGAGCATTCTAAAATGATCCAAATGCAAAGCATGCTCGACGTTGCCGACAATTCAGGTGCTCGCAGCGTAATGTGCATTAAGGTCCTTGGTGGATCTCATCGCCGTTATGCCGCTATTGGCGACATCATTAAGGTGTCAGTCAAAGAAGCAATCCCACGCGGCAAGGTCAAGAAGGGCGATGTCGTTGACGCAGTTGTTGTACGCACTAAGAAGGGTGTACGTAGAGCTGACGGTTCCGTCATTCGCTTTGATAGTAATGCTGCTGTTCTTTTGAACAATCAGCACGAGCCTATCGGCACTCGTATCTTCGGACCAGTTACTCGTGAACTTCGTTCCGAGCAATTTATGAAGATTGTGTCTTTGGCTCCAGAAGTACTCTAATAGATAGGGGAAAAAAATGGCAGCTAAAATCCGCCGTAACGACGAAGTTATCGTCATCACCGGTAAAGATAAGGGCAAGACTGGTAAAGTTACCCAAGTTTTTCCGCGTGAAAATAAGGTGTTGGTCGAAGGTGTTAACATGGTTAAGAAACACCAGAAGGGCAACCCACAAGCTGGCATTGAGCCAGGTATCGTCGATGTAGAAGCAAAGATTGATGTTTCTAACGTCGCAATTTACAACCCAGAAACCAGGAAGGCTGATCGCGTTGGCTTCCGTGTTGAAGATGGCAAGAAAGTTCGCTTCTTCAAGTCAAATAACGCACTTGTGCCTTCAGAAACTAAATAGCAGTTTTTATCAGGAGATAAACGATGGCGAAACTGCATGATCAATACAAGCAGGAAGTAATCAAAGCCTTAACTGAGAAGTTTGGTTACAAAACAGTCATGCAAGTCCCTCGGATTGTGAAGATTACCCTTAATATGGGTGTTGGTGAGGCTGTCTCAGATAAGAAGATTCTTGAGAACGCAGCACGCGATATGGCCGCAATTTCTGGCCAGAAGCCATTAATCACCAAGGTTCGCAAATCCGTAGCGGGCTTCCATATTCGTGAGGGTTATCCAATTGGCTGTAAGGTTACCTTACGCGGCGAGCGTATGTGGGAGTTCTTAGAGCGTTTAATTGTGATCGCTATTCCTCGTATTCGTGACTTCCGTGGTTTATCCGCTAAGTCTTTTGACGGTCGCGGTAACTACTCAATGGGTGTGCGTGAGCAGATCATTTTCCCAGAGATCGATTACGATAAGGTCGACGCTATTCGTGGCCTTGATATCACGATTACTACTACTGCAAAGACCGACGAAGAGGGCCGTGCCCTTCTTGAGGCCTTTAACTTCCCGTTCCGCACAAATCAGGCCAAGTAACGAGGACATAACCTTATGGCTAAGACTTCAATGAAGAACCGCGAGCTCAAGAGAGAGCGTCTTGCACAGAAGTATCGTGCCAAGCGTGAAGAGCTCAAGAAGACAATTTCAAGTGTCTCCGCCTCTGACGAAGACCGTTGGGCAGCTGTAGTTGCCTTAGCACAATTACCACGTGATTCAAGCCGTTGCCGTCAGCGCAATCGTTGCTCTGAGACTGGTCGTCCACATGGTTATTTACGCAAGTTCGGTCTATGCCGCATCAAGTTGCGCGAGCACATGATGCGTGGTGAAATCCCAGGCCTTCGTAAGGCTTCCTGGTAATTAGAGGAGAGAAACACATGAGCATGCAAGATCCGATCGCGGATTTGCTGACCCGCATCCGTAACGGCCAAGCCGCTGGCAAGGTTTCGGTGTCCATGCCTTCCTCTAAGCAGAAGGTTGCTATTGCTAACCTTTTGTTAAAAGAGGGTTATATCGCTTCAGTTAAAGAGACTGGCGATGTTAAGAAAGTACTGGAAATTGGCCTCAAGTATTACGAGGGCAAGCCTGTTGTTGAAATGATTCAACGCGTTTCACGTCCAGGTCTTCGTATTTACAAGAAGTGCCGTGATTTACCAAAGATCATGAATGGCCTTGGCATTGCGGTGATTTCCACCTCTAAGGGCCTTATGACTGACCGCGCTGCCCGTAAGGACGGCTTAGGCGGCGAAGTTATTTGCTACGTCGCATAAGGGAGGAGATCATGTCACGTATTGCTAAAGAAGCAGTAGCTATTCCTCAGGGCGTTGAGGTTTTAATCGATGGACAAGCTGTAACCGTTAAGTCCAAGAAGGGCCAAATGGTTTTCAATGTTCATCCAACTGTAAAAGTTGCTGTTGAGGACAACAACGTTAAGGTATCTTGCGTTGATGATTCCAAAGAAGCCAATATGCAGTCTGGTACTACTCGTGCCATTATCCATAACATGGTGGTAGGCCTTGATAAAGGCTTTGAGAAGAAGTTACAGTTAGTAGGTGTAGGTTACCGTGCACAAGCTAAGGGCAATGTTTTAAACTTAGCTTTAGGTTTCTCTCACCCAGTAAACCATGAGCTTCCAGAGGGCGTAACCTGCGAGACCCCATCTCAGACCGAGATTGTTTTAAAGAGCTATGATAAGGCTCTTTTAGGTCAAGTCGCAGCCGACATCAGAAAGTATCGTCAACCAGAGCCGTATAAGGGCAAGGGTATTCGCTACTCTGATGAAGTCGTCCGCATGAAGGAAGCTAAGAAGAAGTAACACTGAGGAAAGTTCACCATGTTCGCAAAGAAAGCATCCCGCATCCGTCGCGCTGGTAAGTCACGCGCTAAGATGCATGAGCTCGGAGTCACTCGCCTCGTCGTTACCCGTACTCCGCGCCACATTTATGCCCAGATCATTGATAAGGACAGCAAAGTTTTGGCAACCGCTTCAACTTTGGAAAAGGATCTTGTCAAGGATCTTAAATACACTGGCAATATTGAAGCTGCCAAAGTTATTGGTTCTGAGGTTGCAAAGCGTGCTTTAGCTGCTAACGTTCAGACCGTAGCTTTTGACCGTTCCGGCTATAAGTATCACGGCCGTGTAGCTGCTTTAGCAGATGCTGCTCGTGAAGCTGGCCTTAAGTTCTAGGAGTGTAAGATGGCACATAAAGACGAAACTCAGGCTGGAGAGCTCCAAGAGAAGCTAGTAGCCGTTAACCGTGTTGCCAAAGTGGTTAAAGGCGGTCGTATTTTCTCTTTCACCGCTTTAACTGTTGTTGGTGATGGTATGGGCCGCGTAGGTTATGGTTATGGCAAGGCAGGCGAAGTTCCAGCTGCTATTCAAAAGGCAATTGAACAAGCCCGTCGTAATGTTAATAACAACATTACCTTAAATAACGGTACCCTTTTCCACGCTGTTAAGGGTGAGCACTCAGGCTCTATGGTTTATATGCAACCTGCCTCTGAAGGTACTGGTATTATTGCTGGCGGTGCTATGCGCGCTGTTTTAGAGGTTGCAGGTGTGCGTAATGTGTTAGCTAAGGTTTATGGTTCAACCAACCCAATTAATGTGGTTCGTGCAACTGTTCAGGCTTTAGCTTCCATGCGTACTCCAGAGAGCGTTGCTGCTAAGCGCGGTCTCTCTGTTAAGGAAATCCTGGAGTAAGATATGACCGAGAAGAAAACCGTTAAGGTAACATTGGTGAAGAGCGTGATCGGCCGTAAGCCAGATCATGTTGCCACCGTGCGCGGTCTTGGATTGCGCCGTATCCGTCACACTGTCGAGCTTGAAGATACTCCTTCTGTTCGCGGTATGATTAACAAAGTAAGCTACATGGTCAAGGTTGAGGAGTAAGTCATGTATTTAAATACTCTTAAGCCAAATGCTGGCTCTCGCCGTAAGCACGTCCGTGTTGGTCGTGGTATTGGCTCTGGCCTCGGTAAGACCTGCGGCCGTGGTATCAAGGGTTCTGGTGCAAGAAAGAGCCCGAACGTTCGTCCAGGATTTGAAGGCGGTCAAATGCCAATGAAGATCAGATTACCAAAGTTTGGTTTCTGGTCTCCAAAGAAGGAAATCACCGCTGAAGTTTCCTTAAACGATCTTAATAAGGTAAAGGGTGATGTTATTGATCGTGCCGCTTTATTAGAGGCAGGTCTCATTACTCAAAAAATTCAATATGTGAAGCTCGTGCTTTCACGTGTCCCAGGCTTTAACCGTAAGGTTGAGGTTAAGGGTATCGGTGTAACTCGCGGTGCTAAGGCTGCCATTGAGGCTGCCGGTGGTACTGTTGAGCTTGCCAGCTACTCTGTTGAGGCTGCTTCTCGTCGTGAGTTAAGCGCCAAGCGCAGAGCTGCTAAGGTCAAGATGTTGCAAGATAAGCTTGCAGCAACTGGTATCGTGAAGCCAGCTAAGAAGGACAAGGCTGCTAAGGCCGAGTCTCAGGCCAAGAAGGGCTCAAAGAAGTAATTTTAGGGGCGCCACGCGCCCCTTCGGAGATTTGAATGGCTAGAAAATCGCTTCTGGAAAAAGGACGAGCTGCAGCAGCACAAAGCAAATCCTCAGGTGGTAATACTGAACTTCGCCAGAGATTGCTTTTCGTGTTGATAGGCTTAATCATGTTTAGAATTGGTTCTTATATTCCAGTTCCAGGCGTGAATGCCGAGATCTTACAGCGCGTCTTTGACGAACAGAGCGGAACCATTATCGGTATGTTTAACATGTTCTCAGGTGGTGCTCTTGAACGTGCATCCGTCTTAGCACTTGGTATCATGCCGTATATCTCTGCGTCCATTATCATACAGCTTTTGGCGGTCATTAACCCAACTCTTGCTGAGATGAAGAAAGAAGGCGAAAGTGGTAGACGTAAGATTACGCAATATACTCGTGTAAGTACGTTATTCCTCGCTGCCTTACAGGCCGTTGGTATCGCAACCGGTATTCCGAATATGATGCCAGGTCTTGTAGATAATCCAGGTTTTGGCTTTTACTTTGTAACTACCATTTCCTTGGTGACTGGTACTATGTTCTTAATGTGGCTTGGTGAACAAATCACAGAGCGTGGTATTGGTAATGGTATTTCTTTAATCATCTTTGCAGGTATTGTGGCGGGGCTTCCAAGTGCAATTGCCAGAACCTTCGAGCAGGCACGTCAAGGTGATCTTTCTACTATCGGCCTTTTAATTATTGGTGTGGTAGTGGTTGCAGTTACCTTCTTCGTAGTCTTTATCGAAAGAGGTCAAAGACGCATTGTTATTGATTATGCAAAGCGTCAAATGGGTAATCGCATTTATCAGCAGCCGCGTTCGACCTTGCCACTTAAGATCAATATGTCTGGTGTGATCCCAGCAATTTTTGCTTCTTCGATCATCTTATTCCCAGGCACTGTGGTTTCATGGTTTGGTCAAGGTGAAAACGCTGTAGCTAATGTGCTCCAAGAGATATCTTTGTTCTTGCAGCCAGGTCAGCCTCTGTATGAGCTTCTCTATGCCGCTGCCATTGTTTTCTTCACCTTCTTCTATACCGCTTTGGTATTTAGCCCTCGCGATGTAGCAGAGAATTTGAAGAAGAGTGGGGCCTTCATTCCGGGTATCCGCCCAGGTGAACAAACTGCACGTTTCATCGATAAAGTGATGACTCGTTTGACCTTAAGCGGTTCCATTTATATGGTATTGGTCTGCCTTGTTCCGCAGTTACTTATGAACTGGTTTAATGTACAGTTCTACTTCGGTGGTACATCTTTATTGATTATCGTCGTTGTAATTATGGATTTCGTAGCTCAGCTACAAAGCCATATGATGAACCAACAATATGGTGACATCATGCGCAAGGCCAATCTTAGAAATTACGGGCGTTAAGCCTCTAAGACATGGAGTGAAAAAATGAAAGTAGGTGCTTCAGTTAAGAAGATCTGCCGCAACTGCAAGGTGGTTCGTCGCCACGGCGTTGTTCGCATCATCTGCGTCAATCCAAAGCACAAGCAGCGTCAGGGCTAATACTGCGCTCTTGTATGAAAACACGATCGAATTTTCGGTCGTGTTTTTGTTTGTAGGGGTGAAAATAATTTTATTTGCTCTTGCATCTTTATGATCCTTTCCTTATAATATCTCGTTCCTAAAAGTCTTTGTCTTTTTAATTTTTTATAAAGACTTAGGGAATATGCCAAAGTGCACTATAAGAGGTGGCTGTGTATCCTAACGGGCTTTACAGCTACCGTATGTTTAACGACCTTTATTCAGGAGATCAATAGTGGCCCGTATTGCTGGCATTAATGTGCCTGATCAGAAGATTGCCGTGATTGCATTGCAATCAATTTATGGCATCGGCCCTACCCGCGCTGCTGATATTCTTAAAGCCGCTGGTATTGAACAATTAACTAAGTTCAAAGATCTTTCCGAGGCTGAGATCGATAAGATCCGTGCTGAAGTTGCTAAGTACACCGTAGAAGGTGACTTACGCCGTGAAGTTACTTTGAACATCAAGCGCCTCATGGACCTTGGTACTTATCGTGGTCTTAGACACCGTCGTGGCTTACCAGTTCGTGGCCAACGCACTAAGACTAATGCACGCACCCGTAAGGGTCCGCGCAAGAGCATCAAGAAGTAAGGAGGCATCATGTCTGAAGAAGTTAAGACTGCACCACAGGCAGCAGCCGCTCCAGCCGCTCCTGCCCAGGCTCCAGCTGCTACCCCAGCTGCAACTACTACTGCTACTAAGGCTGCTGCTCCACGTGTTCGTGGTGGCAAGCGTGCTAAGAAGCAAATCGCTGATGGTGTCGCACACATTCACGCATCTTTCAATAACACCATTGTAACTATCTCTGACCGTCAAGGTAATGCTCTTTCATGGGCTACTGCTGGTGGTTCAGGTTTCCGTGGCTCACGTAAGTCTACTCCTTATGCTGCACAGGTTGCCGCTGAGAGAGCAGGTGAGGCTGCCAAGGAATATGGTGTAAAGAATCTTGAAGTTTTAGTGAAGGGACCAGGCCCAGGTCGCGAATCTTCAATTCGCGCCTTGAACGCTATCGGTTATAAGATTACTAACATCACCGATGTTACCCCAATCCCTCACAATGGTTGCCGCCCGCCAAAGAAGCGTCGCGTCTAATTAAGCTTCAATTTTAGGAGAAAGATAAATGGCAAAATACACTGGCCCGGCCCTGAAATTAAGCCGTCGCGAAGGTGTGGACCTTTTCTTGAAGTCTGGCGTTCGTTCCATTGACACCAAGTGCAAGCTCGACACTGCTCCAGGTCAACATGGTGCTAATAAGGCTCGCTTATCTGACTATGGTATGCAGTTGCGTGAGAAGCAAAAGGTTCGTCGTATTTACGGTGTCCTCGAGCGTCAATTCAGCAATTACTACAAGAAGGCCGCAAATATGCCGGGTAATACCGGTGAGAATCTCCTCCAACTTTTGGAGTGCAGATTAGACAATGTGGTTTATCGCATGGGCTTTGGCTCTACTCGTATGGAGTCACGTCAGCTTGTGTCCCACAAGGCTATTACTGTTAACGATCGTGTAGTTAATATTCCATCTTATCAGGTTCAGCCTTCTGATGTTATCGCAGTTCGCGAGAAAGCTAAGAAGCAATTGCGCATTAAGGCTGCTATTGACCTTTCAGGTCAAAGAGCTTTAAAGCCAAGCTGGATTGACGTCGATCATGACGCCATGAAGGGAACCTTCAAGAGCAAGCCGGAACGCGCTGAGTTACCTTCCGATATTAAGGAAGCACTCATCGTCGAGTTCTACTCCAAGTAACGGCTAGTGCCGGCATCGCTTTTTAGTATACGGGGTAACTATAGTGTCAGTATGTGATCTGCTTAAGCCAAAGCCGGTGGGTTTCACCGAGCAGGGCCCAAATCGTGCCCGCATTGTCCTTGAACCTTTAGAGAGAGGATTCGGCAACACACTAGGCGTTGCGCTGTGCGGAGTTCTGTTAAAGACCCTTCCAGGTGTCGCTGTTGATGCTTTTGAGATTGAAGGCGTCAGTTCTTTAAATGACCATAAAGAAGATCTCAAAGAGACCTTATTTGAAATGGTCATGAATTTAAAAGAACTTGCCTTTGTCTGCGAAAACGAGATTAATGAGCCTTTGTGGCTTACTATTTCTCGTGATGAAGCAGGTACAGTGACCGCTGGGGATATTATTTGTCCTGAAGGAATTTCCGTCGTAGATAGGGATGCACTTATCTGCACCTTAATTGGAGATACTCCTTCATTAGTAATGAAGATTCGTCTCTCAAGCGGTCGCGGATATGTTCCAGCCACTTCCGACGAGCATATTCCGGCATCTAAACCTAGTGAGATTTTAATAGACGCAGCATACTGTCCGGTTCGTCGCTTCGTTTATGAAGTTGAGTCTGCTCGTGTTGAGCAAAGAACCGATTTAGACCGTTTGGTTATTGACTTAGAAACTAACGGTACTATGGCTCCAGATCAAGCTTTAATGCAAGGTGCTGATCTTATCTGCGATCATATGGTTAACTTGGTAAATAAGGAAGATGTAACAGAGCATGTTTTAGCTCCTGCAGCTCCGCCAATGCCAGATCCAGTACTCATGCAACCAGTAGATGATCTTGAGTTAACCGTGCGTTCTGCTAATTGCTTAAAGGCAGAGCAGATTATTTACATTGGTGATCTTGTACAACGTACTGAAGTTGAGTTGCTCAAGACACCAAATTTAGGTAAGAAGTCTTTAACCGAAATTAAGGATGTCTTAGCTCAACGTGGCCTTTCTTTAGGTATGCGTTTGACTAATTGGCCTCCTCAAGGCTTGCGTACCCCAAAATAGGTTTTAAATCTAACGAAGGAATTTAGATATGCGTCATCGTTTAGCAGGCCGTCACTTAGGCCGTACTTCAGCACACCGTGCTGCGCTATATCGCAATTTGGCTAAGGCTCTTATCACTCACGAGTGCATTAAGACCACTTTACCAAAGGCTAAAGAATTGCGTCGCTTCATTGAGCCTCTTATCACTAGAGCAAAAGAGGACACTGTAGCTAATCGTCGTCGCCTTTTCGCAGTTTTACGCGATGAGGGCTTAGTAGCTAAGATGTTCAACGAGATTGGTAAGGCTTCAGCTAATCGTCCAGGTGGCTATACCCGTATTTTAAAGTGCGGTTTCCGTCACGGCGATCAAGCTCCAATGGCTTACATTATGCTTGTTGATCGTCCAAATGCTGAGAGCGCTTCTGATAATTCTGAAGCCGCTGAATAGGATAAAATAGTATCCGATAACGGACCGGGATTTTCCCGGTCTTAAAGAATACCTGCCTTATGTATCTAAACGAGGGTGAAACCTTGGATCAAATCACTGACATTCAAAGGCCGAACATCAAGGAAGTTACTTCCCTGAGAAAAAACGTCTCCCGAGTAGTTTTGGAGCCGTTCGAGCCTAATTATGCTCGCGTGCTTGGCACCGCTTTGCGTCGTATCATGCTCTCTTCAATTCCAGGATATGCGATTACTGAAGTTGAAATTGAAGGTGTTGTGCATGAGTACAGCGCTTTAGAAGGCGTTCAGGAAGATATTCTTCTTATCCTTCTTAACTTGAAGGAAGTGGCTGTCAGATGCGAGGGTTTGCCGCATCATGATCCAGTTTTAGAGCTGGTTAAAAGTGGAGTTGGCCCTGTTAGCGCAGGAGAAATCAATTGCCCAGGTGGGGTTGAGATTGCCAATCCTGATTTGGTTCTTTGCCATATTACCGATCCAAAAACTGTTTTACGTATGCGCTTACATGTAACACGCGGTCGCGGTTACGTTCCTGCTGTTTCTCACCCTCATGTTGAGAATAGTCAAGAGGATCGTTTTATTGGTCGCTTGTTAATTGACGCTTCATATTGTCCGGTATTAAATGTTGCAGTTCACACTGCACCTATCGCTGATGGTATGGAACAGCTCATTTTAGATATCGAAACTAATGGCACTATTGATCCATCTGATGCAATTCGTATGGCTTCAACAGTTTTTGCTGAGCAATTGCATTCTTTCGTCGATATCAGAAACTCAATTGCACCTTCTGAGGATGCTTCATTCCGTCCATTAATTGATCCAAAACTCATTTGTCCAGTTGAAGATCTTGAGCTTACAGTAAGAAGCGCTAATTGCTTAAAGGCCGAAGGCATTAAGTATATTGGTGATTTGGTTCAACGTACTGAGGTTGAGTTACTTAAGACTCCAAACTTAGGTAAGAAATCTTTAACTGAGATTAAGGATGTCCTTGCTGAAAGAGGTCTTACCTTAGGTATGCGTCTTGAGCACTGGCCTCCTGCAGATTTAGATATTAATCATTAATAAGGTTTGGCGGGTCACAATGGTGGCCCGTTGTTATTTTAGGAGTATTGCATGAGTAAATTTTTAGATGTTAACAGATTAAGCTACAAAAAAATAGATGAGCTTTGCTCTCGCGGTGATGAGATTTATCAAGCGACAGTCTCTGAAGCTTTACCAGTCTCTTCACAAGAGACTTATGAGCGCATTTTAAAGATTCATGAAAAAGAAGACTATAGCTTGTGCTTTGAGGTGTGTGATTTAGAAGAGTATGAGCAAGAGTGGGAAGAGGAGCTTACTAACTTCTATGAAGAAGATTATGCAACTTTATTTCTCTTTAAAGTAAGCTATATCATAGAAGATGAAGACAAAGGAGAAATCACTGATGAGATCCCCGTTGCCGACATGTTAATCTCAGAAAACACTGAGCTTAATAATTTCTTTGTACATTGGTTTCCAACTGAAGACTAAGTTTAAGGATTAATTGTAATCGGGGTTCCTGGATCTACTAAAGAAATAAATTCATCGATTTCGGGATTTAAAATCGCAATGCAACCATTTGTCCAATCTGAACGTTGGACACTATCGTGGTATTCAGAATCATTTTTAGGTTGCCCGTGGATCATAATCATGCCACCAGGTTTCTTACCTAAAGAGCGTGCATGGGCGATATCTTCTGAGTTGGGATAGGAAATGTGGAAAGCCCGGTAATAAGTTGAGTTTTCTTTTACATAATCTAAGGTATAGGTACCCTCTGGTGTTTTTCTATCGCCTTCGTATTCTTTATCACCATAAGGACGATCGGAGAGCGCAATCCAATAAGTTTTAACGACTTGATCACCTTTCATGAGTAGCATTTGATGATGAGATTTATTGACTATGACGTGATCTACTAAATAGCGTGGGGCTTTAAAGCCTTGGGGGAATAAGGGTAAGCCACTGAATTTCCCAAGCTTTAAATAATCAAAATCCGCATCATATACTATGTCATCTACTATGGCATTATTAATTAAAGTTTGTTTATCAAAAGCTAAACTTATTTGAGAGTATAAGCATAAGGTTAGAGGTAATAAAAAATAATGCCACTTTTTCAAAGTATGCTCCATGATTTTATTTTTAGGTGTTAAAAGATTAAAATATTGGCTCGAACGAAACTCTAATTATATCATTGAGTGCAATTTTTAACTTTTTTGACGAAGTGATTTTCCATGAATAACGATACCGAACATAAAAGACAATTAAGCCTTGAGGGCATTGAGCAGATCCCTTTGCAGAATTTTGCAGAAGATGCTTATTTAAACTATTCAATGAATGTCATTCGAGACAGAGCGTTACCATCGGTGACTGATGGTATGAAACCTGTACAAAGACGTATTGTCTATGCGATGGCTAAATTGGGGATTGGACCTAAAGCTAAGCATGTTAAGTCAGCTCGTACTGTAGGTGAGGTTTTAGGTAAATATCACCCGCATGGTGATTCTGCTTGTTATGAGGCGATGGTCCTTATGGCACAGCCATTTAGCTCACGCTATCCAACTGTTGATGGGCAAGGAAATTGGGGTGATGTTGAAGATCCTAAGTCCTTTGCTGCGATGCGTTATACCGAGGCTAGATTATCCCCTTATGCTGAGGTCTTACTTGCGGATTTAAATACCGGTTGCGTTGATTATATGCCAAATTTTGATGGCACAGTTGAAGAGCCTAAGGCATTACCTTCAAGACTTCCTAATATTCTTTTAAACGGTACAACAGGTATTGCAGTTGGTATGTCAACTGATATTCCACCGCATAATTTAAAAGAAGTCTCACAAGCGGTGATTTACCTTTTAGATCATGAAAATGCATCGTCAGAAGATTTGATGCAATTTATTCAAGGTCCTGATTATCCGTGTGGAGCAGAAATTATTACTCCACATGCTGAAATTTTGCGCATGTATAAGACAGGAACGGGTACTATTCGTCAAAGAGCGGTATATGAAGTACAAAAGGAAGGAATTGTAATTAAAGCCTTACCTTTTCAGGTTTCAGTAGGACAGGTAGAGCGTGAAATTGCGGATTTAATGGCCAAAAAGAAATTGCCTTTTGTCCAAGATTTGATTAATGCCTCTGATCATAAAGATCCTTGCCGTTTAATCATTGTCCCAAGATCAAATCGTGTTGATGTCAAGATGTTAATGAGTCATCTTTTTGCTTCAACTGATCTTGAAAGTACATATCGCGTTAATTTAAATATTTTAGGTTTAGATGGTAAACCTCAAGTTAAAAGTCTAGATACAGTTTTAAAAGAGTGGCTAAGCTTTAGAATTGAGACGGTTACAAAGCGTTTGAATCATCGTTTAGAGGATGTAAATCGCAGATTACATCTTTTAGATGGTTTAATGATTGCGTTTTTAAATTTAGATGAAGTCATTAGAATCATTCGCGAAAGTAAAGATCCAAAAAGCGAGCTTCAAGAGAAATTTAAGCTTACCACGGCGCAAGTTGAATATATTTTAGAAACTAAGTTAAGACAGCTTGCGCGCCTTGAGGAGATGAAACTTAAAGGTGAGATGGATAAGCTTAATGCTGAAAAGCAAAAGCTTGAAGGTTTATTAAATTCAAAAGCAAGACTTAAAACCTTTATCAAAAAAGAAATTGAAGCTGACACTAAGCTTTATGGTGATGACAGGCGCTGTGCTATTGTAGAAAGAGATGCGGCTATGGCCATAAGTGATGAGGATTTAACCCCAAGTTTACCTATGACGGTTGTACTCTCAAAGATGGGTTGGGTGAGAGCGGCAAATGGCTCTGACATTGATCCTACAACTTTAGTCTATAAAGGTGGCGATAGTTATAAAGCAAGTGCGGTGGGACGTAGTAATCAGGTCGTAATCTTTATCTCAGATTTAGGTAGGTCTTATACTGTGGAGATTAAGGATTTACCTTCTGCTAGATCTCAGGGAGAGCCTTTATCTACTAGAGCTAATTTAAGTGCAGGAGAGAGTGCTGAGTATGTCCTTACAGGCTCAAGCGGTGAGTATTTCCTTTTAGCAACTGATAAAGCCTATGGCTTTATTTGTGCGTATGATGATTTAGTGACTAAAAATCGCAGTGGTAAGGCTTTAGTAAGTTTAGATGGTGAGGCTAAAATTTTAGCGCCGATTAAGTTTAATGATCTTGATAATTCTTTGATTGCAGTGGTCAGTAAACAAGGCAAGCTTTTAATTTATCCTACCAAAGAATTACCGATTTTAGCTAAGGGTAAGGGAAATAAGCTTATTAATATTTCAAGTGCACGCCTTGAAGTAGGTATTGATGGAATTGCGGCTATTGCTGTAGTGCCTAAGAATGGACGGATGATTTTGCATTGTGGTAAGAGAGTTTTAAATCTTAGTGCTACACAAATAGAGGAGAAAATCACTTCCCGCGCCCGCTCTGGTGAAACCTTACCTACTGGTTTTCAAAAGGTGGATTATATTGAAGTAGAACAAGCTCAAGAAAAGGAAGATTAAGCTTTAAAAAGTTCCCCCGCCTAAAAAGCGGGGGCTGTAAGAAATAAAGTTAACTTTTTTAAGGATTAGATTACGCGCCAGTAAAGGCCAAAGAATTTATAACAAAGGCCGTTTATCGCATATAACACAAAGATAATAATCATCAAAGAGATATCAATCATACCAATTGGTGGGATCACTTTTTGCACTGGGGCGACAATTGGATATGTGATTTGATACATCAAAAGACTAAGTGATCTTGTGCTTGGTAACCAAGAAGTTAAGGCTTGGACAATTAAAAGAAAGAATAATAAATAACCAAAAACTTTAATTGGCATGATAAGGCCTAAGATTAAAGAATCGGTAAGAGTCAAGCCTGTAAGCAAGCTTATGATCTGCCAAGCTGCAAGAGAAATAATCCACGCAACCAACATTCCTCCTACATAATAGGCACCTAGGTGCAGGGTTTGAATAGGCGGAATGCGAATAATAGGATTAGTAAGCTTCAACACGGCCTGTGTAAAAGGGTGATAATAATCAGCACTTGACGATTGCATTAAAAAACGCAATTGAAAAAGCATGACTAGAGCTTCAGCAATTAAGATAATGGCTTGTATCACTTAAACATCCTCTCAAATTCATGGGTTCGGTTCATTGAAGCTTCGATGGTTTTTGCCATCATTTCTTCAAATTTATATTCGCTCATTACTTTAAGACCTTCAAAAGTGGTACCCCCTTTAGAAGTTACGGCTTCTCTTAATTCACTTAATTTTTGATCTTGGCAAGCAATGACCATTGAGGCGGTACCTAAAGCCATTTGCTCAATAACTTTACGCGCTTGATCTTCACTCATGCCCAATTTTACCGATTCGGCAATTAAAGCCTCAAGGAAGCGGTATAAGAAAGCAGGGGCTGAGCCACCTACTGCGCCTATGACATTAATGCTTTCCTCTTCTTTAAAATCAATTAAAGTACCAAGGCCTTTTAATAAGTCATGGGTTAGAGTTTTATCATCCTCACTTACATTACCAAAACAAATTCCGGTAACGCCAAGACCAAGCTTTGAGGGGGTATTTGGCATGATCCTCACAATTCTTGAGCTTGAAAGTAGGCGCTCAAGGGCACTGAAGCGAAATCCTGCAACCATAGAAATTACTAAACGATTTGAAAAATCAAGTTTAGCGCTGGCAAGCTCTTCAAGCACTGAGGTTAGCATTTGTGGTTTTACACCAAGGAAAATTACCTCTGACTTTTGGCAGGCTTCAAGATTTGAGGTTGTAATAGTAGCTTTTTTAGCGGCAAATTTTTCAAGTTTTTCAAGATGAGGGCCGCTTACAATAATTTCATCGCTAAAGCCCCGAGTTTTAATAATGCCATCAAAAATACAAGATGACATATTACCGCCGCCTATAAAAGCAATTTTGCTCATGATTTACTCCTTATTTTTATATTCGCGAGGACCAAAAATTGCGGTACCAATTCTAACCTCAGTACTGCCAAGAAGAATTGCTTCAGCCATATCATGGGTCATGCCCATAGATAGAATATCAAAATGTTCAAATTCTTGGGCATATTTTGCAAAAAGCGCAGCTAAAGTTGAAAACTCTTCTTTAATTAAAGCTTTATCTTGAGTATCTGTTGCAATTCCCATCAGTCCTCTTAGACGAAGATTTGGACATTGTTTGCAGTAGTCAATAAGACTTTCTAATTCTTCAAGAGCACATCCTGATTTTTGGGCTTCGTGGCTAATGTTTACTTCAATTAAAATCTCAAGAGGTCCTAAGCTTGCAGGTCTTTGCAAGTTTAGTCTTTGCATCACTTTAATCCTGTCAACACTTTCAACCATATCAAAGTTTTCTGCAACCGCTTTAGTCTTATTGCTTTGTAAGGGGCCTATAAAATGCCATTTAAGATCAGTATAGCCCAAGGCTTTTAAAGCTTGAATTTTAGTTACGGCCTCATTGACATAAGACTCACCAAAAAGTCTTTCACCACAGTTATAGGCTTCAATGATGGCCTCTTGCGGTTTAGTTTTACTTACGCACAAAAGTTTAACGCTCTCTTTTGTACGGCCTGCTTGATTAATTAAGCTTGCAAGTTCTTGATGAACTTGATAGAGATTGTCAGTTATATGTCCCATGAAAAATTTTCGCTTAAAATATCCACAACGTTTTAGCGTATTATATCTTTCTTTGTTTTGACTTAGGCCTAATATTAGGAATAAACAATGTTTGCTATAGATCCAAAAGTATGCACGGCTTGTGGAGTTTGTAAGGATGCTTGCCCGTGTGATGCAATTTATGAGTCAGATGATGGCTACTGTGTGGTAGATCCTGATTTATGTGCAGAATGTGGGGCATGTTTTGATGTTTGTGAATTTAATGCCGTAATTGAAGCATCTCCTGAAGAAATTCCTGCCTTAATTAAAATTTAAGCTTAAAGCTAGGGCACAGGCCCTAGCTTTAAGATCCTAATTTACAGCAAGTGATTCCCCAGTTGACGGGTTTTTAAGCCTTACTTCAATCTGATTGAAAGGAATTTCAATATTTGCCTTATCAAAGCGCCTTAAGGTTTCGCGACATAAATAATCAAAGGTTGGTTTGCGTTTACCAATTTCATTGACAAAGATATCGCACGTTATAGTTATGGCACTATCGGCAAGAGCTGTGACATAGACACTAAACGGCTTATCTTTAGCTAAGTTGCCACAATTTAAAATAATATCGCTTAAAATTCGTTTAGCTTGCTCAAGATTTGAGCCATAAGCCACTCCTACAGCAAATTCAAGTTTCGTTACGGTATTTGATAAAGACCAATTCGTTAAAGCTGAGGTAATAAAAGATTTATTTGGGATCATAACTTCTTTGTTGTCAAAGGAGACGATGGTTGTAGAACGGATCCTAATTTTGCTTACCGTGCCTGAAAGATTGTCTAAAGTGATGATATCTCCAACTCGAATTTGTCTTTCAAAAAGGATAATAAGGCCTGAGACAAAATTACCAAAGATTTCTTGCAAGCCAAAGCCTAAGCCTACTGAGAGCGCTGCAACTAGCCATTGTAAATTGCTCCAACTAATTCCTAAAGCTCCTGCGGCAAAGATGAGCCCCAAGGAGATAATGATATAGGAGGTGACAATTTTGGCTGTATAGCTAGTACTTCTATTTCCACCTGTAAAGCGGAGCATAAAAAAGCGCTCTAAAAGAGGTGGTAGGTTGCGATTTAACATGGCAGTGACAACTAAAATTAAAATTGCCAAGCACAGATCTGCAAGAGATAAATAATTGATAGTGGTTAATTTACCATCTATATTTTCACTTGAGGTCCATAAATGAATGGTATCAAGATAACTTAAAACGCCAGCTAAATCACTCCATTGAGCATAAAGTATGACGGCTGTAATACATAAGAGGAAAGTATTGATAAGTTTAAAAGCTCGCGAGTTTATAAGTTCAAAGCGTAAAGCTTCGATTTTATCGTTCTTTTTGTCATTTTTTAAAGTACTTTGATTTTTAAGACCATGGTTTTGTGTAGGAAGTCTCTCCTGTAATTTTTTAAGTCGTGCATTTTTTAACATGTGCTCTTCAGTTACATAAAGAGTACGTCTTATAGTTTGACTTATCACCATAAAGCATAAGATGGTATAGAAGCTTAAGGCAATGCGATTAATAAGTTGAATTGCCGTGTAGTAATAGCCTAAAGCTAACATTATAAAAAGGGTAAGAGGTACTAAAAGAATTAAAATAGCTTTAGTCCAATCAAGTAAGCTTAGATCCTCTTCAATAAATTTAAGCCGGATATTTTTAATCATAAAGATGACTAGAACGGCACTTGCAATCAGGGTGATTAAAAAGCCAATATTATCGGAGTTAATTCTATAAGGGTCTAACTCGCGTATATTTGCGACCACTAAGATAGGTAAAACTGCTAAATAAACTCTATCTATAAAGTTATAGTGCCTTGCAACTAATTGCGGTGGAATATTAAAGTGCCTTTGAGCTAAGGAATTTGGTTTTAAAAGCTCAAGCGTATAGGTGAACACTAGTACATGCAAAGCTACAATTAAAGCTGCTTGAATTTGCATGGCCCTCTCATCTAGTACTAGGGTAATAAAAATTGTACCGATGGCGGTCATAAAACAAGCACGGGGGAGCACCTTAATTAAATTAAGGAGTAAAGATAGCGGGGTAAGTAGGATACTATCTTGACTTTTATCTAGGGCAAAGGCAATTTGATTGTCTTTTCTTATAAGAGTAGGACAGAGGCGTTTGATACTTAGACCTAAAATTATAAGTGGGGTTAAGATTAAAGCTAAAGTACTTAGAGTTTCTTCAATCCATACGCTAGTTTGTGCCTCTTGTATAAAAGCTTTAAGTTGTAGCATGATAAGTTTTGGAAGATTTACTACAAAATCTACACCTAAAGGCAGATTTGAGGCTAACCAAAAGAGATGATCATTGACGGTATTGCTAATTCTTGAGGAAATAGTATTAAATTCTTCATAGCGAATTTTAAGATTAATGGCATTAGCAAGACCTACAGACATACTTTGATAGAGCTGATCTATTAAAGCTTTTCTAAGCTTGAAAAAAGATCTTAAGTCTTGTTCTTTACCTATAAGTTCTGGATTTTTTGCTATTAAAGAGTTAATGAAGGCATTTTCATCAAATAATTGCTCACGATATTCTTGAAGATCATAGAGCCACAAATTAAGGTTTGGAATAATTTCATCTAAATTAAAAGAAATTTTAATTTCAGGAATAGCATTTTGTTGGCGATTTAAAAGTCTTGAGAGAATTAAGGAACTATTTAGCTCATTGATTTGATTGTTTAGATTCTTTTCAACTTGTCTTACGGTAACTAAAGCACTATCAAGTTGATTTAACTCCTTTATCATTTGGGCATTATCTTTTAATTGTTTATTTAATGCCTGGATAATAAGTTCATTGCTTTGTAACTCCTCAGTCATTGAAGAGAGGGTAATTAAGCTTGAACTTACAAAAGTATCTTTTGGAACATCAAGTTGAAGAAGGTGATTTTGTTTTTCCTGAAGCTTGGTAATGCGCTCGTTTAGGTTTTTAATTTTAGTTTGGGCAATAGAAATTTTACAATTTGCGATATCTTGCAAAATAGTTTGAGATGCAAGCTGTTGTTCAATAAAAAGATTTTCTGCTTTTAAAACCTTAAGCTCAAAATCTATTAAGCGATATTCAAGACTTGTTTCTTGTCCGTGAAGGGAGACTTTTTGTTCATTTAAGGCATTAAGTCTTAAATTATTTTCTGAAATAATGCTTTGCGCACGATTTGGTAGAGTTTGAAGATCTACTTGTGTAGAGCTTGCTTCACTTAAATCGTTTTGTGCTTTGCTTAATTCTTGATTTAAAGAAATTAAAGTTGCTGAGATTTTATCAAGATCAAGAAGATTTGTCTCATCTTGATTTTCATAAGGGGCACTTAGGTTTTCAAGCTCTTGCTTTAATTGAGCGAGAGTTTGTTCTGCATTTTGAGAGTTTAAAGAGAAACTTGCTTCTTCTGCTTGTAATTTTTCATAAGCGCTTAAAATCTCTTTAGCATGATTTAAGAGGTTAAGTTTTGAGCTTTTTGCCTCATCGTTTAAAGCGCTATTATTGTTAAGCTCTTCAATAGCACTATTAATTTCATTTAAGGTAGGATCTGAAAGGTTATTTTCTGCAAAACAGATCTGACCTAAAAAAAGAGATAAAAATAGAAAAGTTAAGAATTGTTTCATAATCTAAGATCTTTAAGTGAAAAGCACAATTAACATAAATTATAACCTAATTATTAAACTATATTAAAAATTATAATCTAAAGTTATAGATTTAAAAAGAGTTTTTAGTTACTTACCAAGATTAATTTAAGTTTTATGGGCAGATCTGGTGCAAATAAAACAAGAAGTTTATTTTAGGAAATTTAAATAACGTATTAAAAATTAATATAATTTATCAAAATAAATTTAAATTTTAGCATAATGCTCTAGCGTGATATGCTAAATATAATGCATTATAATAAGACAGTCTAATAAGACAGTCTATGAGGTTTATAAGTTAGCAAACCTTAAGCAATGATTTTTCAATTTGTGATATTGATCTGATCAGAAGATAAATTTTTAGGAACTTTTAAAAAGAACCTTAGTCAAAGAGTTACAAGGTGTTAGGAAAGGATATATGAATACCCGCACAGACCAAGATACCGCATCATCTGATGCCGCTCTCGTCAAGCGGGTTCAGGAAGGCGATACTCAAGCTTATAATGTTTTGGTATTACGCTACCAACATCGCGTTTGTGATATTGCCAAACGATTTGTAAACAATAGCAGTGATGCTGCTGATGTGGCGCAAGAGGCTTTTATTAAAGCCTATAGAGCTTTAGGTTCTTTTAGAGGTGATAGCTCTTTTTATACCTGGCTTTATCGCATCGTAGTAAATTGTGCAAAATCCTTTCTCGAAAGTAACTCTAAGCATCGTTACAATATAGATGTTGATGCTCCAGAGTTTGAAGCCTTAGATACTGAAGGAGTATTGACTTCTCAAGATTCGCCAGATCGTATTTTAGAATCTGATGAATTAAGAGAGATTATCTTAAAAGCATTTGCCGCTTTGCCAGATGAATTAAGACAAGCCATTACTCTAAGAGAGGTTGAGGGAATGTCTTATGAAGATATCGCCCTTGCTATGAAAACCCCGATCGGCACAGTTCGATCACGAATTTTTAGAGCCAGACAGTTCATTGAAGAACAGATGGCTGGGCTTACTCAAGGAAAGTAGCCTAAAAGGAAAAATGAAGTAGCGGAGAAATAACATGCGGAATATAGATCATATTGACAATGACCCAATCCTAGAGAGGATGTCCGCAATTTATGATGGGGAAAATTTACCTCAAGACAAACTTCAATCAGATGAGTTTGCCAAAGCTCGTGAGCACATGCAAAATTGGTCTTTAATTGGCGCTACCCTTCGCAAAGAGAATTTTGCGTCCATAGATACTTCATTTGCCGATAAGATTTCAGCACAAATTTCTGCGATGGGTCCTATTGCCAATACGCCAATTGCAGAAGAGCCTATAGTAGATCAAGCACAAGTTGAGCAAAAACCAAAAGTTAATTATGTAGTAAAAGTACGTAAAGCCTTCTTCGTTTTAGCTCAAGTGGCAGCAGCTGCCGCAATTGCTGCGGTAACTGTAGTTGGCTATCAAACCTACAATGCAGGTAGCATTACTGACTTTGAACCTGCAGTAAATGCCAATTTTGGACCAGTAGGTGGGGTTAATCTTGCAAGCTATCAAAATGATAATCAGGATATGGTAATTAGAATGAATCAATTTGATAGTGCACAAAATGCAAATGTATCACAGGTTGCAACTCCTCAAAATCAGGCAGATCCACAAGCAATCCGTGATATGCGTGAGAAAGAACTTGAGAAGATTAATATTTATTTACGCGGTTATGTTTTAGATACCGCGACAAATCGTTAAGCTTAAAGATAAAGAAACTTATGCAAATTAAAAAGACCGCCGCTTATGCTTTAACATTGGCGGTTTTATTGTCCACTCCACTTGTGCAGGCACAAGACGATCCTTGTTTTGCCGCTTTTAATCAGTTACGAGAAAACTATGCAAATAGTACTGTGCAATTAACCCTCGTTGGTGCAGATCGCACAGCGGTAGTGCCTTATGTGCTTTTGCATGCCGGAAAACATGTCGGTGACTTTGATGTTTTACAACATCTAAACGGTGAGATTAGAGGTTATGCGCTAAAGGGAGAGTCTGGTTTTGATTACAATCAAGACCGAGCTCTAACAGGTCCTTTATCATGGCATCCTACTTTAGTTTGGCATCGGGTTTTTCATAAAGATAAACCTTTGCGCAGTTATTCTTGTATTTTAACAGGAAGAACTCGTCTTGCAGGACAGAGGGTGACTCTCTTGCGTTTAGTTCCCAAAGATAGTATGCGCTATAGCTATTTAATCGCTTTAGATGATGTGCATAAGATGCCAGTGGAGCTTTCTTTATTAACCCCTGAGGGTACTGTAAGCTCAAGAATGACGGTACTTGGAGTTTTGCCAATAGAAGGGGATAAAGCAAAATTTCCTTTTGATAATGTAACTCTTGATACTTTTAAAACCCCAGAAAATAAAGTTCCCTCATATGTGCACACTTGGCCTGAACTTACAATGCCTGGGGAATTTGAGTTAATTGATAAAGGCGAGCTTAAAGTAAATGATGTTGACTCAGAGTTTCAAACTTTCAGCGATGGTATAACAACTTTTAGAGTTTATAGAAGTCAAAGAAGCCAAGTTTTATTCCCCGCTTTAAATGATGGCTCGCTTACGGTTTATCGAAAGGCTGGAATTAATAATGAATATTCTGTAGTAGGAGAGCTTCCTTTAAAGTTAGCTGAGTATGTTCTACAGGCTGTTCGTTAGACACGCAATTAAATCTCGGTTATTTTTGCCGTTTATGCTATGCGTGACAGCTACAAATTGTTAAAATCTGCACCTGAAAAAATCAGCTCACATTAAAAAATTAGGTTAATTTTTAAATTAGGTAGATTTATGCCAGAAGCTTTTGATCAAAAATATATCCGTAATTTCTCTATTATTGCCCATATTGATCATGGTAAATCAACTTTATCAGATCGTTTTATTCAATATTGCGGTGGGCTAAGTGCACGTGAGATGCAAGCTCAAGTGCTTGATTCAATGGATATTGAAAGAGAGCGTGGCATTACCATTAAAGCTCAGACCGTAACCTTACAGTATAAAGCCCAAGATGGTCACACCTATGAGCTTAATTTCATTGACACTCCAGGCCATGTGGACTTTTCATATGAAGTTTCAAGATCACTTTTTGCCTGTGAGGGCGCTTTATTAGTTGTTGATGCAGGACAAGGTGTAGAGGCTCAAACCTTAGCTAATTGTTATCAAGCAATTGAGCTTAATTTAGAGGTGATCCCGGTTTTAAATAAGATTGATTTACCGGCCGCCGATCCTGATAAAGTCATTGATGAAATTGAAGATATTATAGGTCTTGAAGCCCATGATGCCTGTAGATGTAGCGCAAAGACGGGTGTTGGTATTGTTGATGTTTTAGAGCGTTTAGTAAGAGACATTGAACCTCCAAAAGGTGATCCTAATGCTCCTTTACAAGCTTTAATCATTGATTCATATTTTGATGATTATTTAGGTGTAGTGTCATTAGTTAGAGTGAAAAATGGCACTTTACGCAAAGGCGATAAAATTAAGGTAATGTCAACAGGTCAGGCTTGGGATGTTGAAAGATTAGGTATTTCAACACCAAAGCGCGTTGATGTGCCGGTTTTAAATTGTGGTGAAGTAGGCTGGGTAGTCTGTGGCATGAAGACAATTCATGGCGCTCCGGTAGGCGATACTATAACTCAGGCTAAAAATGGCTCTACTGAACCATTGCCAGGGTTTAAAAAGGCCAAACCACAAGTTTACGCGGGAATGTTCCCTGTTGATACTGATGACTATAATGCCTTTAGAGATGCTTTAGATAAGTTATCTTTAAATGATGCTTCTTTGTTTTTTGAGCCTGAAAACTCAACCGCTTTAGGTTTTGGTTTCCGTTGCGGTTTCCTTGGAATGCTTCATATGGAAATTATCCAAGAGAGACTTGAGAGAGAATATAACCTAAATTTAATTACTACAGCACCTACGGTAATTTACGAGATTTTATTAACCTCAGGTGAGGTTATTCAAATTGACAGCCCAGCGGCTTTACCTCCAATAAGTAATATTGCAGAAATTCGTGAGCCTATTGCTGAGTGCAGAATGTTAATGCCATCTGATTATGTGGGCCCGGTGATGACTTTATGTCAAGAAAAACGTGGCGTTCAAACAAGTATGGTATATCATGGTGATCAGGTAGCTTTAACTTATGAAGTGCCAATGTCTGAGGTGGTCTTAGATTTCTTTGATAGATTAAAGTCTGTATCTCGTGGTTATGCTTCTTTAGATTACGGCTTTAAACGCTTTGAGCGCTCAGATTTAGTAAGAGTTGATATTTTAATTGCTCAAGAGCGCGTGGATGCTTTAGCAGTTATTTTGCACCGCTCAGTAGCACAAAGCAGAGGAAGGGCTTTAGTTGAAAAAATGAAAGAGCTTATTCCTCGGCAAATGTTTGATATTGCAATACAAGCTGCAATTGGAGCGCAAATTATTGCTCGCTGTACAGTTAAAGCTTTAAGAAAGGATGTGCTTGCTAAATGCTATGGAGGAGATATCACAAGAAAGCGTAAGCTTCTTGAAAAGCAAAAAGCAGGTAAGAAGCGCATGAAGCAATTTGGACGGGTTGAGGTTCCACAAGAGGCATTCTTAGCAATCCTCAAGGTGGGTAAAGAGTAAAAATTTAGCATAAAAATGCTAAACATTTTTAACCTAATTAAGAAAGGAGGACGGCAATTCCTCTTTCGTCTAAAAGGCGAAAGTTCCCTTGCCGTAGATTGATGAATACTTTTTCTTTAATCTTAGTCATAGCAACTTTAGTAACTGGAGTGTTATGGCTTTATGATTTTAAATTTAAACGTCCACAAAGAATTAAAACTTGTGAGCAAAGAGCCAAAGAAGACCCTAGCTTTGATAAAAAGCAGCGCAAACAGCTCATGGAGCCTTCAGGATTTTTAGGGCAATTGGCTTCTTTATTTCCAATTGTGATCATTGTGTTTGTGATTAGATCTTTTATTATTGAGCCTTTTAGGATACCTTCAGGTTCGATGATGCCAACACTCTTGGCAGGCGATTTTATTGCCGTTACTAAATACTCATGTGGAATTAGAAATCCTTTAACTAATGAAGTCTGGATTGAAACTTCAACTCCACAGTTGGGCGATGTAATTGTTTTTAAATATCCAGAAGATCCAAAGATTGACTATATTAAAAGAGTAGTTGGAATGCCTGGGGATACGATTACTTATCGCAATAAGCGTCTTTATGTAAGACATGGTGATTCTCCTGTAGCCTATGAGATTACACAAAAAGGCCTTTATACAGAAGAGAATTTAGCATCGGTTGAAAAATACATAGTTTTTGATGAAAACTTAGGCGGTAAAATTCATGAGGCGATGGTAAATCCATTAGCCCCTGAGTTTACTCAATACTATTATCGTCAAGATGGCGAACTTACAGGTACGTGGAAAGTTCCAGAGGGGCATTATTTTGTAATGGGCGATAATCGCGATAATAGTCGAGATAGTCGTTTTTGGGGTTTTGTACCAATGGAAAATGTCATTGGTAAAACTGTGGGAATTTGGCTTTCTTTGGAGTTTGATGGTAATACGGATTCATTTTTACCGTCCTGGATCCCTTCAAAAGTTCGTTTTGAGCGCTTAGGAGGCATTAATTAAATGTCTGATACATCTCGTTTGTATTCGCTTCAACAGTTGGAGCAAACAATTGGTTTTGGTTTTCAAAATATTGATTATTTACAGCGTGCTTTAACGCATCGCAGCTTTGGACCAGAGCACAACGAGAGATTAGAGTACTTAGGCGATTCAATTTTAGGCATGATTATTGCCAAAAAGCTTTTTGATTTGTTTCCAAATTGCCCTGAGGGCGATTTAACTAGAATGCGTTCAACTTTAGTTAGAGAAACAACTCTAGCGGAAATTGCAAGGGAGTTCTCACTTGGTAGTTGTTTGCGTTTAGGCCCTGGTGAAATGAAGTCAGGAGGGGCAAGGCGTGACTCTTTATTAGCCGATGCTGTAGAGTCGATTATAGGTGCTATGTTCCTTGATTCTAATGAGAATTTTGATTTAGTAAGACAAGTTGTTTTACGTTGGTTTGATTCAAGGCTTAAGACGATTAAACCTAATGTAAATCAAAAAGATCCTAAATCTACCTTGCAAGAGATTTTGCAAGCTGAGCATCGTCCTCTGCCTACTTATAATATAGATAAAATTATCGGGGCTGATAATAATCAAACCTTCTTTGTCTCAGTTAAGATAAGTGGTATTCATGGGGATTTTAAGGGTAAAGGATCATCTCGCAGAAGAGCTGAGCAAGAGGCTGCTGAAAAAGCCTTAGAAGTGGTTAGGGCTGTTATCAAAACTAAGTGATTTGAGGTTGTTAATGGATAAACAGTATTTTGGCTTTGTAGGTATTGTGGGTCGTCCTAATGTGGGTAAATCCACATTAATGAATCATATCCTTGGACAAAAGATAAGTATTACCTCAAGAAGACCTCAAACTACCCGCAATCGCGTCGTAGGTATTGACACATTTGGTGCCTATCAGACTGTGTATGTAGATACTCCAGGGTTGCACCGTGAAGAAAAGCGTGCGATTAATCGGCTGATGAATCGTGCCGCAGAAAGTGCTTTAGGGGATGTTGAGTTAATTTTATTAGTTGTCGATGCAACTTTATGGACCGATGACGATGAAATGGTATTTTCTAAAATAGAAAATACTAAAGTTCCGGTAGTCTTAGTTATCAATAAAATTGATAAGCTTAAAGATAAAACCACTTTATTGCCTTTAATCGAAAGATTAAGCAAGCGAGTTAAATTCAAAGACATCGTCCCAGTTTCAGCGCTTAAGGGCACAAGTCTTGAGGATTTAAAGCAACTTGTAAGAAACTCTTTACCTGAGGGAATTCATTGTTTCCCAGATGATAGCATCACGGATAGATCATCTAGATTTATGGCCTCAGAAATTATTCGTGAAAAAATCATGCGTCAAATGGGTGAGGAGCTACCTTATTCAGTGACGGTTGAGATTGAAGAGTTTAAAGAAGAGAAGCCAGGTCACTTACACATTGGCGCTGCCATTTTAGTTGAAAGAGCCGGTCAAAAGAAAATGGTGATAGGATCAGGCGGGGCTAGAATTAAGAAGATCGGAACTGATGCGCGAATTGATATGGAAAAGCTTTTTGAGGCTAAAGTATTTTTATCTTTATTTGTGAAGGTAAAGGCCGGTTGGGCAGATGACGATCGCGCTTTAAAGAGCTTAGGCTATGCAGACTTTGAGGATCGCTAAACTTAAGTGTCTAATCTTATTGAAGATGATGCTTGTTTTGTAATTCACGCTCACGAATACAAAGAGCATAGTCTTTTATTATCTTTATTTTCCTTAAATTTAGGACGGGTAAGTGCCATTGCCCGTTCAGCACGTAAAAGTAAATCTACTTTTAAATCTTTTTTACAACCATTTATGCCACTTAAAGTTACTTTAACTAAAGGTAAAGGAGAGCTCTATGCTTTAAATGATTGTACTTTAAGTGGTAGGGCTTTTAATTTGCCAACCCCTGAGATTTTTTGTGCTATGTATGCTAATGAACTTTTATATTATTTATATAAAGTTCAAGACAGTGAGCCTAAACTTTTTGCAGCTTATTTAACTTTGTTAAAAGCTTTAAATGATAAACAAGAAATCTTTGTAAGCTTAAGGCGTTTTGAGTTAACTCTTTTAAATACCTTAGGCTGTGGGATAAGCTTTCAAAGCTTAGGGCAAAACATTTTAGATTCAAAATTTTATATCTATGATGTTGAGCAAGGCTTTGTAGAGGCTCCTAAAGTTGAAAATTTACCTACTATGTTAAGTGGTAGAGAGCTTAATCAAATTGCTCAAGGTGACTATAGCCTAAAAAGTCTTCAATTTTTAACCTCTTTTATTTTAGAGAATTTGCTTGAAGGCAAGGAAATTAAAAGTCGCAAGTTGTATGAAGATTATTTAAAGCGTCTTAAGTAGTTTTAAAGCTTAAGACATACTTGTTAAGTCTATTTAGATTTTGAGAGAAAAGCATGGCTGTTTTTTATAAACCCCAATCTAAAGATAAAACTTTAAAAAGTTTTGAGGCTTTATGTACTGCCTTAGATATTCATGGGCGTGGCGTTGCCAAACACGAGGGACGCATTTGGTTTGTGCCTGGAGTTATGGAGCAAGAAAAATTTCGCGCTTTGGTGGTAAATCAAAAAGAGCAAGTAGGTACAGCAAAGCTTGTAAAACTTCTTACCGTAAATAAAGAGCGCCGTGCGGTTGATTGTCCTTTACTTGAAAAATGTGGCGGTTGTCCTTTGGAGCATTTGCCTTTAAAAAAAGCCTTAGAGGCAAAAATACAGGGTATAAAGAAGCTTTTTTCGCGGGTTTTAAAAGAAGATTTAGGGGAGCCTTCATTTATTGAAGAGTCAGTGGAAGACGCTTATCGACGCGTGTGTAGGCTTTCTACTAAAACCGATCATGGCAAAGTATATCTTGGCTTTAGAAGTGCTTTTTCTCAAAATTTAGTGCCGATTGATAAGTGTAAAGTTTTAGAAGATCGCATGAATGACATCTTAGAGCCTTTAAGAAAATTTATAAATTCTTTAAAAGGTAAAAAGACGATTGGTCATGTGGAATTAGTCTCAAGTGATGGGGCTTTAGGGATTTTATTGAGACTTACATCTAATTTAGACCCTGATGATGAGGTATTGTGCCAAGCCTTTGCCAAAGACAGAGGAATATTAATTTTCGTTCAAGAGCCTTCTAAACACTTTATTACGCAAGAGGAAGTTTTAAATGAAAGAGTGGTGGCAGGTGATCCACATGAGCTTTATTTAAATGTTAAAGGCTATAAGATAATTTTTACACCATCGGCCTTTGTGCAAATTAATAAAGTTATAAATGAGAAATTACAAGATAGAGTCTTAGAGGCTTTAGATCTTAAAGGAGAGGAGTGTGTATTAGATCTTTTCTGTGGTCTTGGAAATTTTTCTTTCCCAATTGCCAAAACTGGGGCGAGCGTGGTTGGTGTGGATATTGTGCGCTCTATGGTTGAAGAGGCAAATTTAAATGCTCAAAACTTTGGTCTTGAAAAACTTAAGTTTTGTGTAGCAGATCTTGAAGATGATTTTGAAAAGCAAATGTGGGCTAAGCAAAATTATGATGCAGTAGTTTTAGATCCGGGTCGTTCTGGTGCAAAACTTGCCTGCCAATTTTTATCAAAGCTTAAGCCTAAATTAGCTGTTATGATATCTTGTAATCCCCTTGCTGCATCAAGAGATGTTGCACAATTAGTTCAAGGGGGGTATAAGATAAAGTCTTGGGGTGTTTTTGATATGTTCCCAAGAACATCACATGTAGAAATGATGTTAGTCTTGGAGAGAGCAAGCTAAATAAAAAGAGGACATCAAAATGGTTGCCTTACGCGAAACTCATACGGCTTCTTTTGATTATCAAAAGTGGAGTCAAGCACTATCGTTACCTGACAATGAAAAAGATTTGTTACGCAAGGCTCATCTTTTTGCATTAGAGAAGTTAGATAGTAAAGAGGAAAGTGAGGCAAATAAATACTCCCATCTCTCAGCAGAAATAGTGTCCATTTTGATGGGCCTTAATATGGATACTGAATCCTTAGTGGTTTCATTTATTTATCCAGTATATGAATTAGGCAAGATTAAAAAGGAAGATGTAGAAGAAACTTTTGGTCCGCGCGTTGCAAAATTATTGCAAGGGGTCAAAGACATGGAGGCCATTCGTTTTCTTCAAAATTTAAACTCGAATAAAACTACCGATGCTCAAGTTGATAGAGTAAGACGCATGTTGCTTGCCATGGTTGATGATGTGCGGGCGGTAGTCATTAAACTTGCAGAAAGAATTGCGGTAATTCGAGAAGTAAAGTACGAAAAAGAAGAAACGAGGATGTTAGTGGCTCGTGAGGTTTCAAATATTTATGCCCCACTTGCTAATCGTTTAGGTATAGGTCAGCTTAAATGGGAGCTTGAGGACTTAGCCTTTAGATTCTTACATCCTAAAACCTATAAGCAAATTGCTTTAGATTTAGGTGAAAGACGTGTCGATCGTGAAAAGTATATTGCACATTTTGTAGAAGAATTACGGACCTTGCTTGAAAAAGAAGGTATTACCGGCGAGGTTTATGGCAGACCTAAGCATATCTATAGTATTTGGCGCAAAATGCAAAGAAAGCATTTGGGCTTTGAGGAGCTTTATGATGTGCGGGCTGTAAGAGTAGTGGTTGATAAATTACAAGACTGCTATGGAGCATTAGGCGTTATTCATACAAGATGGCAACATATTCCAAAAGAGTTTGATGATTATATTGCAAATCCAAAGCCTAACGGTTATCAATCCATTCATACGGTAGTGTATGGCGATGGTAATAAGCCTGTTGAAATACAGATTAGAACTCATGATATGCATAATATGGCAGAATCAGGAGTTGCTGCGCACTGGAAATATAAAGAAGGCGCAGGTCAGGTTTCAGGGGCAGAGGCTAGAATTAATTTCTTAAGAAAACTTCTTGCTTGGCGCGATGATATGGTTGAATCAGGCGCGCTTTTAGAGAAGTTTAGAACACAAGTTTTTGAAGATCGCGTGTACGTTTTCACCCCACGTGGTGAAGTTATCGATTTGCCAACGGGATCAACTCCGCTTGATTTTGCCTATCATGTTCACACCATGGTAGGACATAGATGTATTGGTGCTAAGGTTGATGGCAGAATTGTGCCTTATACCTATAAGCTTAAAACCGGTGAACAAGTTGAAATTATTACGCAAAAAGAGCCTAATCCTTCACGCGATTGGATGAATGAGGCCAATGGCTTTTTAAAGACCGCCAAAGCTCGCTCCAAAGTACAAGCTTGGTTTAGAAAGGTCGATTATGATCGTAATTTAGCTTTAGGTGATGAGATTGTAGAAAAGGAAGTCTCACGTCAGGCTTTAGGTTTAAATAAAGATCAAGTCGCCTCTTTACTTAAAGATAAATTAAGCCGCTTTAATGTTAAAACGGTTGAAGATGTCTATGCAGGAGTCGGGGCTGGTGATATTAAAATAGGTCAAGTTATTGCTTATTTACAAGAAAGACTTGGCAAGAGAATTTCTGATAAAGAAAAAGAAGAAGCTTTAAATGCGCTAATTACATCAAAAACTCAGGCACAATTACAGGCACAAAAGAAGCATCAAAAAAGCAGTATTGTGGTTAATGGTGTGGGCAATGTCATGACTCATCTTGCAAGATGTTGTCAGCCAATTCCCGGTGATAAGATTATAGGTTTTATAACCCAAGGACGTGGTATTTCTATTCACCGCGCAGATTGTGTTCAAGTACAAGAACTTGCCAAGAAAAATCCTGAAAGATTAATTGAAGCACAATGGGGTGATTCAGGTGGCGCTGGATTCTCTATTACCATTCGTGTGATAGCTCAGGATTATTCAGGACTCTTGCGCGATATTACCACAGTAATTGCCAATGAGAAAATTAATGTCTTAGGAGTAAGATCTAAGATTGATAGAAAGCAAGAGCTGTCAATTATTGATATTGATTTGATGATAAATAAAGTTGACTCCTTGGAAAAAACTTTAAAGAAAGTAAAAACTACGGTTAATGCAATTTCAGTTGAAAGACTTTAAAGTAGCATTTATCCCACAATTTTAGTGGGATAGATTTTATTTAGAGCTCTGAAATTTGGCAGTTTTTAGGGGGGCTTTTCCTAAGAACAAGCCTCTCTTGTGTGATATAATTCAAGCTTATGTTTTTTTTGAGGGAAATTTCATGTCATCATCTCCTGCCAAGCTAATCTTTGTTACCGGCGGTGTTGTGTCTTCTCTTGGAAAGGGCATAGCTGCCGCATCTTTGGCCGCTGTCCTTGAGGCACGTGGACTTAAAGTTACTATGATGAAATTGGATCCATACATTAACGTCGATCCAGGTACTATGAGTCCAATTCAACACGGTGAGGTTTTTGTAACTGAGGATGGCGCAGAGACCGATCTTGATTTAGGTCACTATGAGCGCTTCATTCGCACTAAGATGTCCCATCGTAACAATTTCACTACCGGCAGGATTTACTCAGATGTGATCCGCAAAGAGCGTCGTGGGGATTATTTAGGTGCAACAATTCAAGTAATTCCGCATATTACTAACGCGATTAAAGAGCGTATTTTAGCAGGCGCTGAAGGTAATGAAATTGCTATTGTTGAAATTGGTGGCACAGTAGGTGATATTGAGTCATTACCATTTTTAGAGGCAATTCGTCAGTTAGCTGTTGATATTGGTCGTGAAAATGCAATCTTTATGCATTTAACCTTAGTGCCTTATCTTGAGACTTCAGGTGAGGTTAAAACTAAACCTACTCAGCATTCTGTTAAGGAATTATTATCAATTGGTATTCAACCAGATGTACTTATTTGTAGATCTGATAGAGCAATTCCGCCACATGAGCGCCACAAGATTGCAATGTTCTGCAATGTCTCTGAGCGGGCGGTAATTTCTCTTAAGGATGTTGATTCCATTTATAAGATCCCAGCTTTATTGAAGAGTCAGTATTTAGATCAATTCATTGTTGATAGATTTGGTATTGAGTGCAAAGAAGCTGATTTATCTGAGTGGGAACAGGTTTTATATCAACAAGCCAATACCACAGGTGAAGTCACCATTGGTATGGTTGGTAAATATATTGAATTACCTGATGCCTATAAGTCAATTAATGAGGCTTTAAAGCACGGTGGTCTTAAGAATCAGTTAACAGTAAATATTAAGTATATTGATTCTGAAGATGTCGAATCTCGTGGTACAGAGCTTTTACAAGGTGTAGATGCTATCTTAGTGCCAGGTGGTTTTGGTAAGCGCGGTATTGAAGGTAAGATTATCGCAGCTCGCTATGCCCGTGAGAATAAGATCCCATACCTTGGTATTTGCTTGGGTATGCAAGTTGCAATCATTGAATACGCTCGTGATGTTGCACATATGGAAGGGGCTAATTCAACTGAATTTGATCCAAACACTCCATATCCTGTAATTGCATTAATCACCGAGTGGATCGATGAAGAAGGCAATATTGAAAAGCGCTCTGATAAGTCAGATTTAGGCGGTACGATGCGTTTAGGTGGTCAGTTATGTCACTTAAAAGCAGGCACTAAAGTTCGTGAACTTTATGGTAAAGATGATATTGTTGAGCGTCATCGTCACCGCTATGAAGTAAATAGCAAGCTTATTGGTAAGATTTGTGAGGCAGGTTTAAATGTTGCAGGCCTTTCTACCGATAATAAACTTGTAGAAATAGTGGAAATTCCAGATCATCCGTGGTTTATTGGTGTGCAATTCCACCCTGAATTTACTTCAAATCCACGTGAAGGTCATCCGCTGTTCTCAGGCTTTATTAAAGCTGCTTTTGAATATCAGCGTAAGATGCACTAGGAGTTTGAATGCGCGCAGTCGTACTTGTCTTGATGGTTCTTATAGGTCTTTTGACCTATGATATTTTTCAAGGTAAGAATGGTCTTGCTCAATATCAAAAAGTAAGTCAAGAACTTGCTGAGGCTAAGGCGATCTCTATGCGCCTTAGCGCTCGTAATGATGCAGTGCAAAGGCAAATTGATGACTTAAAGCAAGGCGATTTGGCAGTAGAAGAACTTGCGCGCACTGAACTTGGTCTAATTAAACCAGATGAAACCTTTTATCGGGTAATTGATCCTACCTATAATCAATAGTCAAAGGAGATCAGGCAGTGGATAAGTCAGATGTTGTGGTAGTGGCTGCCGGAGTCGGGTCTCGCATGGGTGCAAAAGTTCCTAAACAATATTTAAAACTTGGAAATTCCTGCATTCTAGAACGTACTGTTAACGCCTTACTTGTAAGTGAAGCGGTAAGACGGGTAATAGTGGTTATTGCCAAAGACGATCCTTATTTTTCAGCTTGTACATTTCAAGATCCTCAACGTGTTATTACAACTTTAGGAGGTAAAGAGCGCTCAGACAGTGTAAGAGCCGGTTTAGATAAAGTAGAAACCCCGTGGGTTATGGTCCATGATGCCGCTCGTCCTTTTGTTTTAGCAAAGGATGTGAATAATTTAGCGCTAAATTGTATGACGCAAGATTGTGGAGGTATTTTAGTTTCTAAAGTTGTTGATACTTTAAAAAGTGTTGAAAATTTACACATTGAAAATACTGTTGATAGAACAAAACTTTATCGCGCACAAACTCCACAAATGTTTAAAACCAAGGAGTTAAAAGAGGCTTTAGATAAGGCTTCAAAAGAAGGTTTACAGATAACTGATGAGGCTTCAGCTTTAGAGTTACAAGGACAAAAGCCTTTATGTGTACTTGCAAGTGCGCTTAATTTTAAAATTACCGAGCCAGAAGATCTAAAACTTGCTCAAACTATCATTGATATACAAGAAGGATCTAATATGCGAATTGGACATGGTTTTGATGTACATCGTTTTGGAGGAGAGGGGCCTTGTATTTTAGGTGGGGTTAAGGTGCCTTATGAACAAGGACTTATTGCTCACTCTGATGGTGATGTTGTAATTCATGCCATTTGTGACGCTTTACTTGGAGCTTTAGCCTTAGGAGATATTGGCAAGTTATATCCAGATAATGATGATGCTTTTTTAGGTATTGATAGCAGAAAATTATTACGCGACGTTAAAAATCGTATTAACAATTTGGGTTATCAAGTAGTTAATCTTGATGTAACAATTTTAGCTCAAGCACCTAAGATTGCTCCTTATTCTTTACAAATGCGAGAGAATATCGCGCAAGATCTGGGCATTAGCTTAAATGAAGTTAGCATTAAAGCTACAACTACTGAAAAATTAGGCTTTACCGGTCGCAAAGAAGGTATCGCTGTAGAGGCTGTAACTTTACTTAAAAGGATCTAAGTGTGAATATTTTCTCAACTTTATATGAAATTTGTATAAAACTTGCGAAGCATCCTAAAGCTCCTTGGTTTTTATGTATTAACTCTTTTATAGAGTCTATATTTTGGCCAATTCCGCCTGATGTAATGTTGGCACCGATGTGCCTTGCAAGGCCTAAACGTTCCTTATATTATGCATTATTAACTGTAATTACATCGGTTTTAGGTGCAGTCTGTGGCTATTATTTAGGTTATTTTATCTATGACCCGTATATTGCCGATTTTATAAATTGGCTAGGCTATAACGATGCCATGGCCACAGTTCGGGAATGGTTTACTTTAAAATATGGCATTTTAATGGTCTTTGTTGGAGCTTTTACTCCAGTTCCCTATAAAGTCATTGCCGTGACCACCGGTTTAGTAGCAGCTGAAAGTTACCTTGCCACTGGAAGTGTCGGGATGCTCACAATTCTTAACTTCGTGTTAGTATCCTTTGTAGGCAGGGGTCTTAGATTTTTCTTAGAAGCTGGTATTATTATGTATGGTGGAGAAAGAATGGAGCGAGTGATAAGGCGCTATATTGATATTATAGGTTGGGCGTGTGTTGCTCTTATTGCCATTTACATCGTATATAAATTAGTCTTAGGCTAACTTAAGTTTAGAGATAAGACTTAAGTTAAGAGAGATAAGACCTGAGTTACTTTCAGGTCAAGGGGAACATAACAACAAAAGGAGGCGGCAATTCCTCCCTCATCTAAAATGGGGTCTCCTTGCCGCGAAATGATGAACAAGTCTTTGAGCGTTTTATTAGGTTTTCTTTGCACTTCGCTTACAGTGATGGGCTGTGAAACCTCTAATCAGGATTACTCTCACTCTTCACGAGTAATAAATGCAACTACAACACCGCGGTATCAAACCTCAGGAGTTGCTCAAGATAGGGTATATATTCCAGGGCAAGGTGAGGTTTATGCCTCAAATAATAATGCCTCTTACAATAATGCCTTGTTAACTGTGGAGGATTCTTCTTTAACCGAACCTGCTACACAAATTGTAGTTTATGACCCTAATGCTCAAAGCCAAAATCAAAACCAAAGCAAAAGTTCTGTTCAAACAAGACAGGTTTCAAGTTCTGAGGTTGGAGTAGTAAAACCATATATACCAACTGAGGTAAGTCAAGCAGATACTTATCAAGTGGTAAAAGGTGATACTTTATATTCTATTGCCTTCCGCTATGGCCTAGACTATAAAACCTTAGCTAAGAATAATGGTATTGAGCCTCCTTATAATATTGCAGTAGGCCAGCTAATTAAGCTTGATTTAAAAAAATCACAAGCAACCCCAACTTATACCGTAAAAAAAGGTGATACCTTATATTCAATTGCTAAAGCAAATGGACAATCGGTGGCCTTTTTAGCAGGTGTCAATGATTTAAAGGAGCCTTATAACTTAAAAGTCGGCCAAGTTTTAGATCTTGCGCGCAATGAGGTTAAAGGTCAAAGTAGTACAACTGTAATTCCAGTTGCAGGTCAGACCCAAAAAGAAACTGATAAGCGTGCTGAGCAAAATACTCAAGCTGCAAGTGTAAGCTCTCAAAGCGTAGCCCAAAATAAAAATAACTCCCCCAAGACTCAAGAACCGGTGATTGTTAAAGGCAAGACACGCAAAGTAAGTGGTATTACTTGGATGTGGCCTACTCAAGGTAAGATTATTGAGCAATTCTCTCTTGCCGAACAAGGCAATAAGGGGATTGATATTTCAGGCTCTCAAGGACAAGCTGTATTAGCAGCAGCTGACGGTCAGGTTGTGTATGCCGGAAATGCGTTGCGAGGCTATGGTAATTTAATTATTATCAATCACTCCGATGAATTCCTTTCAGCTTATGCGCACAATGATGCTCTTTTAGTCTCTGAAGGCCAAAAAGTAGTTAGAGGTCAACAAGTGGCGAGAATGGGCTCCACGGATGCTAAATCTACAAGATTACACTTTGAGATAAGATATCGTGGACAATCGGTAAATCCATTAAGTTATCTGCCAAAATAAGCAATCGGGGCCATAAGGCCCCACTAAAATTTACTCGCTCCTTTAAGAATTTAGCTCTTGTTTTAATTGTGAAAGATAGTTTAAAGCCTCAAGAGGGGTGAGATTGTTAATCTCAAGACTTGCAATTTTCTCTTTAAGGGCAAGTAACTTTGGATCTTCTTTGACAATAACCTCAGTCTTTACTTGGGTGTCTTGTTTTTCTACAGGATTTTCTTTTGGAGTTTTATCTTGTATCGAACCAATTATTTTTTTCGCCTCATTAATCACCGCAATCGGTAAACCTGCAAGCTTGCCTACCTCAACACCATACGAGTAGCTTTGACTTCCTTTTGTGGCATGATAGAGAAAAATAATCTTTCCATGCTCTTCTAAAGCCTTAAAACACAGGTTAAAGATAAGATCAGGATAGCGCTCTTCTAAAGTATTAAGCAAAGCATAGTGAGTTGAAAATAAAGTCATACATTTTAATTTTAAGACGATAAATTCAACTACGGCTTTTGCTATAGCCTCACCTTCCACCGAGCTTGTGCCACGGCCTACTTCATCCATAATCACTAAACTGTCTTTAGTGGCATTATTTAAAATTGAAGCAGTCTCCTCCATTTCCACCATAAATGTAGAACGTCCGGAGGCTAAATCATCTGAGGCTCCAATTCTTGTGAAAATACGATCAATATTACCAATAAGCGCACTTTTAGCAGGTACAAATGAGCCGATGCGCGCTAGGATCGTAATTAAAGCAGTTTGTCTCATATAGGTTGATTTACCACCCATATTAGGACCTGAGATGACTAAGATCTTATGTGAAGTTAAATCCACATTGTTTGAGACAAAGGGTTTACTACTTAAAGCTTCAATAACTGGATGGCGACCTTCTTCAATCAGAATTTCTGCTTTATCAGAAAGTTTAGGTCGTACATAATCGTTTAAAAAAGCCACCTTGGCAAAAGAGAGCATGACATCTAAAAAAGCTAAATTAGAAGAAAGCTTGGATAACTTATCAATTTGCTCTTGCATCTTTAATAAGATGTCCTCAAAAAGCTCTTTTTCAAGTTTTAAACTTTCTTCTTTAGCATTTAAAGTTTTCTCTTCAAGCTCTTTTAATTCTGGCGTGATATAGCGCTCACTATTTTTTAGAGTCTGTCGTCTTTGATAAGAGCTTGGAACTTCTGAGGATTGTAATTTTGAAACTTCAATAAAATAGCCTTGTACATTATTAAATCCCACCTTTAAGGTAGAAAGCCCGGTTTTCTTGCGTTCGCGCTCTTCAATACTACTGATGGTACTTTGCGAGCCGTTTAGAAGATCTCTTAATTCATCAAGTTGTGAATTATATCCTTCTGCGATCACGCCTCCATCACGCAAAAAGGTCGAGGGAATAGGGGCAATGGCCTCTTGTAAGAGCTTTTTTAGATCTTCTAATAAATCTAAATTTGAGGCAAATTCCTTAAGCTTTATATTCTTACTATTTATAAGCAGTTTTTTAATATTGGGAATAATGGCTAAAGCATCGCGAATGCGCGATAAATCTTTAGGGCGGGCCGTTGATAGGGCAACTCTTGCAATAGCGCGCTCAATATCCCCGCAGATTGACAATAAGTTTCCAAGCTCTTCATTTTGTTCATGGGCTAGTAAAGCTTCAACGAGATCTAAACGCTTTTCAATTTGCTTATTATCACGTAAGGGTTCAAGGATAAGCCGCTTTAATAACCTTGCCCCCATTGGGCTTGAGGTTTTATCAAGTACGCTTACTAATGAGCCTTTACTCTCTCCGCGCAAATTAGTTAAAAGCTCTAAATTTCTTTGGGCACAGGCATCTAAATTTAAAGCTTGTGAAAACTCTTCTCGTCTTATACTTTTTATATGTTCAAGATTGGTATTTTGCGTGGTTTTAACATAGTTTAAAAGGGCCCCGGCTGCACAAATGCCTTCATCTAAATTTTCAATATCAAAGCCAAAGAGACTTTCGGTATTAAATTGCCGACATAAAAGCTCATAACACGATTGTAATTTAAAGTTCCAATCGGGGAGTTCTTTATGACATGCGACCTGCTCAATAAGCTTTTTATCATCAAAACTTTCAGGGTAAATTAATTCAGAGGGGGTTTTGCGATCAAGATGGAGGCTTGCTTGCTTTGCGGTGCTGGCAATTGCAGTTGAAAATAAACCGGTATTAAGACTTAAACTTGCAATGCCATAATAATCTTTGCCTTTATAGATGGCGCAGATTAAATTGTCTTTATTGTCAGGGGCAATGCCTTCATCGGTTACGGTGCCTGGAGTGATGATCTTGGAGATCTTGCGCTCCATCATGCCTTTTTGCTCTTTAGGATCACCTACTTGTTCACAAAGAACTGCAGAATGTCCATTTCTTATAAGTTTAGCAAGATAGCTATCTACAGCATGAAAGGGCACTCCTGCCATAGGAATTGGCTCACCATTGTTTGTGCCGCGTTTTGTTAAGGTTAAGTCTAAAAGTTCAGAGGCTTTTTTTGCATCGTCAAAAAATAGCTCATAAAAATCGCCTAGACGATAGAAAACTAAAGTATCTGGATATTGCTTTTTGATCTCCATGTACTGACGCATCATGGGAGTTAACTTATCGTTTTTACACATATTATTAAGATAATCGCAAGGTTTTAAAACTAGGATTATAATTTCCTAAGACTAAGAGCTGAAAGAATAAGAGGCTATATTATAAATGATCGACAATCTTAAATCTGCGGCTTTATTAGAGAAAGCTTTAGGCAAAGGGGTGGTCTTTGCTACTGCTGAATCTTGCACCGGAGGCTTAATTGCCGCTATGATCACTGAAATTCCAGGAAGTTCTAATTGGTTTGACAGAGGTTTTGTGACCTATACTAATCAAGCTAAAATGGATCTTTTAGGCGTTAAAGAAGACACCTTAAAAAACTATGGGGCAGTAAGTGAACAGACGGTAAGGGAGATGGTGGCAGGGGCTCTTAAAAGAAGTCGTGCAACTGTGGCCGTAGCAGTAAGTGGTATTGCAGGTCCAGGAGGTGGCACTCCTGACAAACCTGTAGGCACAGTGTGGGTTGCCTTTGGCATAAAAAATCAAGCGATAAAAGCTAGATGTTTGCATTTAAACGGTTCTCGTTCGCAAATTCGCAATCAAGTTGTAGATGAGGCTTTAAGAGGGCTTTTAGCTTGTGTAGATGGGGGATTTTTGTTAGAATACAAATAAAACCAGTTTTACATAGATTTATTTAAATACATTAAATATTTATACTAGTAACGTCTTTTTCTTATCCGATCGGAGTACTTTTTTATGGCTGAGCAACGCGCAAAGACTGCCAAGGGCAAAGAGGAAACTAATTCTCGTTTAGCTTCAAATCTTAGTGCAGATCCTAAAAAGCAAAAAGCTTTAGAAGCTGCAATGGAGCAAATTGAGCGACAATTTGGTAAAGGTGCAATTATGCGCTTAGGCCAAGGGGAGCTTGAAGATATTGAGGCTATTTCCACCGGTTCTTTAACTCTTGATTTAGCTCTAGGCGTAGGCG
>CALXNU010000007.1 GCA_944389835.1 uncultured Succinivibrionaceae bacterium
GTGTCACATTATAACATTGAGTCCGCTTGACCCATCATCTAAAGATAATGGGATTGCGCGGACATTTATTTCAAAATCAAAGCAATTCTTAAACTTATCAGGAATTGCTGGTTGTTCATATGGAGATCTAGCGATCATTGCCTCAAGTTCTTTACGTTCATCTATAAGATGGTGCAAAAAGTATGTAGAACGATCATTACTGTTAGTGGGGTCAAAAAATAGTCCAACACAATATTTACTAGAACTGTTGTTAAAGAGCTGCACCTCATCGGTTATACCAAACCTAACCCCATCCTTATTGTTCCATACCAAGTGTTCAACTTGATAGCGAATAGTATCTTCATAATTTTCAATCATCTTCTTGTAAGCGGCAGTAGAATTTTTGAGTTTAATGATAAGTTCAAATCCAAGTTTTTCAATCAAATTTATTGCATCTTGGGAAACAAAGCCGCAATCTAAGATTACACCTTCAATATTAATGTTTGAAGCTTCAAGCAATTTGATGATACCGTCAAAAGCTTTAGCGTCATGTATTCCTCCAGGGTTAACCATCCAAGCTATAGGCCTTCCGCTATCTGCGCATACTGCCCAAATAAAACTGACGACATTAACATTATTGCCAGACTTTGCATTTCCTTTCTCAGCATATTCGCTATTCTTCATTAAACAATCATCATTAGAGCCATCAATGCATAGCCAAACTTTTTTTACATTTTTCTTAGAACTAAGGTTAAGCCATTGATAGCGAAACTCATCTATCTTATTAGAGTCTAAGACAAAACTAAAAAAGTTAGAGTACCAATTATCATCTAAATTTTTGCGAGAAAATAATAGCTGATCTGTCATCGCATCAGAAAAAAGATAAGCACTATTACTTTGATTGAAAATGCTGAACATAGCAAAATCCATTAAAGCATTGGCATGTTCAGGTCCAAAAACCTTATATAACAATGGGTATAATCCAATCTTATGCGCAACGCCTAACACTAAGGCAAAGAGTCCTGCATGAATTTCATATGAGGTACTAGGGCCTTGATTGTAATACTCTTTCCACAATCCAGGATAAATGTACTTAAAATTCTCATTGGGATGCATCATATAAGTACCATCAAGATTGGTAATCAAGGAGCCAATGATAAGTTTGCGGCGTTTACTGTTGCTGTCACGATAAATGTGCACAATCTGATTGCTACTATGAAAAATCCTAGCCCCGTTGGGGATAGGTATTTCATGCAAATTCCAATATATTTTCCCCATATTTAATACCTAAAATATTCTGTCCCAATTAGACAAAATTGCTCTAATAAAATATTAAAATATTAAAATATTTTTAGAATAAAAACAAGTGTTATCTTTGTTATTTATAAAAAATTCTAGGAATTTTCTTAAAAAGAAAAGTTTACTAAAATATGATTAAAACCGGTATAATGTACCGGTTTTTAGGAAATTAACGTTTAAAGAGCCTGAAAGCCTTTGCTAGAAAGGCTTTGAATTAAATTTTCTTCACGGAAAGTCGAGTAACTGAAAATATCTTAGATCATCTTAGTAATTCTTACGGATCATCTTAGCAATTCCAGGCAAGAGGTAGGCGAGTATTACAAAGCCTTGGTAGTGACGTGTGGTAGGTTTAATTATTAAATAGGCTACTATTAAGAACTAGTTTTATATCTCTATTAAGTCTACACTAATAGAACCTAGGCAGTTATAGGGGACACATAGTTTGTTGTAAAACAGCCATAAGAAATCTCCTTTACCTAAATCTAACTTACTTAGGACAAAGGAGGGGTTAAAGAAAGTATGGAATAGTTGCCTAAAACTCTTATTTATGCCTTTTTAAGGCCTTTTCTTTCTTAGAAAAATTTTTCATTAAGTCTTGTATAAGACCTCTATTTTATGTAAAATTCACGCGCCCCTTTAACCGGGGAACGGGCTTCCCACCCCGCAACCTGGTGGCAGAAGGAAGTCCTTCTGTTTGGTTTAATGAATATCAAAGGGTTTTTTGATGAAAACTTATGTAGCCAGACCATCCACTATTAAGCGTGATTGGTTTGTTGTTGATGCAGATGGTCAGACTTTAGGCCGTCTTGCTACCGAAATTGCAAAGCGCCTTCGTGGTAAGCACAAGCCAGAGTACACCCCATTCATGGATACCGGTGATTACATCGTTGTAATCAACGCCTCCAAGATTAAGGTTACCGGCAATAAGACCTCCGATAAGATGTACTATCACCACACTGGTTACCCAGGTGGCATTAAGTCCGAGTCTTTTGAGAAGTTGCTTGCTCGTAAGCCGGAAGAGGTTCTTGAGAAGGCCGTTCGCGGTATGCTTCCAAAGGGACCTTTAGGCCGTGCCATGTTCCGTAAGCTTAAGGTGTATGCTGGTGAGACCCACAATCACGTGGCTCAACAGCCGCAGGTTCTGAAGTTTTAAGAGGAGCGTGACAAATGGCTGTTAATCAATTTTATGGTACCGGACGCCGTAAGAATGCTACTGCTCGTGTATTTATCAAGCAGGGTACTGGCAATCTCACCATCAATGGACGCACTCTTGAGCAATACTTTGGTCGCCCAACCTCACGTATGGTTGTAGCCCAACCTTTAGAGCTCCTTGAGGTCCAAGATAAGTTCGATATTTACGTTACCGTCACTGGTGGTGGTATCTCCGGCCAAGCCGGTGCTATCCGTCACGGTTTAACTCGTGCTTTAATGGAGTACGATGAGACCTTCCGTCCTGCCTTACGTAAGGCTGGCTTCGTGACCCGTGATGCCCGTAGCGTTGAGCGTAAGAAAGTTGGTCTTCACAAGGCCCGTAAGCGCCCACAATACTCAAAGCGTTAATTTTTGGCGTTTTGTGTCAAAAAAAGCCCCTGCTCTGTCAGGGGTTTATTTTTTTCATTTTCTATTTAAAACCCTGGTGAAAGCATTAGAATGTAGTAAGCCCATTTATACATTTGAGGAAGAATCGTGATCACCCCAAGTTTTACAGGTTTTAACCCTTATATTTTTAAAGCTTATTACGACTATATCGTAGATAATGAGGATATCCCTCATTTATTAGTTAATCCTAAATACAAAGGCGTAGTACTCCCTAAGCAATTTACTTCAACCGAGGAGTTAGTGCTGTCCATCTCTCCTGCGGCAACTCATGACTTTTTTATTGGTAAAAGTGGTTTATCTTTTGATACTAGATTTTCAGGAAAAACCTTTTCAGTCTATTTACCTTATGGCTGTATTCAAGAATTAATTGCCACTGAATCTAAAATTGCGATCCCAATTCGCGTCTTCTTTGTCCCAAGTGAGGAAGAGGCAGGACAAGAGAATGATAGCGAGGGTCCAGGCTTTGAAATTATGGATGAGGATGACACTCCAGTATCTTTAGACACTTCAAAAGAAGAGCCTTTAAAAGATAAGTCTTCTTCCCCGGTAACGCCTGAAATTGAAGGTAGCGATTTGCCAGATCTGCTCTCACAAGTAGATGATAAGAGTGAAGGGCCTCAAGATAAACCTCAAGCTGCACAAGATAAAAAAGATCTTCCACAAGAGAAAAAAGAAGACTCTAAGGAAGGAGATGATCCTGACTTTACTATTTTAAGTTAGGACAAAAATCCGGGGGCAAGCCCCGGATCTTCTAGATGTGATAGTACTCTTGATACCATTTATAAAAAGAGTGAATACCTTGTTTAAGGGGAATGGTTGCCTCATAACCAAAGTCTTGTTTAAGCTTGGTGATATCTGCATAAGTTAAATGCACATCTCCCTCTTGCATTGGCATGAAGTTTAAAAGGGCCTTCTTACCACTTACCTCTTCAAGAGCCCCGATAAAATCCATAAGCTCTACTGGATCACCGTGACCTATGTTGTACACCTCAAAAGAGGCAGGTTGTGGCTTTTCAAGACGCTTGTCTAAAATTTTAATTAAGCCTTCGACAATATCTTCAACATAGGTAAAATCGCGTTTTAATTTACCGTGATTGAAAATATTAAGCGCCTCCTCTTTTAAAAGAGCGCGGGTGAAAATAAAAGGTGCCATATCAGGTCTGCCCCAAGGACCATAGACGGTGAAAAATCTAAGTCCTACTGCCTCAAGATTAAAGCGCAAGCTATAAGTATAGGCAATTTCCTCATTCATGCGCTTAGTGGCAGCATAGACTGAAACAGGATGAATATTTGTATTGCTTTCACTAAAGGGGGCTTTAGTGCAATCACCATACACGGAAGATGAGGAAGCAAAAAGAAGTAAGGGCTTTTTCTCAAGTGCTCTTATGGCCTCTAAAAGATTTACAAAGCCTGTGACATTATTTTGATAATAATCATAAGGGCGCTTGGTGGAAAGACGCACTCCGGCAAGCGCGGCTAAGTTTACCACTGCATCAAAGTTTGAGGTTTTAAGAAGATGAGTTAAAGCCTCTTTATCTTGTAAATCTAATTTTAAAAAGGTGAGCTTGCCTATTTGATGTTTGGCACCATCCTCTAAATTGCCGGTAAAGCCTAAGGCTTTTAGGCGATCTAGTTTTAAAGATGCTTCATAGGTTATGGAGTTTAAATTATCAAAACCTACAACTTCATGACCTTTAAGGCAAAGCTTTTGGGCCAAATGCATCCCAATAAAACCTGCCATGCCGGTAATTAAAATTTTCATAAAAACTCCTAAACTTAGCGCTTTAAGAAGATGCCATCACCTACTGCAATGCCACCTTGAGCTAAAAGTCTCTCTCTTAAGTTTGCATTATCTCTTAAGGCTTTACGTCCCACAATAAGTTGAGCATCACTACATGTGGGATCATTAATACTATCTACGTCATAAACTTTAAAGCGTGGATCATAGATAAAAAGATTATCCCCATTTTTATAGCCTGTAATGCACACTTTAGAGCTAAAACCTTCATCGATAGCTTGAGAGGCAAGTTTTGCTACAGTACCATAGCCTAAATATGGATTTACATTAGGCATGGCAAGTCCTGCTAAAAGACAAAAACCTAAGAAACCTATACCAAAAGAAGTCATGGCTTTAAGACATTGACTCTTATAAATAAGGTAAAGGGCAATAAGAGCACACAGTGAGATGATAAAAAGTGAGCCTTCTAAAAGAGGATCAGAGACTAAAGGATGTAAATGCTTTAAGAAAAAGTGAGCTGGGAACAGTAGCGCTAAAATTACAGCACTTAAACTTAAACATACTCTATTTAAAAGAAGCGGGACTTTATCATTTGCATAATCTTTGAGCGCTTGAATGATAAAAATTGCTACATAAGGAATTGCAGGCAATAAATAGATCTCAAGCTTAGAGGAGGGAATGGAGATGATAATTATCACCGCTAAGATCATCGCCAAAGAGGAAGCTCGCTCTAAGGATAAGTTTGCAGCTTTAGTTTTAAGATCAAAGACAATAAAAGAAAGGAGGCTTAAGGCAAAAGGAAAGGCTAAATACCAAAAATTAGTTAAATACCAATACAGAGGCTTAGGGTGTCCTAAGCTTCCAGAAAGTCGCTCGCCACTTTGTTTGATAAAAAGATTTTGCGCATAATCAAGACCACCGTCGACTAAGACTGCGGCAATCCACAGTAAAACGCAGACGATAATTAAGCCTAAGTGAGTAGGTCTTAGAACTTTAAAATAAAGTTTAAGCTCTTTTCTTAAAGCTAGAAGAATCAATAAAGCTGCCATCACAAAGATGATGGCATAAGGTCCTTTAGTAAAAATACCTGCAAAAATACTTAAAGGCAAAGACCTCTCGTAAAGATGAGAGTCGCCTTTTTCTTCAAACTCTTGCACGCGTTTTAAAATAAAAGCATAAGAGAGCGCAATGAACATCGTAAACATCATGTCCATGCGACCAACTAAGGAGAGGACGAGAAAAAAGAGTAAAGCACAAAGGCTTATGATTACTTTTACTTGAAAGCCTACGGATTCTTTTTCAAAATAGCATTTATTTAAGATATAAAGGGTAATAATAAAAGGTACTACCGAGCCTAGGGCAATCATAATCCCGGCTTGATTGCCTAAAATGGCTACATTTAGCATACAAAACCAAAGATAAAGAGGTGGTTTGTCAGCGTAAGGGGCACCGTCCATATAAAAAGCAAATAAACTGTGTCTATCAAGTGCATCTTGAGCGATCGCCAGATAGTTAAGTTCATTGAGGGGATTTAAATCCCGCATCAGGGTTGCAGGCATTAGACACAAGAAAATTAGAAAGAGGGTTAAAGAGACTTTAGAAAACTTAAGGGTAAACATAGTTATTTTTTCCCTAAAATAAGATTTCTCACATAAGTTACAAGTCCCATACTCTGTCCTAAGATTAAAACTACATCTAATCTTAAAATGCCATAGATAAGGACAATAATGCAGCCTGTCATGCTAATGAACCAAAAACTTCGAGGAAGGAGTGACTCGCCCTTTCTTAAGGAAATAATTGTCTGTAAGACAAAGCGCAAGGTAAAGCACAATTGACCTATCATGCCAAAGACTAAAAGCGGGTAGGGAATGTACTCATGATTTAGAAAAACTTGTTTAAAAGCATTAAGATCGGTTACTTCATGAACAATCAAAGCTATGGGGATTATCGCCAAAATTAAGCTTGCAAAAAGGCCTATTTTTTTAAGTTGCCCTTTTAATTTTAAATTGCAAAGGTAGGCATAGTAAGACAAAAATTGCCCTAAGAGGATGGCTAAATCATGGCGTAAATAGCCATAAAAGCTCATCACTAATGCCCCACCTAAAGAGAGCCACCAAAAAATAGAAGGATTTACTACGCGATGGGCTTTTTCAGATAAGACCCATTGCACAAGCATTCGAGAGGTAAAAAGCAGTTGGGCAAAAAGTCCTACTGCTGTATACCAGGTGATAATAGCCATAGCTTTTTATTAAACTTAAGATTGTTGTGAGGTTTGATTATCAGAATTTATGGAAGTGCTGTCTACACTTTCTTCTGCTTTCTCTTGTGGGTTTTGTGCCTCTTGAGTTGGGAAAAGATTATTTAACTTAAATTTAGGATCAAGATAACGATTTCTCATCCAGGCAAAGGCAAATAAATCAAATAAGCCAGGAAGGGCGCGGTTTAACAGGCCAAATTTTGATTTGCCAAAAACTCTTATGGTATGGCGCACTGGAATGCCTACAACTTTATAGCCTAACATTTGAGCTAAAGCGGGCATAAAACGGTGCATCCCTGAAAAGGGTGGGAATTTTTGAGCAAGTTCAGTTTTCATGATCTTAAGGGGGCAATTAGTATCAGTAAAACCATCGTGGGTGATGGAATTTCTAATAAAATTAGCAATTTTTGATTGGAGCTTTTTAGATAAACTATCATGTCTTTTAGCCCTAATCCCACAGATTAAATCGTGGGTTTTCATATAGGGAATTAAAAGATTAAAGTCCTCGGGGAAGGTTTGCAAATCAGCGTCGATATAGCCACACCACAAAGAGGCACAAGCGCTAAAACCTGCTTTTAAAGCGCCGGTAAGTCCTGAACGTTCTTCAAGAGAGATAAAAAAGAAATGCTCATGTTCAAGGCATGCTTTTTGAATTAAAGATAAGGAGCGGTCTTGAGAATGATCGTTAACAAAGAGGACACAGGTTTTAACTGATGCTTCTTTAAGATACTTATCTAAAGCAGCAAAAAGGTTTTCCAAACCTTCTTCTTCATTAAAGACAGGTACGACCACGGTCAAAACATAAGACGCAGTTTTGTTATTCTCTTGCATATAAATTTTCCCAACATTATGTTGATATTGTTACATCGCAACTGAGACTTATCTTTTCTTAAAAAGTTGCATGGTTTTTTATAAAAAACACTTACATAAACAAAAAGATTATTGTTTAATAACAAAAAGTTATTTTGTAAAAATTATGTAAAGTTTATGTAAGATCCTTGTGCCTTATGCTTGTGTTAACAATTATACTCTAATCTTTTTTATTGTATATTAATCAATTAGTTTAAAAATGAACGTAAACTTTCTAAATTTTGAAAGTTTACGTTGTAGTTTGTAAAATTTTACTATTCTCTTATGGTTGTGCCAAGTTTGACCCACAAAGGTGCAGCTTCAATTAAGCCATTAGAACTTACATCTACATCACCTGAAAGACCATGTAAGACATCATGGGATGCTGGGTCTAAAAGTTTATTTAAATTTAAAGCAAGGCCTAGGGCATCATAGCTTGAGGCAAAAATTCTTTGCACTTGAACATCAGCTTTGGGAATGTTCTCAAGCATCGCGCTTTTAAGCTCACTTTCGGTAATAAGCCAGGGCATATCACCTAAATTTGCCCCATACATACTAACCTCTAAGGAAGAGGAGTTAACTCCGGTATTTGACTGATTAGTAATGTAGGTTGGAAGAAGGGATGGTAAAGTGGCCTTTACATTACTTGCCTCAAGGGCACTTGCACTTATATACACACCATCATGTCCTTGAAGAGGGCAAGTTTGCAGGCGTGATTTTAAATCATCTAAATTAGTAAATTGGCATACTGTAGGGCTCTTACCTAAAGCCTTTTGCATGTTTTGATTAAAGGCCGCAGAGGCTCTTTGGGCTTTAGAATTAGAAGCGCTAATTAAAAGCGGATTTTTAATGCCATCTTGGATCATCTTTGAGGCCGCTAAGCGTCCTTCATATTCAGGACTTAAATCAAAGTACCACATGTTGGATGGCAAAGCCTGATTAGTGCTATTGAGCATAATTGTTGGAATATTAGGTTGAGCATTAATTAAGGCGTCAACCTCTGGCTTTAGAATAGGGCCAATGATGAAATTGGTCTTGGTATTTTTAAGATCTGCCACAATTTGTGACATCTCAATTTTCGCGGTGTCATAGAACACAACTTTAATCTTAGGCTCAATATCTTGAAGGGCAGATAAAATACCTAAACGTGCAGGATTACCCACGGCTTGTTGAAATCTTCCAGATAAAGGCAATAAGACTGCAAGACGATCACCATCTTTAAGATAGGGCACATTTGAAACTACACTTTGTGCAATACCTTGATTTGTAGTGGTGTCTTCTTGTTGGAAGGCGGCAAGCTCATTTAGCGGGTGATTTGGATATTGCTCTTTAAATTGGCCTAAAAGCTTATTTTTAATTTCAGGGCTAGTGGCACTGTCCATGATGGCATAGGCATAATAGCCTTTATCTAATTCATCAGCACTTGAACTTGCAAGAGCCACTAAGCGGGAGGTTTGATAATCTTTTAAAAGCTCTACCGTCTGTCTTAAAACAATGGTGCGCTCTTTGGCATCAATAACATTAAGCAAAGATTTTTGAGAGCTAAAAGCTCTTTGTAAATATTGCTCATTTTGACTTTCTTTAAATAAGCTTTCATTAACTCTGGTGTTTAACTGATAGTAATAAGAGGCCACTTGCTTTGGCAAAGTCATCTCATTTATCGCATTTAAATTTGCCGCAGCACTTAGATAATCTCTATCTTTAGTAAAAAGCAAAGCTTCGACAATGGAAATTTCATCTTGCTGTAGCGGGGTGATGGCACTTTGCCTTAAACTTTGAATCGTAGCTTTAGCACTTGTAAGATCGCCACTTACAATTTGAGCTCTAGTAAGTAAAATTTCTGCATTAAACGCATCTTCATCAGAGACTTGAGCTACTAAATCTTGATATTGGGTAAGAGTTAAAGTTAAAGGGGCAAAGGCATCAGAGGTGCTTAAAGTATAGTTTTGAGTAGTAGTACTTGTGGAGGAGACACATCCTTGGAGCAATACCGCCAAGGCTAGAGCACTTAAAGCAGGTTTAAGTTTTGAAGATAAGCTAAAAGATTTCACAACTGCCTCCAATAGTCAAAAAAAGCTCATATATTATACAATGCAATCTTAAGATTTAGCCTAAGATATCTTTTCTTTAAAATAGGTTTTTGCATGATAGAAAGCGCACTTTATATTGTAGCCACACCCATTGGCAATTTAGAAGATGTAAGTAAAAGAGCCATTAGCGTTCTTGAGGCAGCAACTTTAATTGCTGCCGAGGATACTCGTCACTCCAAGATTTTTTTAAACGCTATTGGAGTTGTGGGGAAGAGAATGTTAAGTTGTCATGATCATAATGAAGAGGAGCGCGTTGAACTTATTGTAAAAGAAATTGAACAAGGGGGCATTGTCGCTTTAATTTCAGATGCCGGAACGCCCTTAATTTGCGACCCTGGCTTTAAAGTTGTAAGAGAACTTGTCAAACGGGGTATTAAGGTAAGTCCAATTCCAGGTCCAAGTGCTGTCATTACCGCTTTAAGTGCCTCAGGACTTCCTACAGATGAATTTGTTTTTAAAGGCTTTTTACCGGTTAAAGATAAAGAGCTTACCGAGGCTCTAGCTTTGCTTAAAAATGTTAAAAGTACTACGGTATTTTATGAGTCCCCCAAAAGAATTTTAAAGACCGTAAAATTGATGGGAGAGCTTATCCCAAATCGTGATCTTGTCTTATGTCGGGAGCTTACTAAAGCCTTTGAATCTTTCTATCACTTAAAGACTCAAGAGGCCTTTGATTTTTTAGCACAAGATGCAAATTACACTAAAGGTGAATTTGTAGTCTTAGTAGGCCCAAGTGAAGAGCAAGAGGCAGATGAAGTAAGTCCAAAAGCTTATGAGGCTTTAGAGAGCTTAGTGGAATTTGTCCCTGCCAAAGTTGCCTGTCAGGTGGTGTCAAAGCTTACTGGCATTTCTAAAAATGCCCTTTATGATAAGGCACTTGCTTTAAAAAATAGCTAAAATTTTTAAAATTTTGTTTCTTAAAGTATAATAGCACGGTTAGGATCTTCTGGCAGTCGCTGCCGTGAGAGCGTGCTTTGATAGCATACGGTCACGGGGGAGGAAAGTCCGGGCTCCATAGGACAGGGTGCCAGGTAACGCCTGGGAAGCGTAAGCTTACGACTAGTGCAACAGAGAGTAGACCGCCTAAGGCCGTAAGGCCCGGTAAGGGTGAAAGGGTGCGGTAAGAGCGCACCGCGACAGCAGCAATGTTTGTCGGCACGGTAAACTCCACTCGGAGCAAGATCAAATAGGCCCTCTATTGTGTGGTCCGCACTGAGGGCGGGTAGATTGCTTGAACTTAGGAGCGATCCTAAGTCTAGATGAATGGCTGCCACCTTTTTAAGGCACAGAACCCGGCTTATAGAAGATCCTAACCCTCCTTTAAAAAATCCCACCTTAATTTTCACCACTTATAAGACAAAAACTTGCTCAAAATCTAAGTTTTGAAGGGCTTTTTGCGCTTTTTTATTATTATAGTTTGGGTTACAATTAATAGTGGAAAAAAGTGGTAGAAAGTGGATTTACATGGTGTCGTCAATACTGTACTTGTCAGGAACGGTAGATCTTACGTTAGATGATAAGTTTAGACTTACCATGCCCACCCGTTATCGCAAAATATTAGAAGAAGAGTGTGACGGTCAATGTGTCCTTACACTCTCACTTTTTGATAAATGTTTGTGGCTGTATCCAAAAGTTACTTGGGATGAGCTTTTAGCAAGCTTATCTTCAGTAAAAAATTTTGGAAACCCCAAATTAAGAGCTTTAAAGAGAGTAATTCTTGGATCTTCTGTAAGTTTTAAAACAGACGCCCAAGGCCGTTTTTTGGTACCTAAAAATTTAAGGGATTTTGCGTCATTTAGCAAAAATGTCACCTTAGTTGGTATTCAAAACAAATTTGAGCTTTGGGATAAAGAACTCTATAACGCTCAAATGCAACAAGATTTAGAAACTTTAGAGGATCTAAGTGATTTAGTGGACCAAATCCCAAATTTAGATACTCTAAATATTTAGTTTAAGGATTGGTTTATGGTTTTTACCCATGTACCGGTGTTATTTCACGAAACGCTTGAGGCTCTTAAGATCAATGCTCAAGGGATCTATATTGATGGCACCTTTGGGCGGGGTGGTCACTCTCGCGGCATTTTAGAGCGTTTAGGGCCAAGCGGTAAACTTTATGCCATAGACCGCGATCTTGAGGCATCAAAAGCCGCCTTACAAATTGATGATCCGCGCTTTTCCTTTGTTCGTGGCACCTTTGGGAATTTAGAGAGCATTGCTCAAAATCTAGGCATTTTAGGCAAAGTAGATGGCCTTCTTCTAGATATTGGGGTGTCTTCTCCGCAATTAGATGATGGTCAAAGAGGCTTTTCTTTTGATAAGAAAGGTCCTTTGGACATGCGCATGGATCAAGAGGCCACCTTAAGTGCTAAAGAAGTTGTAAATACCTACAGTAAAGAAGAGTTAGCGAGGATCTTTAAACTCTACGGTGAAGAGCGCTTTGCCTCTAAAGTTGCAGGGGCGATTGTAAGACGTCGTGAAATTAAGCCTTTTGAGGATACTTTAGATTTAGCGCAAGTCATTGAAAAGGCTATCCCTGGAAAGGTAGGCCCTAAGCATAAGGCTACCCGTTGTTTTCAGGCTTTAAGAATTGAAGTAAATCATGAGCTTTCAGAGCTTGAAAGTGCTCTTAAGGCAAGCTCTTTGGTCTTAAACGAGGGTGGGGTGTTATGTGTGATTACCTTTCACTCCCTTGAAGATCGAATTGTCAAAACCTTTATTAAAGAAAGTTCAAGTGCCCCTCAAATGCCAAGAGGGTTGCCTTTAACTTCAGAGCAACTTGAAAAGATGCGCCTTGCCCACGCCACCTTTGATAAAGGGGTGGGGCCTATTAAAGCAAGTGACAGTGAGCTTTTAGAAAATCCAAGGGCGCGTTCTGCAACTTTAAGACAGGCCATTAGACTAAAAGCGCAGGAGAGTTTGTGATGAAAAATTCAACTGCACTTAAAGATGAAGGTCAAAAGGAAAAACTTCAAGCCCTTTTAGATAATGTCTATGAGGATAAGGAGTATTCCTATAAAGGTTTTAGTATTGTTCCCTCAGACGGCTTTGATAACATTGAAGAAGATAAGCCAAAAGAGCATAGTAAGCCTGAAATTAAAATACCGACTAGTGCCCCGCATGAGATTAAGGTAACTCAAGAGGTTCCTTTTAGATCAAATTTAAAATCTGAGGGACAAGAGAAAGTAGATCATAAAATTATCGCAAGTCTTCTAAATGATTTGAAATGTAATTTTATGACCTACTTTTTAATGGTCATTTTATGTATTTTAGCTTTAATTAAGGTCTGTCAAGTTCAACAAACGCGCAATCTTATTGCAAGTTATAACGAAGTTCGTACCACTAATGAAAATTTAGAAAGACAATGGCTTGATTTAACTGCTATGGTTGAGACTTTAACTTTGCATTCAACGATAAGACAGAATGCTAAAGAAGATCTACAAATGGTAAATCCTAAAACTGAAGATGAACAAGTGATTATTTTGAGGCGCTAGGCGTGGACAATATAAATAAGGTTGGACAGCAAGCCCAAGTTTTCCATTTAGGCAAAGTAAGAATGGCCATTGTCTGGCTAGTCTTGATTGCAGCTTTTACTTTGCTTATAGGCAAGCTTTTACATATTCAGGTTTTAGAGCCTGAATTTTTAATTAGTGAGGGTAATCAAAGAATTGTCAGAAACTATATCTTTGAGCCCGCCCGCGGCCTTATTATGGACAGAAATGGCAAAATTTTAGCCATCTCTATGCCGGTTAAAGCAGTAGAAGTCGACCCTAAAACTTTAGTTAAAAATGGAATTTTAGACAATCAAGAGCTTTTAGAGAAACTCTCACAAAGCCTACTTATGGACAAAGAGTCTTTAGTCCAAAAGCTTACCCAACATCAAAATAAACGCTATTTAGAGTTAAAAAATGATTTAGATAATGCCCATGCCAAAGAGGTCGCATCCCTTAAAATTAAAGGTCTTACTTTGCATGATACTTACAAGCGCTATTATCCAACTGGGGCTACTAACGTACATGTAGTAGGTTTTATGAATCATGCTGAAGTTGGAGTATTTGGCGCTGAGAAAGCCTATAACACGTTTTTAACTCCCTCAGATGCTATGCGCACGGCCCATAAGGATTTAAGTGGGCAGATTATTGAAAACTTAGCCACGCGCGATGGAAAAGCAGGTGGTAATGTCATCCTCTCAATTGATGATAGATTACAGTCTTTTGCCTATGAGACTTTAGTGCGAGAGGTTAAAGAGCGCGATGCCGAGTCGGCAAGTGCGGTGTTAATTGATGTCAACACAGGCGAGATCTTAGTGATGGTCAATGTGCCATCCTTTGATCCAAACGATAGAGCAGCCTATGATAACGATAAGGCCAGAAACCGTGCCGTAACTGATACTTTTGAGCCAGGATCAACGATTAAACCTATTATTGCGCTTTCTGCTTTAGAGCATGGGGTGACTTCGTGGAATGAGGTTTTTGATACTAGGCCTTATTATGTCAATGGCAAATTAATTCGCGACAGCCACAGTATGGACAGCGGTACTTTAATGGATATTTTAAAGTACTCCTCAAATACCGGTATGGCACATATTGCCCAAAGACTTGAGCCCAATCAAATGCTCGATATGCTCTTGCGCTTTGGTTTTGGTCAAAATACCTCCTCAGGAATTTATGGTGAGGTTTCAGGTAGATTAAATGCCAATCGCTCGTTTTGGTCTGAAATTGATAAAGCTACCATGGGCTATGGTTATGGCTTTTCAGTTACCGCCTTACAATTAGCCTCAGCTTATGCAACGCTTGCCAATTATGGACAAAAATTACCTGTCTCCATGCTTAAATTGCATGAGAAAGTCACAGGTGATCAAGTTGCAGATGGCAGAGAGATTAGGCGTATTCATCAGGTTTTAGAGACAGTAGTCTCTGAGGGTACCGGCACGAGGGCGGCCATTAATCGTTATCGCATTGCAGGTAAAACCGGTACTGCGAAGATTGCACAAGTTGGTGGCTATGCTGATCATTATTTAAGTAATTTTGCAGGATTTGCGCCAATTTCAAAACCTAGGTTTTCACTAGTAGTTGCCATTCGTGATCCTAAAATTGGCAGTATCTATGGTGGTGTGGTGGCAGGACCTGCTTTCAGAGACATTATGACGCGGGCTTTGCAGCTTTATAATGTGCCACCTGATAAATAAGATAAATCATTTAATTTTAAGTTTAATTAAGACGAGGCTTTGCTTCGGGGGATTTTATGATTGAACGCACCTTAGCTCAACTTAAAGAATATTTAAAGATTACCGTAAAGCAGGCAGATCACAAAGTAAAATTAACTTCCCTTGAGATAGACTCAAGAAAGTTACAAAAAAACTCAGTATTTTTAGCTTTAAAAGGTCATAAGGTAAATGGCCATAATTTTATTGCTAAGGCTTTAGAAGCTGGGGTTGCGGCGGTGATTGTAACTGATAGTAGATATCAAGTACCACAAGAGATTAAAGAAAGTCCAAGATTAAACTCCAAAATCTTATATCCACCAGTGGCCGTGGAGACCGGCGTTTTAGCCTCTTGGTTTTATGGAGATCCAACCTCAAAATTGCGTCTTTTAGGAGTGACCGGGACGAATGGTAAATCGACAGTTACGCATATGCTAGCCTACCTTTTACAAAGCATGGGCAAAAAATGCGCAATCTTGGGGACTTTAGGTTATGGCTTTTTAGGTAATTTACAAAAAAGTGCTAATACCACACTAAATGCTGTAGATCTGCAACGTGCTCTAGCAAGCTTTTTAGATGAAGGTGCAGGCTGGGGTGCTTTGGAGGTAAGCTCAATTGGCGTTTGTGAAGGAAGAATTGAGGGCTGTCACTTCCACGGTGGTGGTTTTACCAATTTAACGCGGGATCATTTAGATTATCACAAAACCGAAGAGGCTTATTTTGAGGCTAAAAAACGCTTTTTAGAGATGGTCCCACCGCGCTATCTTTGTATTAATGATTTAGATAAAAAAGCACGCATGATCAATATGGCAATCCCAGGGGTGATAGCCTTTGGCGAGGGACCAAGGGTGCCTGCCTTTGTAGATCAAAACTATGTGTGGATTAAAAAGATTGATTATCTTGAAGATGGCATGAAGCTTAATATTGTAAGCTCCTATGGCCAAGGTGAGTGTAAGTTAAATCTTTTAGGAAGATTTAATGCCTTAAATTTTGCCTGCGCACTTTCCATGCTTTTATGCCACAACTTGCCTTTTAAAGCCCTCTTAGATGGGGCAAGTAAGATTAAACCTGTGGCAGGTCGTATGGAGTGCTACTATAAACAAGGTAAGCCTCGCATTATTGTCGATTATGCTCATACTCCAGATGGAATTGAGTCTGCACTAAAAGCGGTGCGGGAGCATTTACATGAAAAGGGTAAAGTTACCATTGTTATGGGTTGCGGCGGTGATCGTGATGTGGGCAAGCGCTCGATTATGGCGATGAAGGCTTGCGTCTATGCAGACAGGGTAATCTTAACTAATGATAATCCACGCACGGAAAATGAAGATCAGATCATAAACGATATGCTCTTAGGTGTTCCTCAAGAATATAAAGCCGTGACGATTGAAAAAGATCGTAAAAAAGCCATTTTATTAGCTTTTAAAGAGGCTAAAGCTTGCGATGTGGTTTTAATTGCCGGTAAAGGCCATGAAGATTATCAAATTTTCAAAGATCAAACTGTGCATTTTTCAGATCGCGAAATTGCACAAAGCTTAATTGCTAATGAGGCTTAAGATGGTCCCTTTTTTACTATCTGATTTGTGCTTAAAGTTCCCTTCTTTAAGTTTAATAGGCGCTGATTTTAAAGTAAGTGAGGTGGTGACGGATTCAAGAAAAGTCACTTTGGGGTCTTTATATGTCCCAATTAAAGGTGAGCGCTTTGATGGTCATGATTTTATTGAAAAAGCTCTAACTCAAGGCGCACAAGGCTTTTTATGTGACAAAGATCATTTAGCTTTATATGAAAAATTTAAAGAACAAGGTTATGCAATTGTCGTCTGTGACAATACCTTAGAGGGCTTGGGGCTTTTAGGTTTATATGTAAGAGAAAGTATAAAAAATTTAAAGGTCGTCTCCATTACAGGATCTTGTGGTAAAACCACTGTCAAAGAGCTTAGTGCCGCTATTTTAGCTAACAGAGGCAAGACACAATACACGCAAGGTAATTTTAATAATGATGTGGGGGTGCCTTTAACCTTATTGTCTTTAAATAAAGATTGTGAGTATGCGGTAATTGAGCAAGGGGCCAGTCATCCTTTAGATATTCAAAGGACTTGTCGCTATGTTAAATCACAAGTTGCTTTAATTAATAATGCAGGTGGTGCCCATTTAGAAGGTTTTGGTAGTGAATATGGGATTTATAAGGGCAAATCTGAGATCTTAGATGATGTTTTCTCCCGGGATGGCATAGGCATTGTACCTTCAGTAAGTCCTTTTTATCAAAATTGGCAGAATGACTATAAGACACAATATCAAAGGGGCAAGTTAAAGTTTTTTGGCGATAAAGACAGTGATTTTGTCAAGGTAAGTAAGATTAAAGCTTCAGGTATGCAAGTGTCATTTACCTTAGAGGTTGAAGGGCAAAAATCAAGTTTTACTTTGCTACTTGCAGGTGAGCATAATGCTTATAATGCCGCAGCCGCCTGTGCTTTAACCATGTCAATTGGGGCTAATTTTGAGGATGTTAAAAAAGGTTTGGCCTCTATTAGTGCACTTAAGGGGAGGCTTCATTTAGAGCATTTGGGCAAGGTCAATTTAATAGATGACTCCTATAATGCAAGTTTTAATTCTGTAATTTCCGCTTTGGAGGTTTTAAAACTTCAAGATGGGTTTAAAATCTTCTGCTTTGGCGATATGGGTGAGCTTGGTGAAAGTGCCTTAAAGCTTCATCAAGAGGTAGGTCGTAAGGCATTAGCTTGTGCAGATTTAGTATTATGTGTAGGTGATAAAAGCCTTGAGACGGTAAAAGAGTGTGGCAGTAAGGCCCATCATTTTGCCTCACGCCAAGAACTTATAGCTTTTTTAGAGCCTTATTTAACAAAAGATCAAGTGTGTGTCTTAACTAAGGGTTCACATGCTATGCAAATGAATGAAATTGCTCAATATTTAAGGGAACATTGTGCATGTTAGTCTATTTATTTGATTATTTAAGTCAGTACGTTCCAGCTTTTAGAGTGTTTGAATACCTCTCCTTTAGAGCGGTATTGTCTTTTTTAACCGCTTTGGCGGTCTCTTTATGGCTAGGTCCTTACACCATTCGCTCTTTGCAAAAATTACACTTTGGACAGGTGGTAAGAAAAGACGGCCCTGAAAGCCATTTAAAAAAGCAAGGGACGCCTACTATGGGCGGTATTTTAATAAATGGCGCGATTGTCATTTCCATGTTGTTGTGGTGCCGTCTTGATAATCCTTATGCCTGGCTTACTATGGCTACGGTATTAGCATATGGTGCCATCGGCTTTATTGATGATTATTTAAAAGTTGTAAGACACAATCCTCAAGGTCTAAAAGCTAAATATAAATATTTTTGGCAATCGGCTTTTGCACTGCTTTTATCTTGTGGCATTTATGCTTTGGCAAAAACGCCTAATGAAACAACTTTAGTGGTGCCATTTTTTAAGGATTTCATGCCAGATATTGGCTTTTTAATAATTCCTCTTTCATACTTTGTTATCACCGGCTCTTCAAATGCAGTAAATTTAACTGACGGTTTAGACGGTCTTGCTATAACCACGACCGTAACTGTAGCCGCAGGTCTTGGTATTGCCGCTTGGGCTACCTCTAATGCTAATTATGCCGCCTATCTTTATATTCCGTATGTGGAAAATGCCTCAGAGCTTGTGATTGCCTGTACGGTAATTTGTGGGGCAGGTTTGGGCTTTTTATGGTTTAACACCTATCCTGCTGAAGTTTTTATGGGCGATGTGGGAGCTTTAGCCTTAGGTGCAGTCTTAGGAATTATTGCCGTCATGATAAGACAGGAGTTTTTACTCTTTATTATGGGTGGTATTTTTGTGATTGAAACTTTAAGTGTTATTTTACAGGTGGGATCGTATAAAATGCGGGGCCGTCGCATTTTTAAGATGGCACCTATTCACCATCATTTTGAAAAAGGTGGCTGGCCTGAGCCTCGGGTCTTTATGCGCTTTTGGATCATCACGATTGTGTTAGTTTTATTAGGTTTGGCAACCTTAAAATTACGTTAGGAGATTTTTATGAACGCAAGTTTAAATAAAAAAAGTGTTGCCGTAATCGGTCTTGGCATTTCAAATATTGCGGTAATTGGCTATTTATTAAAGCATGATTTAAAAAAGCTTTCGATTTTTGATACCAGAGCAAACCCACCTTATGTAGATGAATTACCAGGTGGTATTGATTTAAGATTAGGACCTTTAGATGCCAAAGAGTTGTGCACTTATGATGTTTTAGTGGTAAGTCCAGGACTTTCTGTAAGATTGCCTGAAATTGCCAAAGCCAAAGACAATGGCGCATTAGTAGTAGGTGATATTGAGCTTTTTGCCTTTGAGGCTAAAGCTCCGGTTATTGGTATTACTGGATCTAATGGAAAATCTACGGTAACTGCTCTTTTAGGTTCCATGATTGAGCATTGGGGTAAAAAAGTTGCCGTAGGTGCCAATTTCGGTCATGCCGTGTTTGATATCTTATCTGATGCGGTGGATTTCTATGTCTTAGAGCTCTCCTCCTTTGAGCTTGAAACTACTTACTCTTTAGAGTTAGTGGCAGGCGTTATTTTAAATATCTCAGAGGATCACTTAGATCGTTATGATGGCAAGATTGAAGAATATGCCAAAGCTAAAGCGCGCATTTTTGCTCACTGCAAAAATATTATTGTAAATCGCGATGATAAGGCCACCTTCCCACAACAGGGCACCTATAAGGCAAGCTTTGGTCTTGACAATCAAGAGTATGGTCGCGAAAAGGTAGGTCATAGTGTCTTTTTAACTGTAAACGGTCAACGAGTTTTAGATACTCAAGATATGATTATCTGTGGTACGCACAATGAATTAAATGCGCTCTCTGCCATGGCCTTAGCCGATTGTGTAGGAGTGCCACGTGAGGTGCAAATCAAAGCTTTGTGCACCTTCCCAGGACTTGAGCATCGCTGTCAGTTAGTGCGCGTTTTAGATGGCATAAGTTTCTATAATGACTCCAAGGCCACCAATGTTGCCTCAACTGAAGCTGCCATTAAAGGACTTTGTGATCGTCACGAAAGAGGCATTATCCTTCTAGCCGGAGGTTTAGGTAAGGGACAGGATTTTACGCCGCTTAAAAAATATCTTGGCAAAGAAGTAAGCGATGTCTTCTGCTATGGTCGTGATGCCGAGCAAATTTTAGCTTTGTCAAAAGAGCATTGCCACTCCTGTTTAAATTTAAGACAGGCTTTAAACAGTGCCTATGAGATTGCCAAAAGAGGTCAGGCGATTTTACTCTCCCCAGCTTGTGCTTCTTTTGATCAGTTCAAAGGCTTTGAAGAGCGCGGCAGGGTCTTTGTAAACTTAGTCAATCACGTAGATGTAAAAGAGTACTAAAAAGGCTATGGGAGCCAAGACGAATTTTGATAGGCTAATTGTCTTAAGTACTTTAGCCTTGCTTTTAATAAGTATTGTTCTTGTCTATTCAGCATCGATTATGGAAGTTTCAAGAAGCTCAATAGGCGATGGAGAATATTATTTAACAAGACAATTTATCTTTGTGCTCGTCTCTTTAGTGGGGGCTTTTATTACCTGTACTCTGCCCTCAACTTTTTGGCTTAAAGCAAGTAGCCCCTTGTTTTGGTTTGCGCTATTTCTTTTAGTTTTAGTGCTTATTGTAGGCAAAGAGGTCAATGAGGCTAAACGCTGGATTGCTTTAGGCCCCATTAACTTACAACCTGCCGAGGTGATGAAATTAGCTTGGGTTTTATATCTTTCAAGTTATTGTTTTCGCCATGCTGATGAAGTAAGAAACACCAAAAAAGGCTTTTTTAAACCTTTTGGTCTACTGTTAGGTTTTGCCGCTTTTATTATCTTGCAGCCTGATTTTGGCTCTACAGTGGTAATTGTGGCGCTAACCTTTGGTATTTTATTTGTCGCAGGCGCAGGTTTTACGCTCTATATCTTGCTCTTTTTAGGCTTTGCGCTACTTTTGGGGCTTTTAGTGGTCATTGCCCCATATCGTATGGCAAGATTTATGTCCTTTAGAGATCCTTGGGCTTATGAATTTGGCTCAGGCTATCAGCTTACGCAATCTTTAATGGCCTTTGGCCGTGGAGGACTTACCGGCGAAGGACTTGGTAACTCAATTCAAAAATTAGGCTATCTCCCAGAGGCTCACACGGACTTTGTGACCGCCATTTTAGGCGAGGAATTCGGTTTTGTGGGGATGTGCATTTTAATTTTACTTGAGCTTATCATTATCATTCGCGCATTAAATCTGTCTTTTAGAATTTTAAAAAGAGCCCCGTGTTTTCAAGGCTATGTAGTTTTTGCGATTGCAGAGTGGTTTGCCTTGCAGACTTTTATTAATATTGGTGTGGCAAGTGCCCTCTTGCCAACTAAGGGTTTAACCTTGCCTTTAGTAAGTTATGGTGGCTCTTCACTTTTAATTTCGATGATGGCAATTGGAATTTTGCTTAGAATTGATTTTGAATGGCGAAATCGAATTTTGGTGGTTGAATGAGAGTTTTAATTATGGCCGGTGGTACCGGCGGACATGTTTTCCCGGCAATTGCGATTGCTAAAGCTTTACAAGCTCAAGGTGCACAAATTTTATGGCTTGGCACGCGCGGGCGCATGGAAGAGAAATTAGTCCCCAAATACGGTTTTGAGATCTCTTATATTGATGTCAAAGGTATTCGCGGCAATGGACTTTTAATTAAATTAAAAGCCCCATTTATGCTCTTACACTCTCTTTTTCAAGCGCTAAAAGTCATTAAAAATTTCAAACCTGATGTCGCTTTAGGTATGGGAGGTTATGCCTCAGGACCTGGTGGTGTGGCTGCCAAGCTTTTGGGCGTGCCTTTGTGTTTGCATGAGCAAAATGCGGCCGCAGGTCTTACTAATCGACTCCTCTCAAAGATCGCCGATAAAATCATGCTAGGCTTTAAAGGAGCTTTTGAAGGCCCTAAAGTTCAAGTCTGTGGCAATCCAGTGCGCGATGAGATCTTAAAATGCCACGGCCTTGCACATAATTTCAAGCAAGATGGTATTTTGCATATTCTTGTGGTGGGAGGCTCATTAGGGGCTAAGTTTTTAAATGATAATTTACCGCTCTTTTTTAAAGAGATCTCCAAAACTTGCAACTTTAAATTTGCAGTTTTTCATCAATGCGGAAGTGGCAATGCTAAAAGTGTAAGTGATCTTTATGCAGGGGCGACTTTCCCATTTGTGGCGCAAGATTTTATTGATGATATGAAAGAGGCCTATCAAAAGGCAGATCTTATTATCTGTAGAGCTGGTGCCTTAACAGTTGCTGAGCTTTGTTGTGTGGGTGTGCCTGCGATCTTCGTGCCACTTCCTACGGCAGTAGATGATCATCAAACTAAAAACGCCCGCACCATTGAAGAGGCAGGTGGAGCCTTTGTGGCTTTGCAAAAAGATTTAGATGCTAAACTTTTAGCGTCCTTGCTTTCTAAAATGCAAGATAAAGATACTTTAGTTAAGATGAGTAAGTCTTTATATCAAAAAGCTCATCTTAATGCGACGCAAGATGTGGTTTTAGCCTTACATTCCCTTTGTGCAGAGAAAAAATAAGCATGGAAAACATTGATAACGAAATTTTAAATCATCTTGAGATCCCCATTCCTTTGATGCATAAAGTCAAAAGGATCCACTTTGTGGGTATTGGGGGAGCTGGAATGTGCGGTATTGCTGAGGTCTTATGCAATGAAGGCTATGTGGTAAGCGGATCTGATTTGGCTAAATCCTCTAATACAGATCGTTTAGAGGCTTTGGGCTGTAAGATTTTTATTGGCCACGTTAAAGAAAACATTGAAGGGGCAAGTGTGGTGGTCGTTTCATCTGCCATTCACAAAGGCAATCCTGAAGTTGAAGCGGCTATTGAAAAGCGCATCCCAGTGGTAAGACGTGCCGAGATGCTAGGTGAGCTTATGCGCTATCGCTATGGAATTGCTATTGCAGGAACCCATGGAAAAACTACTACGACAAGTTTAATTGCCAGTATCTTTGCCAAAGCAGGACTTGATCCGACCTTTGTGATAGGTGGCCTTTTAAATAGCGCCGGAACTAATGCAAGACTTGGCAAATCACGTTATTTAATTGCTGAGGCTGATGAGTCTGATGCTTCATTTTTACACTTACAGCCGATGCTTACCGTGGTGACTAATATTGAAGCTGATCATCTTGACACCTATGGTGGAGATTTTTCAAAGCTTGAAGATACTTTTATTGAGTTCTTGCACAATCTGCCTTTCTATGGGGTGGCAGTAGTTTGCACGGATGATAAGACTATAAGAAAACTTTTGCCAAGAATTGGAAGAACCATTGTCACCTATGGTTGCTCTGAGGATTGTGATGTGAGGGTTTCTGACTATAAACCTAAAGTCTATGGCTCAACCTTCACCTTAATTCGCAAAGACAGAGAGCCTTTAAAGGTCACTTTAGCCCTCCCAGGTCTTCATATGGCAAAAAATGCCGCGGCAGCTTGCGCGGTGGCCATGGAAGAGGGAATTGAAGATGAGGCAATTTTAGAGGCTTTTAGAAGCTTTGAGGGTGTGGGCAGAAGATTTCAGCGCTATGGTCATTTTAAAGCCCCACATGGGGTGGTGTCAGTGGTTGATGATTATGGTCATCATCCATCTGAGGTGGCAGCAACCATTAAAGCCGTGCGTGAAGGCTGGCCTGACAAGCGCTTGGTGATGGTTTTCCAACCGCATCGCTATACAAGGACCCGTGATCTTTATGAGGATTTTGTAAAAGTCTTATTAGAGGTTGATGAGTTAGTATTACTTGAGGTCTATAGTGCAGGTGAGGAGCCGATTGTGGGCGCGGATAGTAGACATTTGTGTCGCTCCATTCGCATGAAAGGCAAAGAGCCTCATTATGCGCAAGATGTAAATGAAGCCGCTTTAATCTTAGATGAGATCTGTAAAGATGGTGATCTTGTTTTAACTCAAGGGGCGGGTAATGTCGTACAAATTTGCCGCATTTTAACTAATAAGTGGCCAAAAGCTTAATTTAGGTGCAAGAAGATGAGAATAAGAAAGTTAACACGAGCACGTTTTGTGATAAATGCGCTCTTTTGCTTTCTTGTTATCACAGTAAGTGTGCTTGGGTTTAAGCAAATTGTTTTAAAAAGCACAACAAGTCCTTGTTTTGCCTTAGCTTACATTAGCATTGATTCAGTCTCAGAACATGTAAGTCACAAACGCATCAATGAGATTGTCTCAAAGCTTGCAGGAGGCAAAAATTTAGTGGCCCTTGATTTAAATCCGCTTTATGAGGCCCTTTTAGATGAGCCATGGATTGCTAAGGTGGCAATTAAAAAGCGCCTTCCAGATACCTTAGAATTGTCGATTATAGAGCATGAGCCTTCGGCAATTTGGAAGGAGGTCGGTTTATTTGACGCTTCGATAAGACAAGTCTTTTACCCAGGTAAAGCTTTTAATTTCCATTTAGTCAAATTATCGGCACCTTATGATTATTTAGCCTCTGAAGTTTATGATTGCGCCGTAGGTTTTATGCGCATTTTGCGCCAATATAAATTGCAGATGATCGCAGTTAATTTATCTCAAGTTAGAAGCTATGAGCTTACTTTAGCTAATGGCACGCGCATTATTTTAGGGCGTAATAATGAACAGCAAATTGTATATAAGCGTCTTGAGCGTTTTTTAGAGGCTGTCTTTCAAAGTGGTCTTAAACTTGCAGATTATGAATATGCAGATTTGCGCTATGATAGTGGTTTTGCACTTAAGCCTCGCGGTGGCAAGGAGATTAAGCCTAAAAAATCTTAAACTCTACTTTAAAGTTTAAAATAAGTTTAAGCTTTGAAGCTAAATTAAGAGGCTCTTTTTGGATATAGGTCTTTTTTTTTGATTATGAAGTTTTTAAGCAGTAACAATAAGAAGAATCAACAAAAGCAAAATCGTAAAGATCCAATTGTCGCCATCGACATTGGAACTTATAACATTCGTTTTATTGTAGGTAGCGTACAAGCCGATGGTTATGTAGAAGTTCTTTATTATAAAGAAGATTTATCCTCAGGCATGGTCGCAGGTTCGGTTGCTGATTTAGATCTATTAGCCAAAGGAATTACTAATTTAGTACAAAATTTTCAAGAAGAGTTAGGTCTTGAGTGGCACAGCTGTGTCTTAGGCATGGCAGGTCGCTATATTACCTCTTTTAATAGTCATGGTAATACCACGATTATTGGAGATTCTGTGTCAGCTCTTGATAAAAAGAAGGCGATTGAAAATGCCTGCGCAGTACGTTTTGGCGCAGGTGAGATCTTATTGCACGGGATCCCCCAACATTTTACAGTTAACGGACAGTCGGGGATCTTAAATCCAATTGGCCTTTCAGCCCCAAGAATTGATGTAAGCGTGCACATGATTGTAGCCTCTGTTGATCAAAGAAAAAATCTACAACGGGCTATAAGCTTAGTTTCAGATTCAGTGCATGTTGAAAAGGTAATTTACAATGGCATAGCCGCAGCTGATGCCGTTTTAACCGATAGTGAAAAAGAAATAGGTGTTGGCGTTATCGATCTTGGAGAGGGCACCGTAAATGTTGCCATCTATGATCAAAAGCAACTTATTATCTCCTTTGGTCTAGTACACTGTGGAGATAGGATAAGACGCGAGATTGCGCAAAGTTTTGGGATTAGCCTTAAAGCTTCAGAAGGTTTGAAGCATGATGCTTGTGCAACCGTTGAGGCTTTAGCTGAAACTAATTATAACGGTTACTTTACCGTGCCTGGTGACTATGAGTATTCAGAGGAAATGCCAATTCATCCTATAAGAGTGCAAGCCACTGATGTTATTCATATAATAGAAGATAATCTTGCTGATACTTTTAGATCGGTTAGGGATAGAATTGAAGATATAGTCTCACAGGATACGGATTTAAGTAGTTTAAATTTAGGGGCAGGATTCGTACTTACAGGTGGTATGGCAAATATGCCGGGCATTGAATTATTAGCCTCAAGAAATTTATCTACTAATCCTAATATGCGTGTTAATGTGAGAGTGGGGATCCCACGTGGCGTGGTAAGTAATGATGAGGAAACTTTTAAAGCCATGCAATCTCCATCCTTAGCCACCGCCATAGGGCTTTTGCGCCATACCGGCAAGGAATTAAATGAGGTTCAAGATCTTGAGTCACAAAATAAAGCTTCAGGATCTGTTAATATCTTATCTAAGATTAAAAAGTGGTGGAGCTCTGAATTTTAACTGAGAGTTGGGGGAATTATGAGCGACGTTGATGTAGTAAATTTTGATATGCAAGATGATCAGCAGGGCGTGCAACTTCCACCACCTTGTGTAATTCGCGTGGTTGGGGTAGGCGGTTGCGGCTGTAATACCGTAAACTACATTATGCAAAAAGGCTTAAAAGGGGTGGAGTTTTTTGCCGTAAATACTGATGCTCAATCTCTTGAAAGCAATTTAGCTCATGCACGAATTCAAATTGGACTTAAGCTTACTAAAGGCTTAGGAGCAGGCTGTGATCCAAATGTCGGCAGAAAAGCTGCAGAAGAAAGTCGCGCGGATTTAAAAAAGCTTTTGTACGGCTCAAAATTAGTTTTTGTAACCGCAGGCATGGGAAATGGCACCGGTACGGGAGCGGCCTCCGTGATAGCTGAGATTGCCAAAGAAGTAGGCTCCTTAGTTATAGGTGTGGTGACAAGACCTTTTTCTTTTGAACAACAAAGAAAAGCCATCAATGCCAATCTAGGTATTACCGAGCTTGCCAAAAGAGTCGACTCCCTTATTGTTATAGACAATAATAAAGTCTTTCGCATGGGGCCTAATATCTCTATGGCCAATGCCTTTGCCTTAATTAATGATGTGCTCTATAACGCCGTGGCAGGTATTTGCGAGATTATCCTCCATAACTCTGATATTAATGTTGATTTTGCTGATGTTGAGACCATGCTTAAAGCCCGTGGCTATGCCATGATAGGTATTGGCTATGGACAAGGTGGTAATTTCATTGAAGATGCAATTACTCAGGCTATAAGAAGTCCTTTAATTGATAGTGTTGAATTATCCTCAGCAAGTGGTCTTATTGCCCATCTAAGAGTAAGTCCAAAATTCCCGATTTTCTCTTTTTCATCTGTTTGCGAAAAAATTTCTTCATTTGCCACTAAAGAGGCAGATTGTAAATTTGGACTTTCTTATGATGAAAATTTAAAAGAAGATCAAATAGTCATTACTTTAATTTTAAGTGGTGTTGATTTAGCTAAAGATGATGATGTACAACGTGAAAAAATAGCACGTGCTACACACAGTCTTAAAGGCAGATCTCAAAGCGAGAGAGTGCCTTCTACAAACGAAACCTCTAAGGAAGTATCTTTTGAGCAAGAAGATGGTGATCTTTGGCAGGTGCCTAAGGTTTTTAAGTAGTAGAAGCTCTAAAGTAGCTTTGATTTAAAAAATTTGCAAAAATATCTTAAATTTTTGCGCTAAAAATAAGATTTTTATGCCCTCTTATATTAACATATGGGACAAAATGCTTTTTGCAAAGTGAGAATTTCTAATGAGCGATTTTAATGTAGAGTCGGTTTCAAATACCGTAGAAAATGAAGGGATCCACAAATCTAAAGGCTGTGTGATCCGTGTCTTAGGTATCGGTGGCGGTGGTGGCAACTCGCTACAACACATGATTAATGAGAGTCTTGAAGGGGTTGAGTTTATTGCAGTCAACACCGATGCTCAGTCTCTTTCAAAAAGCACTGCCCCTTTAAAGGTGCAAATTGGCGTTAAACTTACGAACGGTTTAGGTGCAGGTTGTGATCCAAATGTAGGCAGAAAAGCTGCCGAAGAGAGTAAAGAGGATATCAAGAAGCTTTTACAAGGCTCTGATATGGTCTTTATTACCGCAGGTATGGGCGGTGGTACAGGTACAGGTGCTGCCCCAGTGATTGCTGAGATCGCCAAAGAAACCGGTGCTTTAACTGTAGCAGTAGTGACTAAGCCATTTCGCTTTGAAGGCAAGCGCCATTTAGTTAATGCTGAGGCTGGTATCTCTGAGCTCTCAAAGCACGTTGACTCTTTAATTATTATTGATAACAATAAGTTACTTAAGAATTTAGGTGCTAATATCTCAATTTTAAATGCCTTTAATGAAGCTAATGATGTGTTATTAAATGCGGTTAAAGGTATTACGGATTCAATTACTAATACTGGCTTTATGAACCTTGACTTCGCTGACGTGCAGACCGTCATGAGAGGTAGAGGTCATGCCATGATAGGTAATGGTGTAGGCCAAGGTGCTAACTTCGTTGAGGATGCTGTGCAACATGCCATCCACTCTCCACTTATTGAGCAAGTGGATATTTCCTCAGCCTCTGGCCTCTTAGTTAATGTACGCGTTAATCCAAACTTTGCTATTTCTAAGTGGCAAGAGATCTGCGATGAAATTCAATCTTATGCAGATGAAGATGCAGATTGCAAGTTTGGTTTGTGCTTTGATGACAAGTTACCTGAAGATCAGATTGCCATTACCATTTTAATTACCGGCATTTCAGGTACCGATTATCAAGGCGCAGAAAGCCCAGCTGCTGTGGCCCGTGCTCAAGCTTCAATCCGTCGCAATAACAATATGATGGCAGATTCAAATCCAGGATCTGGAAGTCTCTATCAAATGGCCTCTTCTCGCTCTGCACAAAATCACAGCCCCTCAAGCTTTGGGCAACCTGCTCCAATGAGTCAGACGCGTTCAATGTTCAGTGCCACTCAAGGTTTGAGTGCCCAACCTGAAAATCAAAACTTAAATGAAAGAAGTGAGCCAAGCCCCGTGCAAATTAGTGTTACTTCAAATTTAAGTGCCCGTGATAGTGATACTGCTTTATGGGAAGTCCCACCAATTTTAAGAAATAAGGGTGAATAACCTTAAAAAAGTATTGTTAATTCACGCTAAATTTAAAATTTTTATCCTAGTTTTGAAAAAAGGAGGCTCAAGCCTCCTTTTCTCGTTCAAGCTTGGTAAAGCTTAGCTTGACTCTTATTTCTCAAATATTTTGAGCAATTTCTTAGATATTGTCGGTTTAGATCTTGTTTTGCGATTTTATGACAAACGCTAAATGGTGTTACAATCTTTTAAGTTTTAGTTTAGGAAAGCACCATGCAGTTTTTGTCACTTTTAAAGATCCCTTATAGAACATACGATTTTTCAAAGTTTAAAGAAGTAGGACGGGGGAGAGAGCGGCGTTGTTTTGTAAGCGATAGACATCCGCGCTTGTTATTTAAATGCGCCTCTTTTGATGAGTGTAAACAAAGTTTGCGTGAGTATGCTTACTATAAACATTTACAGCATCGCAAAGTGCCTTTAACGCATTTGCCACATTTTATAACGGCTTTTAAAACCGATAGTGTCTTAGTTACGGTGCAACAATTTATAAAAGAAGATAAGCATTATGAGGTTAAATCTTTAGAAGATGAGTTGCGTCTTGGCACTTTAGATGAGGATAAATTACAAAAAGCCTTCGATGAATTTAAAGCCTATATCATTAAATGGCGGATTATAACTAACGATATGTTTAACCATAATTTTTTACTTAAGATAAGAAAGGATGGGGAAAGACAAGGTGAGTATCGTTTAGTCTTAATCGACGGTTTAGGGGCGATAAGTTTTATCCCGCTTGCTAACTACGTAAGATTTTTAGCTCTAAAGCGCATAAACCGGCAATGTCTTAAATTTGTACAGTCAGTAAGTGCGGCAAGTGGTGGTAAAATTAATTTAAAACTCTAAATGTGACTAATTTGCGCAAATAGATGTGATATAGCTCTAAAGTTTAGGTAAAATTAGCATAGTGTATTGTAATTACTAGGTAAGAGTTCAAGATGATCTGCCAAAGAACTGTAAAAAAAAGTGTTAGTGCAACCGGCATTGGCCTCCACTCGGGGGCTAAGGTGCAGGTTACTTTCCATCCTGCTCCTGCCGATACGGGAATTATTTACACGCGTGTGGATTTAAATCCTCACGTTATCATGAAATGCGACGCTCAATCGGTGCGGGATACACAATTGTGCACCGCTTTAGTTAATTTACAGGGCGTGAGAATTTCAACGGTTGAGCATCTAACCGCAGCTTTATCTGCTTTAGGCATTGATAATCTTTTTGTAGAAGTTAATGCCCCAGAGCTTCCGGTGATGGATGGCTCAGCACAGCCTTTTATTTATCTTTTTGAATCAACTGGTATTAAAGAGCTTGATGCGCCTAAGCAATATTTGCGTGTAGCGCGCAAAGTGCGCGTTGAAGATGGTGAGAAATGGGCTGAGTTAAATCCTTCAGATGAGGGTTTTAGCTTAGATCTGACCATTGATTTTAATCATCCTGCGATGGATAAGGAAAGTCAAAGACTTAAATTTAATTTCACAGGTCGAGGCTTTGCCGATGAAATCTCAAGAGCAAGAACTTTTTGCTTTATGCGCGATGTTGAATATATGCACGCTCATAATTTAGCTTTAGGTGGCTCTTTAGATAATGCGATCGTCTTAGATGACTATCGAGTGGTAAATCCTGATGGTCTAAGATATCCAAATGAATTTGTAAAACATAAGATGCTTGATGCCATAGGCGATTTATATATGGACGGTCACAGTATCTTAGGAAGCTTTAGTGCTTATAAGACGGGGCATGCCCTAAATAATAAATTATTGCGCGCCCTGTTATCTGATGCTCGCAATTATGAATTAGTAAGCTTTGTAAGCAATAAAGCCCATCAAGAAGAAAAGACTTTTGCCTTCTTAGATGCAAGCATGAGTTCCTCCTTGCAGGCTTAAAGTGGAAATAAAAGCAGGTTTTTTACAAGGTGTGCGCTGTGTGCCAACTAAAATTTTTGGCAAGCGCCCCTCCCCGTTGGATATTTCACTTATCGTAATTCACAATATCACCTTGCCGCCTGCGCTTTTTAATACTCCGTATGTAGATGAGCTTTTTACCATGACCTTAGATCCAAATGAGCATCCTTATTTTAAGGCTATAGCTCATTTAGAACTTTCAACGCATCTTTTTATAAATAGGCAAGGGCGGATTACACAGTATGTGTCTTTTTTAGATAGAGCCTATCATGCCGGGCGCTCAAGTTATCAAGGAAGAGTTGAGTGCAATGATTTTGGTATTGGTATTGAACTTGAAGGTACCGATTATTGTCCCTATACCAAAGAGCAGTATCAAAGCTTAGATGAGTGCATTAAGGCAATTAATAAAGCCTACCCAGATACAGTTGGGCATATTGCCGGACATAATGAAGTCGCTCCTTTAAGAAAGAGCGATCCTGGGGCATTTTTTGACTGGCAACGTTATCGCTAAAAAGATTTTAAGTTAAGTGCTAGAATGGCCTAATCGTATATAGCTTTAGCCTATAAGTTTGAGCTTATAGGGGGTTTAGAAAAGAAAATTAGGTCTTAATTATGCAAGAGAAAGCTTACCTTCAAGAATACTTTAAAAAGGCTCAAGAGCGCGCTAAATTAGGCATTGATCCTCTTCCTTTAGATCCAAGTGAAACTACACAATTGTGTGAGCTTTTACAAAATCCACCTCAAGATAGTGAAAGCACACTTTTAAATTTAATTTCCAATCGTGTCTTACCAGGTGTAGATGATTCTGCATTGATTAAGGCAAATTTCCTAAAAGATCTTGCTTTTAAAAAATTAAGCTCGCCTTTAATTTCCCCACTTAAAGCAGTTGAGCTTTTAGGTAAGATGAAAGGTGGCTTTAATGTCAAACCTTTAATTGAACTTTTACAAAGCGAAAAAGAATTAGCCTTAGAGGCTAAAAAGGCCTTAGAGCACACTTTATTAATTTATGATGCCTTCGATGAGGTGGCAAAGCTTTGCAAGGAAGGCTGTGTTTATGCCAAAGAGCTTATGGATGCTTGGTCAAATGCCACCTGGTTTACCTCACGTCCTAAGCTTTCATCAAATATTACCTTAAAAGTTTTCAAGGTTTCAGGAGAGGTTACCACCGATGATCTCTCACCTGCCCAAGATGCTTGGTCACGCCCAGATATTCCTTTACATGCTTTGGCGATGTTTAAAAACTCCCGAGAGGGTTTAAAGGCTGATGAAGAGGGCGTGAGAGGTCCTATAAGTTTAATTGAAGAGCTTAAAAAAGAGGGCATACCTTTAGTTTATGTAGGTGATGTAGTAGGTACTGGCTCTTCACGCAAGAGTGCTACCAACTCACTTTTATGGCATATGGGACATGATATTGAAGGCGTGCCAAATAAGAGAGAAGGTGGTTTTGTCTTTGGTGGTAAGATTGCCCCAATTTTCTATAACACTTTAGAAGACAGTGGTGCTCTTCCTTTAGAGATGGATGTAAGTGCCTTTAATATGGGAGATCTTGTCGATCTTAACGTTGAAGAAGGCAAAGTATACTCTCATCAAGATCATAAGCTTTTAGCAAGCTTTGAGTTTAAAAGCCCAACTTTATTAGATGAGGTAAGAGCAGGGGGCAGAATTAATTTAATTATAGGCCGCGCCTTAACGCAAAGAGCTTGCGAATTTTTAGGCAAAAAAGAGTGTGAAGTCTTTAAAAAGTCTTTGAGCGTGCAAGGTCAAGGTGGCTTTACCCGTGCGCAAAAGATTGTAGGTTTAGCCTGTGGTAAAGAGGGCGTAAGACCTCATGAGTATGTAGAAGTTAAGGTTGCAACTGTAGGCTCTCAAGATACTACAGGTCCTATGACGCGTGATGAGCTAAAGGATCTAGCCTGCCTTAAATTCCAAGCCCCACTTGTCATGCAATCTTTCTGCCATACCGCAGCCTATCCAAAGAGTGTGGATATCAAAACTCATCACACCTTACCTAAGTTTTTTGAAGAGCGTGGAGGAGTTGCCTTACGCCCAGGCGATGGCGTTATTCACTGCTTCTTAAATCGTATGTGCCTGCCAAATACTATTGGCACTGGTGGTGACTCTCACACGAGAATGCCACTTGGTATTTCCTTTGCCGCAGGATCAGGATTAGTTGCCTTTGCCGCCGCCACGGGCACTATGCCACTTGATATGCCAGAGTCTGTGTTAGTGCGCTTTAAAGGGCAAAGAAAGCCTGGCATTACCTTGCGCGATTTAGTCCATGCCATCCCTTATTTTGCTATTAAAGAAGGGCTTTTGACTGTTGAGAAGAAGGGTAAGAAGAATATCTTCTCAGGGCGCATTTTAGAGATTGAAGGTCTTGAGGACTTAGAGGTCGAGCATGCCTTTGAGCTTGCCGATGCCTCAGCTGAAAGATCAGCTGCCGCCTGTGCTATTGCCTTAAATAAAGATAAAGTAGTCAAATACTTACAATCTAATGCCACGCTTTTGCGCAAGATGGCAGATGAAGGCTATCAAAGCCGCGAGGCTTTATTAAAGAGAGCTAAGGCTCAAGAAGAGGCTTGTTTAAACTATCAAGAGATTAAAGCCGATCCTGATTGCACGTATGCTGCCGTTTTAGAAATTGATGTTTCAAAGATTGAAGAGCCAATTTTGTGTGCACCAAATGATCCAGATGATGTGCGTCTTTTATCAGAGGTGCAAAACACCAAGATCGATGAGGTCTTTATTGGATCTTGTATGACAAACATCGGTCATTATCGTGCCGCCTCGAAGATCTTATCTCAAGTCCAAGGTGAGGTTTCAACCCGTCTTTGGATGGCACCACCTACTAGAATGGACAGACAAGAGCTTATGGATGAAGGACTTTATGCTTCCTTTGCAAAAGCTGGGGCCAGAATGGAAATTCCAGGTTGCTCTTTGTGCATGGGAAATCAAGCAAGAGTGCGCGATGGGGCAAGCGTTGTATCAACTTCCACGCGTAATTTCCCAAATCGCTTAGGCAAAGGGGCCAATGTCTTTTTAGCCTCAGCTGAACTTGCCGCAGTAAGTTCGATGTTAGGAAGGCTCCCAACAGATGCTGAATATTTTGATCTAGTTAATGTTCTTGAAGGTCAAGAGTCAAAAATCTACAAACTTTTAGATTTTAGGCTCGTTTAGGGCATAAAAAGTTTGGACTTTGTTACAAAGCTTCATAAAAGTTTTGAAAAATTAAGCAAAGAAGCTTTGTTTTGTTACAATGGTTAAAGTGAAATGAAACTTATATTAAGTTTTAGATGTTAACAATTAGGAGTATCAAGATGAAAGTTGCCGTATTAGGTGCAGCCGGTGGTATTGGTCAGCCATTATCCATGATTTTAAAGCACAACTTACCAAAGGGCTCAAGCTTAAGCCTTTATGATGTTGCACCATTTACCCCAGGCGTTGCTAAGGATTTAAGCCACATCCCAACTGACGTCTGTGTCTCAGGTTTTACTGGCGACGATTTGCCAAAGGCTTTAGAGGGTGCTGATGTTGTTGTAATTCCAGCAGGTGTTGCCCGCAAGCCTGGCATGACCCGTGACGATCTTTTCAACATTAATGCCGGTATTATTGCCAACTTAGTGAAAAACTGCGCAGAAGTTTGCCCAAAGGCCTGCATTTGCATTATCACCAACCCAGTAAATTCAACTGTACCGATTGCAGCTGAAGTTTTAAAGGCTAAGGGCGTTTACGATCCACATCGTCTTTTCGGTGTTACCGTCCTTGACGTACTTCGCTCTGAGACCTTCTTAGGTGAGGAGTTAGGTGTTTCTAAGGAGACCATGAAGGTTCCAGTAATCGGCGGTCACTCAGGCACTACCATTCTTCCATTAATCTCTCAAGTTATCGGCTCTGAGGTAATCTCAGACGATCGTATCGCTGAGCTTACTGTACGTATTCAAAACGCTGGTACTGAGGTAGTTGAGGCTAAGGCTGGTGCTGGTTCTGCAACCCTTTCAATGGCCGCTGCCGGTGCTCGTTTTGCCCTTAAGGTCTTACGCGGCTTAATGGGAGAGCCAGGTGTATGCGAGTATGGCTACACTGAAGGTGATGGCAAGTACACCAGATTCTTCGCTCAAGGCTTAGTCTTTGGCAAGAATGGTTGGGAGCGCACCTTAGATATCGGTGAGTTATCAGCTTATGAGCAAAAGTGCTTAGATGAGCTCATTCCAGTCTTAAATGGCAATATCGAAAAGGGTGTTGCCTTTGGTAAGGATTGGGTTTCTAAGAACTAATCTTAACTTAAAGATTATTTAAGTTTAAAAGGAGGGGGGCTTTGTGCCCCTTTCTTTATTTTTTGGCATTAAAGATTTTCTAAAAGTGCCGTTATCAGGGTATCAATGTTTAGGAGATCTTAAGTATGCGTGCACGCAATTCATTAAAAGTCCTTTGCGTAGCCGTATGGATGGCAATTAGCGCTCAAAGCTTTGCTATGCAACAGTCAGTATTTGATGCGGTAACTGATGCAAGGGCAAGAGCTGCGGCTGATGCAATTTCGCGATCGTATGGAGATTATCGCGGAGCTGATTCATCAATTGCCACCTACACCCGTGATGTCATGCACGATCTTATTGAAAATAATCGCCACATTAAGGTGATTAAAGATTTAGATCAGTGCCAATTCACGCCAGATATTGAAAATCGGGCTCGCCTTGCCGGGATCCCGCCTTTTGAATACGCCTGGGGTGATATGCTAATTACGGGCTCTTGTGTAAAACAAGATGAACGTTTGGGACTTGAATATTTTCAACGAGCAGCAGAACACGGCTATGCTCCGGCGATTATGAAAATTGCCACCTTTTATGCCGATGGCTATTTGTTGCCCAAAGATGAGCAAAAGGCCTTTTTGTATATGAAAACGGCCGCCGCATTAGGCTCAAGGCTTGCGCGTTTGGCTTTTGCGGAAATGCTAATTGATGGTTATGCCCATTCTGCATATTATGAGCTTGCCTACAGTTGGCTTTATCATTCGCATTATTTTGATGAAAATGAGGTGAAAAGACGAAATATTGCAACCGCTAGGCTTGAGACGATGATGCCGATGAATATTGTTGCAAGAGCTCGTGCTTCATCTGGGATCTAGGTAGCCTTTGCTTTTGTTATAATGGGTAGAAGTTTTTTTTGAGACTTTTGCCATGTTTGATAATTTAACGCAAAGATTAAACCGTACTTTAAAAAATTTAAGCGGCAAGGGCCGCATTACTGAAGAAAATATCAAAGACACTCTAAGAGAGGTAAGGACTGCTCTCTTAGAGGCTGACGTTGCTTTACCGGTGGTAAGAAGCTTCGTCAACAAGGTTAAAGAGGCCGCTTTAGGTAAAGAAGTATCGCTATCTTTAACTCCAGGTCAAGAATTCATTCAGATTGTCTATCAAGAATTAGTCAACACCATGGGAGGTGAGGTAAGTGAGATTAATCTTGCCACACAACCTCCTGCGGTCATTTTGCTTGCAGGTCTACAAGGTGCAGGTAAAACCACTTCTGCGGCTAAACTTGCTCTCTACTTAAAAGAGCGTCAGAAAAAGAAAGTTTTAATGGTCTCGGTTGACACTTATCGTCCGGCGGCTATTGAACAATTGCGCACTTTAGGTGAGCAAGTTGGTGTTGATACTTTCCCCTCCGATCCTACAAGTACTCCACAAGAGATTGCAACTTTAGCCTTAGAGGAGGCTAAAAAACGCTATTACGATGTCTTAATCGTCGATACTGCAGGCCGTCTTGCCGTCGATGAGGCTATGATGCAAGAGGTGCGGGAGTTAAGTGAGATCGTAAAGCCAATTGAGACTATGTTCGTAGTTGATGCTATGACAGGTCAAGATGCGGCAAATACTGCTAAAGCCTTTGGCGATGCATTAAATTTAACTGCGGTTATCTTAACTAAGGCCGACGGTGACGCCCGTGGTGGTGCGGCACTTTCAGTGCGTGAGGTTACAGGTTGCCCAATTAAATTTATCGGTATGGGTGAGAAGATTGAGGCTTTAGAGCCCTTCTTCCCAGATCGTATTGCCTCCCGTATCTTAGATATGGGTGATCTCCTCTCCTTAATTGAGCAAATTCAAAGAGGCACTGATGTTGAGAAATCGCAAAAGATGGCCGAAAAGCTCAAAAAAGGTCAGGGGATTACGCTTGAGGATTTTGCAGAACAATTGCGCGAGATGAAAAAGTTGGGCGGTATGTCCTCACTTTTAGATAAACTCCCCGGTATGAGCGGTATGGGCGATATGCTAAAAGATAAGGTTAATGATAAAAAATTAGCCCATCTTGAGGCCATTATTTGCTCAATGACCCCCAAAGAGCGTCGCAAACCTGAAATTATTAAAGGCTCGCGTAAAAGACGTATTGCCCAAGGTGCTGGTGTGTCCATTCAAGAGGTCAATCAGCTTTTAAAGCAATTTGATCAAATGCAATTTATGATGAAAAAAGCAGGTCGCGGTGGCATGAAGAAAATGATGGGTGCGATGCGCGGCATGATGGGTTCTATGGGTGGCATGGGAGGCCTAGGTGGCATGGGTGGTGCCATGGGCAATCTCATGAATAATAGTTTTGGCGGTAAACGCCGCTAAATTTCCTGTTGGCTATTTTAGATTTTAGGCCTTTGCAAATTGAATTTTGTGAAGGCTTAGATTTTGTCTTGCAAGTTTAAGAAAAATGTGTAAAATAGCACGACTGTTATTATCCATGCAGTAGCCGTGAGGCTCTGCCGTTAAATAAAGGTACTTAGCGAAATGGTAGTCATTCGTTTACGTCGTTTAGGCGCTAAGAAGCGTCCTTTCTATCACATTGTTGCAGCTGATTCACGCTTTGCTGCCACTGGCCGTTTCATTGAGAAGTTAGGCTTCTTCAATCCTATCGCTCGTGGTCAGGAAGTTCGTTTACGTATGGATCTTGATCGTGTTAACTACTGGATCTCCCAGGGTGCACAACCATCAGATCGCGTTAACCTTCTTATTAAAGAAAATGAGATGGGTGCTGAGGCTGTTGCCGCAATGCGCGCTCAAAAGCGTGACGCTCGTTTAAAGGCTAAGGCTGAGGCCGCCGCTGCAAAGAAGGCTGCTGAGGCTGCTGAGGCTGAAGCTTCAGCTCAGGCTTAATAAAATCTGCTAATGGCAGATGATTTACCACGCTCCATGGGCCGTCTTGGTGCGACCTTTGGAATAAAGGGCTATTTAAAAGTTCAGTCCTATACCGAGCAACCTGAAAACCTTTTTGACTACTCGCCATGGTTCATTCGTCGGCGTGGGGAAGATTGGCGTGAGGTTCAGGTCGAGACTTGGAAGCCACATGCAGACGGTTATATCGTCAAATTGCATGGGGTTGATGTCAGAGAAGAGGCAGCTCTTCTTACTGGCAGTGAAATAGGGATCAAGCGCTCAAGCTTGCCCCCTGCATCAGAAGATGAAGTTTATTTGTGCGATCTTGAAGGATGCACAGTAATCGGTCTTAATGATGTCGTACTCGGCGTTGTGTCGAGAGTTGTGGATCAAGGAGCCGCTCCTTTAATGGAAGTGTCTCCCTCTGACTACACCAAAGGTAAAGGTCCTAAAAGACTAATACCTTTTGTGAAAGGCCCAATTGTGACTGCTCTTGATCTCGGAGCGCGCAAGATTTGGGTTGAGTGGGGCGAAGATTACTAGACATGTGGTTTGGTGTAATTTCGCTCTTCCCAGAGATGTTCGATGCTGTGACTAAGTCAGGCGTGACAAGGCGTGCAGTGGTGAACGGCTTAATTGAAGTTCACACTTATAATCCACGCGATTTCACGCATGATAAGTTCAGAACCGTGGACGATAAGCCTTATGGCGGAGGTCCGGGGATGCTGATGAAAGTCCAGCCCCTTAGCGATGCGATAGCGCTCGCAAGGTCTGAGGCTCCTTTGGGAACTAAAGTTGTTTGCATGTCCCCTCAGGGTATGCGCCTGACTCACTCGTTAGTCACTGAATTCCATAATTGGGGCTCTATAATTCTTGTATCGGGAAGATACGAGGGTATTGATGAGCGTGTCCTTCAGAAAGAAGTCGATCTGGAGGTTTCAATCGGTGATTACGTGCTCTCAGGCGGTGAATTGCCTGCCATGTGTGTCATCGATGCAGTATCAAGAATGGTGCCAGGAGTTCTTGGCGACATTCGTAATGCTACAGAGGATACTTTCGCAAAAGGTCTTCTACACTTTCCTCAGTATACGCGTCCTGAGGAGATCTACGGAATGAAAGTTCCTGAGATCTTAATGAGTGGAGATCACGAAAAGATCCGCAGATGGAGACTTAAAGAAGCTTTAGGGCGTACTTATGAACGGAGGCCCGATCTTCTTAAGTCACGGGAAATGACTGATGAAGAACATAAACTCTTAAAAGAGTATCTTCAAAGTCGTGACCTTAAAGAAACGGTTTAATTAACTTATAGGTAGGTATTTACTATGGCCAGCCATCCGATTATTGACCAGCTCGAAAAAGAGCAACTTCGTACCGATATCCCGGTCTTCAATCCGGGTGACACCGTCCGTGTCGAGGTTCGCGTTGTTGAAGGCGACAAGAGTCGTCTTCAGGCTTTCGAGGGTAACGTTATTGCAAAGCGTAACCGCGGCTTAAATTCTTCCTTTACTGTACGTAAGATGTCCTCTGGTGAAGGTGTTGAGCGTGTCTTCCAGACCCACTCTCCATTAATCTCCTCCATCAAGGTAACCCGTCGTGGTGATGTACGTCGTGCTAAGCTCTACTACTTAAGAAGCCGCACTGGTAAGGCTGCTCGTATTCGCGAGAAGATCTAAGCTTAAGTTAAGTTTAGATTTAGCCCACAGCGCCTCCTTTTGGAGGCGTTGTCATTTCCGCCTCTAAAAATTAAAAAAGCGCTTAAAAGCGCCTTCTTAATTAAACCTTAGCTTAAGTGCGTTTTTTAAAGTCTTCTTCAATACGTTTTTTCCAGCTTTTATCAATTGGTGTATTGAAACGACAAGCAAAAATGGCATCGCTTAAGACCTCATAATTAAGTTTTGTGCCAACACTATCGCAAAAGTAATTGGCAGCTTTATCCTCATCAATGCCAAATTGCCGCGCTGTCTCAATAGCATCAATGTTGGCCCCCAAAAACAAAAACTCCCAATGGTATTTTTCCTTTTGCCTTTCAATCATCTGCTTTACTTGTTTGAGATCATAGGTGCGACTTGCATTCTCCATGCCATCGGTGGTGATCACAAATAAAGTATGCTCTGGCACATCTTCATCTCTTGCATATTTGTGAATATTCCCAATATGGTGGATGGCACCTCCTAGGGCATCAAGTAGGGCAGTGCAACCTCCTACGCTATAATCTTCAGAGGTTAAAGGACGAATTTTGCGAAGATCTACTCTGTCGTGGATCACCTCGCTTGTATCAGCAAAAAGCACTGTGGAAAGCAAAGCCTCACCTTCGGCCTTCTTTTGCTTTTCTAACATGGAATTAAAGCCGCCAATGGTGTCTTTTTCAAGGCCGTGCATGGAGCCGCTTTTATCTAAGATAAATACAATCTCAGTTAAATTCTTTTTCATAAACTAATCCTCACCATAAACTTAAACTTTAGGTTTTAACCTTAAGATGCAGTATAGGAGAGGGAGTTTTAATATAGGTCGCATCTTAGGCGACTTTTAAAAGATCTTGGAAAAAGCATTGAGGATCTTTACTATCTATTGTTATACAAAATAATTTTAAGCTTAGGGCATAAGTATTTTGCAAATTTTAAAGATTGGCTAAGTCTTAAAAAAAGCCTAAGATAAAACCACTGACCTTAAGGTTAGATAATAAGAATTTAAGATGCTCTTTAGTAGGTGGAGGCTTACATGCCACTTCAGATTGTACGCAACGATATTACTAAGATGCAGGTTGATGCTATAGTCAATGCTGCTAATTGCTCTCTTTTAGGCGGCGGTGGGGTCGATGGTTGCATTCACCGCGCAGCAGGTCCTCAATTGCTTGCAGAATGCAAGACCTTAGGCGGTTGTGAGACTGGAAGTGCCAAAATTACTAAAGGCTATAACTTACCTTGCAAGTATGTAATTCATACCCCAGGGCCGATTTGGCGCGGAGGTAAGAGTGGTGAAGAGCAAAAACTTATTTCTTGTTATCAAAGCTCTTTAGCTCTTGCCAAAGAACATAATTGTAAGACTGTGGCTTTTCCGCTTATCTCCTCTGGCATTTATGGCTATCCTAAAGCTGAGGCTCTAAGGGTTGCCGTTAATACGATAAGTAGTTTTCTTTTAGAAAACGACATGACAGTCTATATCGTAATCTTCGATCTTAAGGCCTATAGGATAAGTGAGAAGCTCTTTTTTGATATTGCCTCCTACATTGACGATAACTATGTTAAATCCCATACAGATGATTCAGATGATATTTTAATGAGGAGAATGTCCCCGCAAGAGTTTTCCCAAGCTTTACCTTGCTATGCATTCTTTTGCGATACCTTCTCATCTGCTATGGGCTCAAAAAAGTCGCTTGATGAGGCACTCTCAAAGCTTGATGAGACCTTCTCGCAAATGCTTTTAAGAAAGATCTCCGAAAAGGGGCTAAGTGAGGTACAGTGCTATAAAAAGGCCAACGTAGATCGCAAACTCTTCTCTAAGATCCGCTCCAACAAAGACTATAAGCCTTCAAAAGCCACGGCACTGGCCTTTGCTATTGCACTTGAGTTGTCTTTAGAGGAGACAAAGGATCTTCTTTTAAAGGCAGGCTTTGCACTCTCACACTCAAATAAGTTTGACATCATCATTGAGTATTTTATAGAGCACGGCAATTACAATATCTTTGAAATTAATGAGGCTTTATTTGCCTTTGAGCAAAATTTGCTTGGGGCCTAAGAAGATAAGGTTAAGTTTGGGTTTAAAACTTAGGGCTCTTTTTAGATTACCTAAAAAGGGCTTTAAATTTTAAGCTTTCTAAAGCTACTAAAACACAGGCTTATAACTTGAAAAATAAGGATGATTTGAGGTTAATTATTTGTTTTGCAGGTAAAAATTTTCTTAAAATTTAAAAATGCCAAGAGACACTTCAAGTGTGCCTTAAAATTTGAAGCTTTTGGGAATTTTTTTAGCCAGTGGTAGCAAATTGGCTAGGAGAAGAATTGGTTGCGGGGGCAGGATTTGAACCTACGACCTTCGGGTTATGAGCCCGACGAGCTACCGAGCTGCTCCACCCCGCGATTGAATGAGCACATTATAGGGGGAAGTTTGAACCGTGTCAAGAATTTTTCAAAAAATTTTAAAATCGGCATAAAATTTGATGGGCCCAAGCCTAAATCTTGCAAGCTTGGGCTTACGATAACTACTTATCGCCGTAGTTTTTAACAAAAGGTTGGTATTTAAGGTTAGCTATCACTTCAGGATCTACTACATGGTAAATAACTGGCATATCAGGGGCAGGATGTCCCTCATGATCAAAACCAATTTTGCCATGGCATAAGGCTTGATGAGGTCCTAAGACATAGTTTGGTAAGAACTCATAAAGCTTTTTAGTATCCTCTAAGTACATAACGTAAAGATCTAAGATCTCATTGGCAAGTTTAAAGCCTTGCTCTGGATCATCTCTGTGGAAGAGACAATAGTTGGCAAGAATAAACATAGACTGCGTGGTACCATCGAGCATGAAAGCAATATTTCTATCTCGGCTCTTTGATAAAGCAGTTAAGATCTCAGAGACTCCTTCTAGCATTTGCACATAGGCAATACGATCGGTAGGCCTGTTTTTAATAAACTTTAAGATAACATCTACGGCTTCTTGATATTCCTTTTTAGCCAGCATTTCCTCAAGCTTTTCTGCGGTAATATCAATCGTAAAGGTCTTTTCTTGATCCATAAAATCTAAGACCTTTTTCTTATCTAAAGCCTCTTTAGTATCAAAAATTTCCTCAAGCTCACTTGAGTGCAGAGGTTTTGCACCTTCAACGAAGGCACCATCGGAGCAGTTGATATAGGTTCTTGTAGGATCTTTTTCGACAAAGTCTTTGATGATAACTTCCATGTGGCGAATTGCCATCTTAAAGAAGCCATAGGCGAGGATCTTTCCACCAAAGTTGCCTGGAACTAAATTCTTTTCACCCCAATATTCTAAAACCTTCTTGCCATCGTAGACATCTTTATCTTCATAGACAGTCGAGAAGCTTGAGTGCAAGACCATTCTATCTTCAACCTTGTTACCATTATCAAGGCCAAACATATAAATTTGTTTAAAGCCAAGATAGGCTGTGGCGGCAATACCACAGTTACCTACAAGTGGATTCATAAGGTTGATAATTGCCCATTTGCGAGCCTGAGCAGGATCGGCTTTGGCCATAATCCAATAAAAAGGCTCATCGGGCTTGGCAAAGATACAGGTGTGCTTGAAAAGCTCGGTGGTGGTGGGGTGCATCACATCGCCTGTAAGGAGCACTACATTATCAAGATAGTGAGGATCAGGAATTGCCTTTAAGGATTCTGCAACTTGGGGAATTCTCTCGGTGGCTGCATAAAAGTCAACTTGAACACCTGCTCTAAATAAAGATTCAAGGGCTGTACCACAGGCCACAATTAAAGCTTTATCTTGGTTTTTGCGAATAAAATTGATGTCTTTATCTAAGGATGGTCCATTGCCCACCACGAAAACTGGCATGTTGGCAATGTCATCTGGAAAATCTTTGCCACGCAGGCACAGACCTTTTTTCTTTAATATGGTATCGCAAGCATGGGAGATGGCAAATAAGTGATCATCAAAGAAGCCTAGCGCATTGTAAATGCGGTTGTAATCTTTGGCGATGATCTTGGCTAAACGATTGATAGTGTCGTTGCGATAGTGAATGTAATTGAAGAAAAAGCCTGATAAGAATCTGCCATGACGGTCAAAGAAAGTTGCTAGATCATAATAAAGCTGATCTTCATTTTGGCCTAACATGAGATAGATGGCATAGTTGTGCTCATGCAAAAACTCAAGTAAAGGAGCCCAATCAAAGCAGTGTAGGGAGGCAAAGAAAAGATCTAAATTTGGTTCAATGATGATCAAATTGGCAATTTCGATACGCTCATAGAGCATACCTACTGCATAACCTAAACCTAAACCTAACATGATGCAGGTGGGAACAGAACTGCCAAGCTTGGGGCATTCTACATTTTCCTTATAATTTTTAAGGATGTTTACGGCCTCATTCATATAGCGGTGGTGAATTTGTCCACACCAATCAGGCTCGTTATTGTATTTTACTTGTGAAAAATACTCACCATCTAAAAGAAGCTCGACTTGCTTTTGGCAAAGATATAGAGGATCTAAGTGTTTGTAGAGAATTTCATTACTATCAACAAAAAGAAGGTTTGGCACACCATTTGGGCCACAGAAAAACTCAATGGTTTTTTGCGGGCGATAGTGTTTAAAATTTTCTGCCACATCTGGCATGTATTTTTCAAAAGCTTCAATATTGCGCTCAAACCTGGCGATTAATTCATCGCCCATAGTCTGTTGCAATTGCACGAGCTTTTTTAAATCCTCAACATCATTTTCAGTTAAGGCATTACAGTATTCGCTTAGGGAATTTAGATCTGTTGGATCAAATTTATTCTCTTTGCTCATTTGTTTATTTCTCTCCTGCGCTCTTTTTAATTTTTATCGATTGCGCCTTACGGTGCGATATTCTTTAAGACCTTTTGAGCCTTTAGATACTTTTATAAGTTCTTCGCGCAGATCGGATCTGAGATCTCCTAAAAATCCCATGCTCTCTTTAAGATGAGGGACAAGCTCAGACATAAAATTATAAATTTTAGCCTTTTGCTCTTCATCGCTTACGCTTTGATAGAGTTGGCATAATTGTTTTATTTTAGGTTCAAGATCTGTAGCAAGTTTGGAGGCTTTTTCATAATCCTGCTCATTTACCGCATCAGTAATGCTATTTATGTGAGTTGAGATTTCATCAATAAGATCCAAACTTTGCATAATAAATCCTAAATAAAAAATTAAGCAACCACACGGGTTATAGAACCATGATTTTCAAATTCATGGGCATAACTGTCGTTGCGCGCTCTGATACGATTGGCCTCTTGCTGGGCGCTTACTGGAATTTTATCCCAGGCTTCTTTAATTGGTAAGAAGACCTTAATAGCATTATCAATAGCGCGGCAATTTAGGTTTACAGAAGCATCTGCAACCTTGTCAAGCATATAAGAATAAAGATCAAAGAGGTTTTGGGCAAGATGAGCATTGACTGAGAAATCAAGGGTGCTCTTTAGATTTTCTAAAATTGCTGTTGCAGAACCTAAAAGTTTGCCTTTAGACTCAAGATCGCCTCTTTCGATTGCTCCCTTAGCTTTAGCTAAGCGTTCAAACAGGCCCTGATAGAGCATCTTAGTGATGATATAAGGATCAGCTACCGACAACTCAGCACTAAGAGAGGTCTGTCTATAGACATTCAAGCTTTGTTCTGTACGATTCATAAAGCATCTCTCCTAAACGTGAAACCCCCGGCATATTTTGCCGGTGGATACTTAAGTTACAAGTTTTATGCAAGGATGATGCCTAAATTTGGAAGGTTAGTTATTGCTGTTTTCTTTAAGGAAAAATACGTAGCGACGCTCACGTTGACGTTGTTTAATAAGTTTGACTTGTTTTCTATGTCTTCTAATTCTATGTAATGACATACGATGTGCGACGCTATGTCTTAAACGCCTCATATTTGTCTCCTTTAAAATTATTTTCTCGACTTTCCGTGAAGAAAATTTAATTCAAAGCCTTTCTAGCAAAGGCTTTCAGGTTCTTTAAAAACTTGTATTGATTTTATCGTCGATTTTTCTGTCTGGTAAGAGGTATTGTTGAGATTTTTTGAGGGCGGATTTATCAAAATTTTTGTATAAAAAACAAAAAGATATCTTGTAAAACCGGGTTTATTTTGGTATAATTACCATATAAATCATAAAGTTAACACCCGGTGGATATATGATAAACCAAAATTCCTCTTTTGTCTCTAACAATTCTTTCTGCAAGGCATTAAAAGATTTATGCTTGGGTAGATACCTTACAGTCTGTGGCTTTAATAAAAAGCGCGGCGTACCAATCTTGTTTGTGATTTATGGTCTTTTGACTACGGTCTTTAACTACTCAAACCTTTATCAAAAGACTCAATCTAAAAAGGGCTTTGCTCAATGCAACTGTACGGACCAAGTCTTTTATGATGTCACCTCTAATCCTAAGCTTAATTGGCGAAAGCTTTGTTTGCTTTTAGCTACAAAGCTAATCGAGAAATTAAGTCCCACCATGACATCTGAGAAGTGTTTTATCTTAGACGATACTGTGATAGAAAGGCCAAGAAGTAAGAACGTAGAGCTTTTATCTAGGACCTATGATCATGTTTTTCATCGTCATGTCAAAGGCTTTACCAACTTGCTTTTAGCTTGGACCGATGGCTTTAGTACAGTTCCTGTAGTTAATGCTATTGTTGCCACATCTCACATCCTTTGTCCTGAACGTTCAAATCTAGATCACAGAACTCACGGGGCCAAAAGGCGTAAAGAAGCAAGAGAAAAGAAAACCGTTTTGGCAATTAAGCTTTTAAAAGAAGCTTTAAATGCTGGCATTATTGCTTCTTATGTTCTCATGGACTCTTGGTTTACTGAAGCTCCTTTTATAAGCGAGATAAGAAAGCTTAACCTTCATGTTATAGGAATGCTCAAACTTTCATCTAAGCGCTTCTACGAATATGAAGGCAAGTACTACACTTTGCATCAGTTGAGGAAATTTATTAAAGCTCAACTTAGAAGTAACATCTTAGGCTCTTTGACAGTCAAGCTTAAAACAGGCATTAAAGCCAAACTCGTCTATGTTGTAAATTACAGCAATAGAAAGGAGTTCTTAGTAATTCTCAGCACAGATTTAGCGCTAAGTAATGAAGAAATTATTCGCATCTATGGCAAACGTTTTAATATAGAACATGTATTTAAGTGCATGAAACACCATCTAAAATTAGAAAAGGAAAATCAAGGTCGTTCTTTTGATACCACTATAGCTTTTAGCTCCCTAAGTATTATTAGGGTAATTGGCTTAGAGTGGTTACGACGAACCTCTAATGATCCTGCCACCATGGGCACAATTTTCAGTGACGTAAAAGATGCTCTTGAAGATTTACCCTTTTGTGTTGCTCTTAAAACGTTGTTACAACGCTTTTCCTCACTTTCTCAGACACTTATAAATGCTGGAGTTATAAAAAGAGGATGTGAGACTCAGGTACAAGAGATCATCAATGCTGAAATTGAAGCGTGGACTAATGCCATGTCTAATTTCATTAAAGATTTCTGCAAAAGGTTTGAAGATACTCCCATAACCTGATGGTAAGTAGAATGATAAAATCAATACTAGTTTTTAAAGAGCCTGAAAGCCTTTGCTTGAAAGGCTTCTTGTTAAATTTTTAACTCGGAAAGTCGAGTTATTTTTCTAAAAATTAAACGTAAACATGTTAGCACTCGTGAAAAAAGCTTTAAAGAGCACAACTGTAAAGAAATTGTAAGTTTGCCAAAAATTGTGCCTAAAAAGCGCAGGAAGTTAATTTAAGTTTCCTCCAATCTTAAAGAGATCTTAGAAATCTGCTAAAATATGCCATTTTTAGGACTTTGAGATCCTTAAGTTTCTTTTCTTTTTAAAGTGAGATCATACCTATGGAAATCATGCGCGGTTCAGCTGCCCTTTCTGGTTATAAAATTGCCAAACTCAAAGAAGGTTTACTCTCAGAGGGTATTGAAGTTTCATCCGTAAGCACCCACTTTGTGCATCTTGTAGACGTCACAGAGCCGCTCAATGATAAAGAGCAAGAGATTTTAGCTAAGATTTTAACTTATGGCCCAGTTCGTACCGAGCTTGCAGATCAAGGCGAGTTATTTGTGGTGATCCCAAGAATTGGCACCATCTCTCCTTGGGCATCAAAGGCCACCGATATTGTTCACAATTGTGGTTTAACTAAAATCCATCGTTTAGAGCGCGGTATTGCCTACTATATTGCAAAGAAAGATGGCGCTTTTAGTGCAGATGAGAAAAAGAAAGTTGCCGCTTTAATTCACGACAGAATGATGGAGAGCGTTTTAGGCTCTATAGATGAAGCAAAAGCTTTATTTGAAAATCAAAGCCCACGTGAAGTTGGAGTGATTGATTTAGTAGGTAGAGGCAAAGAGGCTTTAGAAGAGGCTAATGTTTCCTTAGGTCTTGCATTATCTAAAGATGAGATGGAGTATCTTTTAGAGAGCTTCAAGGATCTAGGTCGCAATCCAACTGATATCGAACTTTACATGTTCGCTCAGATGAACTCTGAGCACTGCCGTCATAAGGTCTTTAATGCCTCCTGGAAGATTGACGGTCAAGAGCAGGATTTATCTTTATTTGAGATGGTGCGCAATACTTATAAGTGTACAAGTGACTATGTCCTCTCAGCCTATAAAGATAATGCAGCCGTCATGGAAGGCTCAAAGGCAGGTCGTTTCTATCCTGACCGCAAGACTTTAGAGTGGTCCTTCCATGAAGAAGACTTACCAATTTTAATGAAGGTTGAAACCCACAACCACCCAACTGCAATTTCCCCATTCCCAGGTGCTGCAACTGGTTCTGGCGGTGAAATTCGTGATGAGGGTGCAACTGGTGTTGGCTCTCGTCCAAAAGCCGGTTTATGCGGTTTTTCAGTTTCTAATTTAAAGATCCCAGGTTATGTGCAACCTTGGGAGCATGATTTTGGTAAGCCAAATCGTTTAGCCTCCGCTTTAGATATTATGATCGAAGGCCCACTTGGAGCTGCTTCCTTTAATAATGAGTTTGGCCGTCCAAATCTTTGCGGTTACTTTAGAACCTACGAAGAGGAAGTTCAAAGCTTTAATGGCCAAGAGGTGCGCGGTTATCACAAGCCAATTATGTTAGCAGGCGGTTGGGGTAATATTCGCCGTGAGCACATCATAAAAGATCACATTACAGAAGGCGCTAAGCTTATCGTCTTAGGTGGCCCTGCCATGGATATTGGTTTAGGTGGTGGTGCGGCCTCTTCTATGTCCTCAGGTCAATCAAGTGAAGATTTAGATTTTGCCTCCGTACAACGTGGCAATCCTGAGATGCAAAGAAGATGTCAGGAAGTAATTGATGCTTGTTGGCAGCTTGGCTCTGACAATCCAATTATGTTCATTCACGACGTAGGTGCAGGTGGTTTATCTAACGCTATGCCTGAGTTAGTCTCAGACGGTGGTGTAGGTGGCTATTTTGAGCTTCGTGATATTCCAAACGATGAGCCTGGTATGAGCCCCTTGCAGATTTGGTGTAATGAGTCTCAAGAGCGCTATGTTTTAGCTGTGGCCCCTGAGAAGTTTGAAGTTTTTGAGAACTTCTGCCGTCGTGAAAGAGCACAATATGCCGTAATTGGTGTGGCTACTAAAGAGCGTCGTGTCGTCTTACATGACTCTTACTTTAACAACAATCCAATTGACTTACCTTTAGATATTCTTTTAGGCAAGCCTCCTAGAATGCACAAGGATGTAGTAAGTCTTAAATCTCAAAGTCCAAAGTTAAATCTTGAAGGCATTAGTGTGCAAGATGCTTGTGAGAGAGTTTTAAGATTACCAACGGTGGCTGAGAAGACCTTCTTAATTACTATAGGTGATAGATCTGTGACCGGTATGGTCGCCCGTGATCAGATGGTAGGTCCTTGGCAGGTACCAGTCTCTGACGTGGCTGTAACTTGTGCCTCTTATGATTCCTATCAAGGTGAGGCCGCCTCTATGGGTGAGAGAACTCCGGTGGCTCTTTTATCACATGAAGCTTCCGTGCGTTTGGCTATTGCTGAGGCAATTACCAATATTGCTCCTGCCTTAATTGGTGATCTAAAGCGAGTTAAACTCTCTGCAAACTGGATGGCAGCCAATGGTCACCCAGGTGAGGATGCAGGTTTATACAAGGCAGTTAAAACTTTAGGCGTGGAAGTGTGCCCTGAACTTGGTATTACTGTACCAGTTGGCAAAGATTCCATGTCCATGAGAACTGTGTGGCAACAAGATGGTAAAGATTGTGCCGTCACCGCACCTTTATCTTTAATTGTCTCTGCCTTTGCTCGCTGTGAGGATGTAAGAAAGACTTTAACTCCACAGTTAAGAACTGATTTAGGTCCTACTTCCTTAATTTATATCACCTTAGGGGATAGACAAAATCGCTTAGGGGGCTCAGCTTTAGCTCAAGTTTATCGTCAATTAGGAGATAAACCTGCAGATTTAGACAATCCAGTGCGCTTAAAGGGACTTTTTGATGCCATTCAGTTTATGAATGCTCATGATTTACTTTTAGCCTATCACGACATTTCAGACGGTGGTCTTTTTGCCACTATCTGTGAGATGTCTTTTGCAGGACACACTGGTGTAAATGTCGCTTTAGATCAGTTAGGCGAAGGTGATTTAAATGTCCTCTTCTCAGAGGAGATTGGTGCCGTAATTCAAGTGCACGGCGATGATAAGGAGAAGGTCTTAAACATTCTCTCAGGTCATGGCCTTGCAAGTTGTTCCTTTATTATTGGTACGCTAAACGATCAAGACCGCATTATCTTCACTCGCGATGGATCTGATGTTATCAATGTCCCACGCAGTTACTATCGCAGTATTTGGGCTGAGACCACCTATAAGATGCAAGCTTTACGTGATAATCCAGCTTGCGCTAAAGAGGAGTTTGAAGATAAGGGCACTGAAAACGATCCTGGCTTATTTGCCTCATTAACCTTTGATATTAATGAGGATGTCGCAGCCCCTTATATCGCTCGTGGCGTGGCTCCAAAGATTGCCATCTTAAGAGAGCAGGGCGTAAACTCTCAAGGTGAGATGGCCGCGGCCTTCAATAAAGCTGGCTTTAACTGCATTGACGTGCACATGTCAGATATTTTAAGTGGTAAGGTTTCCTTAAAGGACTTTAAGGGCTTTGCAGCTTGCGGTGGCTTCTCTTACGGTGACGTCTTAGGTGCAGGTGAAGGCTGGGCAAAATCTGTGCTCTTTAATAGCAAGGCTCGTGAAGAGTTTGAAGCTTTCTTCAATCGTCAAGATACCTTTGCCTTAGGTGTGTGCAATGGTTGTCAGATGATGTCAACTTTGCGTGATTTAATTCCAGGTGCAGCCCTGTGGCCACGCTTTGTAACTAACCGTTCAGAGCGCTTTGAGGCACGTTTTGTGGAAGTTGCCATTCAAAAGAGCCCATCTATCTTCTTTGATGGTATGGAAGGCTCCATGATGCCAATTGTGGTTTCACACGGTGAGGGTCGCGCTGAGTTTAAGAATGAGGAGCATTTAAAGGCCTTAGAGGAAAAGGGATTAGTGGCAATGCGTTATATCGATCATCAAGGTGAAATCGCCATGCGCTATCCATTAAATCCAAATGGCTCACCAAATGGTATTACCTCTGTCACCACTGAGGATGGTCGCTTTACCATCTTAATGCCACATCCTGAGCGTGTGCAGCGTGCAGTAGCTTGCTCTTGGCATCCAGATGAGTGGCAAGAGGATAGCCCATGGGTGAGGATCTTTAGAAACGCTCGCAAATTTGTAGGTTAAGCTAACCTTATTTTAGCTTTCAAGGCCCCAAGAAATTGGGGCCAGATTTTTTTGATGTGTTCTTTTTTGGATTAAATAATGGCAAGACAGACTTGGACAAATAGGTTAACGTATATTTTAACCGTAGCCGGTGCCACCATCGGCTTTGGTGCAACTTGGCGTTTTCCTTATTTAGTAGGTGAAAATGGTGGTGGAGCTTATGTGCTCGTCTTTATCGTGGCAATGCTTTTAGTAGGTGTGCCAATTATTTTAGTAGAAAATGTCATTGGCCGTCGTGCCATGTGCAATTGCGTGGATGCCTTTGCAGTGCCTGTGGCAGGACGTAAACCTCATCCTTTATGGAAATTATGTGGTTATGGCGCTCTACTTGGAGCTTTTGGTATCTTAGCCTATTACATGGTAATTGGCGGCTGGGTCGTATCCTATATTGTAAATATCGCCATAGGTTTATTTTCAGATGCAGGTTTAGATCTTTCAAGTCCCGTCAGCAAAGAAGTAACGGAGGCTTTTTATAATGATAATATTGTAAATGCCCCGCTTGATATTACGCTTTATACCTTAGTTTTTGTCTGGCTTAATTGGATTATCTTAAAGCGTGGTGTAATTGCCGGTATCGAAAGATCTGTACGTTATTTAATGCCTTTGCTTTTTATCTGCCTTATCGTGATGGTAATTCGCAATCTAACTTTAGATGGCGCTGCACAAGGTGTTGAATTCTATTTATTGCCAGATTTCTCAAAGATTACCCCTGAGCTTTTCTTAATGGTTTTAGGTCAAGTTTTCTTTGCTTTATCCTTAGGCTTTGGTGTGATGATAACTTTATCTTCTCATTTAAGTGCCAAAGAGGATTTAATTCGCACCGCAACTATCACTGGTATCATTAATACCTTAATTGCAGTGATGTGCGGTTTTATGATCTTCCCATCTTTATTTACCGCAGGTCTCTCCCCAGATTCAGGCCCATCCTTAGTCTTTAAGACCTTACCAATTGCCTTCTCCCAAATTCACTTTGGAGGCTTCTTTGCGTTAATTTTCTTCTTATTATTAATTGTCGCTGCTTTTACCACTTCACTTACCATCTATCAGGTAATCATTGCGGTTTTAAATGAGAAGTTTGGCATAAGATTAAATGGTGCCATTAACTTAACCTTAGGTTTTGTCTTTATCTTTGGTAATTTGCCTTGTATTTTAAGCTCTTCAGTTTTATCTGATGTGACCTTTATTAATCGCTCAATTTTTGATGCTTTCGATTACATTTCAGGTAATATCTGTTTCGTATTAACCGCTTTAGGTTCAACCTTATTTGCAGGATTTGTGTTAAAAGAAGAAGCAGTTATTGAGCTTTCAAATCGTGGTACTTTCAAAAGTGCCCTTCATAAGGTGTGGTATAACTACACCCGCTATATTGTGCCTCTTATCATTATTGGTATTTTCTTATACGGCATTCTTTAGGCAATTTAAGCTAAAGTTTAAGCCAAAGAAAAAGCGAGTAGAAGTTTTTACTCGCTTTTTTCTTACATTAGAATTGATCTTAAGATCTTAAGTTCAACCTAAATCACATCAAAAAGTCAGCGCTATCACTAAGCTACCTTTAATAATCTTACGAAGCGCCATCAGTAAAGCACGCGTTATAAGTTACTCTTTGATTTTAGTTTAGGTTTTGTCCTGATAATTTTAGGCTTAAAAGGTCGCTTTAGATTAAAAGCCACGGCAGGGCTAAATAGATTTTGGGTCTTTAAACTAAAAGATGCCCAATTAATTGTACTATCGAAACTCACACCTTCGACGGTTTAGCTTTGGGCCCATCAGTATGAGTCTTCGGCCGTCCGCGCGGGCGCTTCAGATGATCCATTATAACTGGTTTTGTGCGCGGTCTGCCACGCTTCCTTTTAGTGGCGGCAGAATTTGCTGACGGAGCGCACAGCCCAAGCTTTTCTATGTCG
>CALXNU010000008.1 GCA_944389835.1 uncultured Succinivibrionaceae bacterium
TGGAGGGGTTCCCGAGTGGCCAAAGGGATCAGACTGTAAATCTGCCGGCTCTGCCTTCGAAGGTTCGAATCCTTCCCCCTCCACCATCTCTCATTATCAATGGGTTTGACCAAATTAATGCGGGCATCGTATAATGGTTATTACCCAAGCCTTCCAAGCTTGTGATACGGGTTCGATTCCCGCTGCCCGCTCCAGTTGTTCTCCAGCTCTGTGAGCGATTTTTTATTTAAATCTGGTTCTTTTTCATAGGAAAAACAACAATGGCAAAGGAAAAGTTTGTACGCTCCAAGCCGCACGTAAACGTAGGCACCATCGGTCACGTTGACCACGGCAAGACCACCCTCACCGCAGCCTTAACTAAGGTGTTATCTGAGAAGTTTGGCGGTAACGCTATGGCTTTCGATCAGATCGATAACGCTCCAGAGGAGAAGGCTCGTGGTATTACCATTAACTCAGCTCACGTTGAGTACGATACCGAGACCCGTCACTATGCACACGTTGACTGCCCAGGCCACGCTGACTATGTGAAGAACATGATCACCGGTGCCGCTCAGATGGACGGTGCTATCTTAGTAGTAGCCGCAACTGATGGTCCAATGCCACAAACTCGTGAGCACATCTTACTTGCCCGTCAGGTAGGTGTTCCATACATCATCGTCTTCTTAAACAAGTGCGATGCTGTCGATGACGAAGAGCTCTTAGAGTTAGTCGAGATGGACGTTCGTGACTTATTAAGCCAATACGACTTCCCAGGTGATGACACTCCAATCATCCGCGGTTCAGCTTTAGGTGCTTTAAACGGCGAGCCACAATGGGAAGAGAAGATTTTAGAGTTAGCCCACGCTCTTGATACCTACATCCCAGAGCCAAAGCGTGATATCGACCACCCATTCCTCCTCCCAATTGAGGACATTTTCTCAATTTCAGGTCGTGGTACTGTAGTAACTGGTCGTGTTGAGCGCGGTATTGTTAAGGTTGGTGACGAAGTTGAAATCGTTGGTATTCGTCCAACTGCTAAGACCGTTGTTACCGGCGTTGAGATGTTCCGTAAGTTACTTGACCAAGGTCAAGCTGGTGATAACGTTGGCGTTCTCTTACGTGGTACCAAGCGTGATGAGGTTGAGCGTGGTCAGGTATTAGCCGCTCCAGGTTCAATCACTCCACACACCAAGTTCACTGGTGAGGTTTACGTATTAAGCAAGGATGAAGGTGGTCGTCACACTCCATTCTTCAAGGGCTATCGTCCACAGTTCTTCTTCCGCACCACCGATATTACCGGCACCATTGATTTAGGTGAAGGTGTAGAGATGGTTATGCCAGGTGACAACACCAAGATGACTGTAACCTTAATTCACCCAGTAGCTATGGCTAAGGGCGAGCGCTTCGCAATTCGTGAAGGTGGTCGTACCGTAGGCGCTGGCGTTGTCGGTGAGATCATTGAGTAATGATTTATAGTACCTTGTGTTAGGTGTTTAATATACGATCCGCAATCCTTTTTTAGGGGTTGCGGTTTATTTGCCTTTTAAGGCCCGGTTTTTTAAGTCAACAAGGTTCACAAATATGAGTGAAACCAAGAACGTAAAGACAGCTGAGAAGACTGCTGTAAAAAAAGCAGAGGAGAAGAAGGCTCCTGTTGCAAAAGTAAATAAGAGTGCCAAGAGCGAAGCTGTCCCGCTAATGCTAGATCGCCTATTATGGCTTTTATCAGTAGTAATTATTGTCGCAGCAATTGGCGGAAATTTTTATTATACTCAACACTATATTATTGATGAGAGCACTTTAAGTCGTTTAGTTCGTACTGTAATTGTGATAGCTACTATTATTGTAGGTTTAGCTGTAGTGCTCTTTACCAACAAAGGACGAGCCCTGCTGACTTTTGGTCGTGAGTCATACATTGAGCTTAGAAAAGTAGTATGGCCTACACGTCAAGAAGCAATGCAGACTACTTTTATTGTCTTTGTGGCAGTGTGTTTGGTAAGCCTTTTCTTGTACCTTTGCGACCTAGTGGTGTTGCAGGTGGTACGCGCTATTACCCTGTAAGAGGTATTGCCCATGTCAGATCTCAATGATTTTGATTTTACGAAAGATATCGTAGCTCCTGGCTTAGAGGAAAACGAGTCTTCTGTAGAAGAGTCAACTGGCAGTGAAGCTCAAGAGACTGTAGAAAGTGTACAAAAGCCTCAAGAAGAAGTTTTAAAAGAAGAGCCAAAAACTAAAGAGGAGATCAAAGGGCCTCTTCGTTGGTACGTGATTCAAGCTTTCTCAGGTTTTGAACAACGTGTAGCTCAAACTTTACGTGAAAGAGTAAAGCTTCTTAATATGGAAGATGACTTTGGCGAAATCTTAGTTCCAAAAGAAAAAGTCAAAGAAATCAAAGATGGTAAGAAGCGTGAGTCAGAGCGTAAGTTCTTCCCAGGTTATGTTTTAATTCAAATGAGAATGAACAATGAAACCTGGCAGTTAGTTAAGCATACAGATAGAGTGCTTAATTTCGTGGGTGGAACTCCAGACAGACCATTACCTATTACTACCGCTGAGGCTGAGAAAATTTTATCTCGCTTGCGTGAGTCTGAGGAATCACCAAGACCAAAGACTATGTTTGAGGTTGGTGAGTCTGTACGCGCTATTGATGGTGCCTTCAAAGACTTCGTAGGAACTGTTGAGAAGGTTGATTACGAGAAGAATCGTCTTACAGTTTCAATTGCTATTTTCGGAAGAGCAACTCCAGTTGATCTTGAATTTAGCCAAGTCGAAAAAGATCTCTAATGTTTATAAGCTGCCAAGCTCTTTGGCAGCTTCACTCCCCTTTTTTTATCTCTCAAAATCTCTAACAAAGCTAACCCTTGTTTTTTTTCTAATTTCACGTTAAATCTCTAAGCTTAAGTTATATTGATCTTAAAAAGGAGTTGGTATTGTTTAGATCAGAAGATCTTTTTTCTCATGAACTTAATATTTTGCAACAACAGGGCAGTTTAAGACAAACCTTAAGTGTTGATGAAAGATTAAATCAAGACGGTAAAAAGCTTATAAATTTAGCAAGTAATGACTATCTAAGTTTGGCTACTTTGCCTTTTGATCATGAAGATTTTAATCACTTCTATTGCTCTTTTAATTTAAATCCTTGGCAATTTGCCTCTACAGGATCGCCTCTTTTAACTGGGTATAGCTCTTTTACCAAAGTTTTTGAAGAGGAGATCTCAAGGTTAAGTGGTAAGGCGGCTTTAGCTTTTAATTCAGGTTTTGAGGCGAATTGTGGAGTTTTGGAGGTAATAGGGGCATCTTGTTTAATCCTTGCCGATAAGCTTTCTCACGCCTCAATTTTAGATGGGATCACTAAAGCGTCTAAAGCTAAAGTTATGCGTTTTTCACATAATAATCTTGAGCATTTAGAACTTCTTCTTAATAAATATGAGAAAAGTTTTGAGCAGGTGTTGATTATTAGTGAGTCGATTTTTAGCATGGATGGGGATTTTGCTCCTTTAGAAAAATTGGTAGCGCTAAAACAAAAGCATCCTAAAGTCATGCTCTATATAGATGAAGCGCATGCCTTTTTTACCCGTTCTAAAAACCTTTTAGGTCTTAGTTTTGAATTAAAGCTTTCCGAGGAAATTGATTTTATTTTGTTAACCTTAGGGAAAGCTTTTGCAGGACATGGAGCAGTTTTGTTGTGTTCAAAAGTAGCGCGGGAGTATTTAGTAAATAAAGTAAGACCCTATATTTTCTCAACCGCTCTGCCGCCTCTTTTGTGGGCTTTTAATTTTTATCGTCTAAAGCAACATTATAATTTAGCGGTTAAAAGATCCTTGCAACTTGAGGAATTAGTCAAAAAGGCACAGGAGATGTTTTTACCTTTAGGGATTAATGTTTCCTCGCAAATTATTCCTTTAACCGTAGGAAGCAATGAGAAGGCACTTACTTTAAGCAAACTTTTAATAGAAAAAGGCTTTTTTGCGCTACCCATTCGCCATCCCACCGTGCCTTTTGGCAAAGAGCGTGTGCGTGTGTCTTTAAATGCAGCTTTAAATTCCCAGGATCTTTCAACACTTGTGACCACCGTGTTTAAGTTTTGTAAATAGGAAATAACAGAATGCGCTTTGAATTGATAAATAAAGGTTCTTTTGATTTTATTTTAGTAATAAGTGCAGGTTTTGCTCAAAGTAAAGAGGTTTTTACATCTTTAGTTGATAACAAGATTGCCTTAGCTGTTGCTTATGATTGGCGCTTACAAGAGAGCTTTACAAATGAATTTCTTGCAAATTATGAAAAAATTGGCCTTTTAGCCTGGTCTTTAGGGGTAAAAATGGCAGGTTTGCCATTAAGTGGTTTTGAACACAAGCTCTCTTATGCTATTGCCTATAATGGCACTATAGAAGGCATTTATAAGGGACGAGGTATCAATCCTAGGGCTTATGATTTGACACTTAAAAATTTTAGTGAACAAACCTTTTTTAGGTTTTTAGAAAAAATGTGCGCAAGTAAAGAGGATTTTGAGCGTTATCTTAAATTAAGAGGACCTTTTTTCTCACTTGAAAGTTATAAAGAAGAGTTAATGTTCTTAAAATACAGTAAAGCCTATCCACTAAATTACGATGAAGCCGTAATTGGTCTTGCAGATAGTATTTTCCCACCACTTTGCCAACAGGAGTCGTGGGAAAATTGTGGGAAAACACCTGTTTTAGATAAAATTCCCCACAGCTTTCATTATGATCCCACAGCTTTATCCACAATTTGTGCGAAAATCTTGTCAAAAACTATTGGGAAGAACTAGGGCTTTTTTATGGATCATTCACTTGTGGAAAAACGTTTTTTAAAGGCGAGAGCAACTTATGAAGATCATGCCATAGTTCAAAAGCTTTTAGCGCAAGATTTATGCTTTAAACTTAAGGGGGTAAAAGAGCAGTCAAGCATTCTTGAAATAGGTTGTGGCACAGGTCTTTTTACTAATTTACTTCTTGATTTAAAACCAAGTCACTTAGTTTTAAATGATTTAAGTTCTGAGCTTTGTGTGGAAGCATTAAAGAAAGTTAGCATAAAAGCACCAACTTTAGAGTGTAAGATCTTAGCTGGCAATATGGATCTTATCGCCTTTAAGGGGCAGTTTGATTTAATCTGTGCTAATGCGGCCTTACAGTGGAGTGTGAATTTAGAGGCTTTACTTAAGAAATTAAAAGCACATTTACTCCCAGGAGGAAAAATTGCTTTTACAACTTTTTTACCTGGAACTTTGCAAGAGTTAACAAAAGCAGGTTCAAAAGGACTTGACTATGTAAGTAGAGATTGTATTTTAAGTTATTGTCAAAATTTGGGATTTAAAGTATTACTTGATGAAAAAGAAGAAGTTTTAGCCTTTAAAGATGCCCGTTGTGCTCTCAAACATTTAAGCTTAACCGGGGTTAGTGCGATAAAACGTAAAGTTTGGACTAAAGGTGATCTTAAACAATTAATGCACAATTTGCAGGTACAAAGTCCCTTAGCAAATAAAGTTTTACTTACCTTTAAAACTTTGAGCGTGATCGCAACTTTACAAGAATAGACTAGATTTTCTAAATGTAATTTTTTTGTAAACTAATTTGAGGTTTAATGTAAGAGAGATCCTAAAAATAGCTTAAAAATCACGTTTTTGATTTTACAAAGCCTCACTAGAATGAGCTCAACTAATATTTAGTGAGGTTAAAAATGTTAAAAAGAACTTTAGCCGCTATGGCTTTAACTACCATCGTTGCATCTTCTAATGCAGCTTTTGCTGATGATGCTCAAATTGCAGATTTAATTAAAGCCGCTCAACAAGAGGGTGCAGTTTGGTCATTAGCTATGCCAGATCCTTGGGCAAACTGGAAAGAAACCTGGCAAGACATTACCAATTTATATGGTATTGAGCACATTGATACTGACATGAGCTCTGCTCAAGAAATTGCCAAGTTTGATGCTGAAAAGAATAATCCAACAGGTGATATTGGCGATATTGGTCAGGCTTTTGCTGAGGTGGCAGTTAAAAAGGGTGTAACCCAACCTTACAAGCCAACTACTTGGGATTCCATTCCTGACTGGGCTAAAGATCAAGATGGTCACTGGTGCTTAGCTTATACCGGTACTATTGCTTTTATGACTAACATTACTTTAGTTAAGAACCCACCAAAGAGCTGGGCTGATTTATTAAAGGGTGATTACAAGATTACTGTAGGTGATGTGGGTATTGCCGCTCAAGCTAATAATGCTGTATTAGCAGCTGCCATTGGTTTAGGTGGTGATGAGACTAACTTAAAGCCTGCTTATGAGTTCTTCGGTGAACTTGCTCGCCAAGGCAGATTATTATTTACCGATCCTTCATTAGCTAACCTTGAAAAGGGTGAGGTTGAGGTTGCCTTACTTTGGGATTTCAATGCCTTAAATTATCGTGATCAGGTAGATCCAACTCGCTTTGATGTCACCATTCCTGAGGAAGGTTCAGTAACCTCTGGTTATACCACCATTATCAATAAGTATGCAGCTCATCCAAATGCTGCCAAGCTTGCTCGTGAGTTTATTTTCTCAGATAAAGGTCAAATTAACTTAGCTCGTGGTTATGCTCGTCCAATTCGCTCCGATGTAGTGTTACCTGAGGATGTTAAGGCAAAGCTCATTCCTGATGAGGCCTATAAGAATGCTCGTCCAATCAAGGATTTTGCTGCTTGGGAGAAGTCTTCTCGTCAAATGCCAAGAATGTGGCAAGAGTACGTCTTAATTCATCAGCAATAAGAGGCGATTATGCTAAAACACAAGGTAATCTTGGTTTTGCTTGATGGTCTAAATTATACCGTGGCCCAAGAGAGCATGGGCCACTTAGGAGCCCTCGTTGATGGGGGCTTGGGCCATTTATATAAAGTAAAATCTCAACTCCCTTCAATGTCTCGTCCTTTATATGAGTGCATTTTAACGGGGGTAAAACCAATTGATAGTGGTGTGGTGCACAATGGAGTGGTAAGACTTTCTTACAATGAGTCAATTTTCTCTATTGCCAAAGCCCAAGGTTTAGTAACCGCAGCTTCTGCCTATCATTGGGTAAGTGAACTTTATAATAAAGCACCTTTTGATCCGGTAAGAGATCGCATTGTAAATGATGAAAGCTTAAATATTGCTCACGGTGTTTTCTATCAATGGGATGATTATCCAGATGAGGCCGTGATCTTAGATGCTGAGCATTTAAGATTAAGCTATGATCCAGATTTTCTTTTTATACATCCTATGAATGTTGATGATACAGGACATCATTTTGGTTTTGATTCCAAAGAGTATCGCAACAGTGCACGAAAAGTTGATATCTATTTATCTTATTTTTTAGGTCTTTGGTTAAAAGAAGGTTATCAAGTAATCGTTACCTCAGATCACGGTATGAACAATGATGGAACGCATGGTGGACTTTTGTCCTGCGAGTGTGAAGTTCCATGTTTTGTATTTGGTAAAGCTTTTAGTTTTGATCCTAAAGTCTCAATTGAACAGACTCAAATTGCAGGTTTATGTTTAGATCTTTTAGGCCTTAAACATGATAAAGCCTTACCAAAAGGAGTTATCGGTGGTTAAAAAACACTATCATCATATGTCAAAGGCTCTAACCTATACCGCATGTCTTGGGCCTTTTGCCATTTTGTTTTTCTTATTTCAGTTAGCCCCAATTTTATGGGTGGTAATTAATTCCTTTATTTATGAAGGTGAGTTTACCTTTGATAACTACCGCGCAATTTGGGAGTCAGCATTTACCATGCAGGCTTTCTATAATTCCTTGTGGTTATCTTTAATTTCAAGTGTATTAGGTTTGTTAATTGGCCTTATTACCGTTAACTCTTTAAGACGAGTTCCAGGCAAGATTAGAAATGCGGTAATTGCTTTTATCAATATGAGCTCTAATTTCTCAGGAGTGCCACTTGCCTTTGCTTTTATTATCATCTTAGGTACTAATGGTGCTTTAACCTTACTTTTACGTGAGATTGGTCTTATTGATGATTTTGAGCTCTATGGTAAATGGGGTCTTTTGGCAATTTACACTTATTTTCAGATCCCACTTTCTGTTTTGCTTCTCTATCCTGCTTTTGACTCTTTAAAAGATGAGTGGCAAGAGGCCGCAGCTTTACTTGGTGCTTCAATTTGGCAATACGTTTATAAAGTAGCTCTGCCAATTTTAACCCCAGCTATGATTGGTACTTTTGTAATTTTAATTGCCAACGCTATGGGAGCTTACGCTAGTGTCTATGCCTTAACTACAGGTAATTACAATGTAATCACCATTCGTATCGCAGCTTTGGTATCAGGCGATATTTTCCTAGAGCCAAATTTAGCTGCCGCTATCTCTGTGGTGTTAATGCTGATTATGGCCTTTATCGTCATGATCAATTACACGGTATTAAATAGGTCACGTTATGCAAAGAAACAATAATCTTTTACATCGGATTGTGATTGCGGTAGTGGTCTTAGTGATGGTTTTACCGCTTGTTGCAACCTTACTTTATTCCTTATCCACACATTGGGGTGCAACCATTTTACCTGATGGCTTTACTTTTAAATGGTATCTTGACCTTTTAGGTGAGCCAAGATTTTTAGCAAGTTTTGGTAGATCTTTATTGGTATGCATATGTGGTCTTTTCCTGTGTATTGTGGTGATGTTGCCAGTGATTTTCTTGGTGTTCCTTTCACTTCCAGGATTAAAAAAGGTCTTTAACTTTATTGTGGTTTTACCTTTTGCCGTACCACCTGTAGTTTCATCTGTAGGTTTATTACAACTTTATTCAGATGGTTTTCTACCAATTAGCGGTACTTTTTGGATCTTAATTTTTACTTACTTTACAATTGTGATCCCTTTTGTTTACCGCTCAATGGCCAATAGCTTTGCGGCAATTAATTTACACGATCTAGTAGATGCAGCTCGCTTACTTGGAGCCTCTACCCCTAAGGCGTTTTTCTTGTGCGTCTTGCCAAATCTTAAAAAAGGTATTTTATCGGCCTGCTTTATTAGTTTCTCAATTTTGTTTGGTGAGTTCGTGTTTGCCAATATCTTAGTAGGCTCACGTTATGAGACGATGCAAATTTATTTATACAACACGCGTTCAGTCTCAGGTCACTATACCTCAGCCTTAGTAATTTTCTACTTTGCCTTCATTTTTGTGTTCACCCTGTTAGCTAATCGTATAGGTAATAAGAAATGAGTTACGTTGTAGTACAGAATTTAGCCAAATCATTTGGCGATACTTTAGTCTTTTCAAATATTAATTTCACTATTGAAAAAGGTGAGTTTATTACTTTATTAGGACCTTCTGGCTGCGGCAAATCAACCTTATTACGTTGTATCGCAGGCTTAAATTCAGTCTCAGATGGTCATATTATGGTTGAAGGTCAGGAGATCACCGACTTACCACCACAAAAGCGTGGTATTGGTATGGTTTTCCAAGCCTATGCTCTCTTTCCTAATATGACAGCTAAAGAGAATATTGCCTTTGGTCTTAAAATTCGTGGTGAAGACAAAGAATTAATTGAGAAAAAGGTCAAAGAAGTAATTGAGATTGTAGAGTTACAGGGCAGAGAAGATCACTTAATTGATGAGTTATCAGGTGGTCAAAGACAAAGAGTGGCACTTGCTCGCGCTTTAGTTACTCGTCCTCGTATCTTATTTTTAGATGAGCCTTTATCTGCTTTAGATGCCAAGATTAGAAAGCGCCTTCGTTATTTAATTCGTCAAGTACAAAAAGATATGGGCTTAACCACTATTTTCGTAACGCACGATCAAGAAGAGGCGATGGTAATGTCAGATCGTATTTTCTTGATGAATGCAGGAAATATTGTACAGTCTGGCACCCCTGATGAAGTTTATACTCGTCCACAAAATGAGTTTGTGGCAGGATTTATGGGCAATTACAACATTGTCAATGAAGCTTTAAGCCGCGATTATTTTGGGACAACTTCTGGTTTGAAAACAGCAGTGCGCCCTGAGGCGATTTTCATTAATGAAAAGGCACAAGGGGTGGAGTGTACTGAAAAAGCAGTACCTGGCAAGATTATTTTCAAACAACTTTTAGGTAATGTCATGCGCTATAGCGTTGATACTAAAGGTGCTGAGTTTAGTGTTGATGTTTTAAACTCTAATGAGCAGATCTATAACGAAGGCGATGAAGTAAAGCTTTACTTTACTAAATCTGAGATCAATGAGCTTAGAGCATAGGAGATGCTGTGAACTTATATGTCTTTGATATGGATTACACTTTAATTAATGCCGATAGTAGTACCCTTTGGTGCCACTATTTGGCAGAAAATAAAATTGTAGCAAATCCTCAAGCTTTTTTATTACAAGAAAAAGAGCTGATGGAGGCTTATGATAGAGGACAGATGCAAGTTGCAGACTATATTCGCTTCTCCATGGGCGCATTGGCACATTTGAGTGTAGCAGAGGTTGATGCTTATTGTGAGGCCTATGTTAAAAGCGTTATTCCTCATAAGATCTTTGAAGAGGGCTTTAATTTAGTTCAAAGCTTAAAGGCTCAAGGTGAAAGATTATTAGTGATCTCAGCTTCAGCTTCTTTTATTGTGAAGAAAGTAGCAAGTCTTTTTGGCTTAGATGAGGTCTTAGCCGTTGAGGTTAAAAAAGTAGCTGATCACTACGCCACAGAAATTGAGGGTTTACCGCCTTTTAAAGAAGGTAAGGTGACTGCCCTTAAAAAATGGCAAAAAGATCATGGTTTTGAAGATGCCACGGTGCATTTTTACACTGATTCTATTAATGACTTACCTTTGTGTTTGGTAGCAGATAAAGTTTCTGTGGTAAATCCAGGAGCTTTATTATTAGAAGAAGCAAATAAGCGCCACTTTGAAGTTTTAAAGTGGCAAAGAACACATTCTTGACCTCAATTTAAAGGCTCGTTTTGAGCCTTTATCTTAAATTCTTCTCATAAGCTTAGGTGCTTTTTAGATCTTCTTTTAAACAAAGGCATCTTTAAAGGATGATCTTTGCCATGGACAAAGTAGTATAAAACTGCGGTCAACAAGGTTAGCGCACTTAACAAGTAGAACATACTCTCAAAACCTAAAGCTACTGCAATAAGTCCAAAGAGATAGGGACTTAAGCCATTTCCTAGATCAAAGAAAATAAAGAAAGTAGAGGATGCCTGGGCATATCTTTCTTTTGAGACTAACTTTAAGGTTAGAGCTTGACCTGAGGATTGGAAATTACCAAAACCTAAACCTTGGAAAATACCTGCTAGGATAATTAGAAAACTGTTTTGCGCGATGGCAAGAAGTAGGAGGGCAATAGCAGTGAAGATAATTGCCGGGTATAAAACAATATTTTCACCAAAACGATCAAAGAATCTGCCACTTATAGGGCGGGTGATAATAGTTACAAAGGCTGAAGTGCAGAAAAAGAGACTGGCTGCGGTTTCTAAATGGCGCTCTTGAGAGAAATTTCCCAAAAAGGAGGAGATTGCTCCATAGCCTAAGGACATTAAAGCGGCAATTAAAGCAAAATTAACAACTTTGGGTTCAATGTAACTTGAAAGCTTTAACAGAGACTTTGATGTTGAGGGGATCGTAGGTGGATTTTTAATGACAAGTGAACATAAAAAGGCAAGCACACTTAAGAGTGTGGTTTCTTTTAAAAGAAAATCATAGTTAACAAAATTTACAATAAAAAGTCCTAAAAAGGGTCCTAAAGCTAGGGCTAAAGCTGTTGAGAGGGAGAAAATACTCACACCTAAACCCTGAATACTCGATGGTACACAATAGGCCATAATCGTGCCGGTTGCAGTTAAGGTCGCGCCAAAGAAGATCCCTTGTATTAGACGTTGCGCATACATAATGCTAAGTGAGCTTAAAAAGAAGTTGGCAAAAGTTAGAAGACAAAAGGTTAGAGTGCCAAAGATTAACACCTTAGCACAACCAATTTGTGAGATGAGATTGCCAAAAATGAAGCGGCCTATAAGACAGCCTACGACCATTAAGCCTGCACTTAGACCTGCTTGCGCTAGAGCTACGTTAAAATGCTCTTTAGCAAAAAGAGCCGAGGAGACGAAGATTTGGTAATAAGTTATCATCACCAAAAAATTCGTGACAGTTACTGTACAAAAGTTTCTTGAAAAAAGTTGCTTTAAACCAAAAGTTGGCTCTAACTTTTCCATAAGACCTTCTTTTAAATAGTGATGAGCTTTAGGCTTATTGACTTAAGTGAACATGATTTTAACAGAATCTAAGCAAGGTAAAGCTTTTTTAAGTCTTAGGGAGTAAAATTTAGCATCTAAAATTGTGACAGAACTTTTAAAAAATATTTTAAAAATACACTTGACCTAAAAAAAATTTAAAAATATTTTGCCTAATGATAAAAATTTTGCTAAACTTTTGCAGTTGTTTTGCCTGTGAGCAAAACCGGGGTTTTCACCCTAGGGAAGCGCTTAATAAAAGCGCGGTATCACCCAATTATCATAAAGGATAACTTCAATCATGGCAAAGAAAGTAACTGCCTATATTAAGTTACAGGTTGGTGCAGGTAGCGCTAACCCAGCTCCACCAGTTGGCCCAGCTTTAGGTCAGCACGGTGTGAACATTATGGAGTTCTGCAAGGCTTTTAACGCACAAACTCAAAAGCTTGAGAAGGGAGCTCCTGTTCCTGTAGTTATTACTGTCTATCAGGATAAGTCCTTCACTTTCGTTACCAAGACTCCTCCAGCCTCTTTCTTAGTTAAGAAGGCTTTAGGTTTACAGTCTGCTTCTCACAAGCCAGGTAAGGATATCGTTGGAACCATCACTCAAGCTCAATTACTTGAGATTGCTAAGATCAAAGAGCCAGATATGACTGGTGCTGATCTTGAGGCTTCTGCTCGTTCCATCGGTGGTACTGCTCGTTCAATGGGCATTAAGGTGGAGGGTTAATCATGGCTAAGTTATCAAAGCGCATGAAGGAGATCCGCTCCATCGTTGATCGTTCTCGTGAGTATGATGTCACCGAGGGTTTTGAGACTCTTATTAAGTGTGCTAAGGCAAAGTTTGTTGAATCAGTAGATGTTGCCATTCAATTAGGCATCGATCCTACTAAGTCAGATCAGAACATTCGTGGTGCAACTGTATTACCAAATGGTACTGGTCGTACTGTTCGTGTTGCCGTGTTTACTCAAGGTCAATTAGCAGAAGACGCTAAGGCCGCAGGTGCTGATTTCGTCGGTATGGACGATTTAGCCGCTGAAGTTAAGCGTGGCATGATGGACTTTGACGTAGTTGTTGCTTCTCCAGATGCAATGCGCGTTGTAGGTCAATTAGGTCAGATTTTAGGTCCACGTGGCTTAATGCCAAACCCAAAGGTTGGCACTGTAACTCGTGACGTTGTCTCTGCTGTTAAGAATGCAAAGGCAGGTCAGGTTCGTTACCGTAACGACCGTGGTGGCGTTATTCAAGCCTCCATTGGTAAGGTTAACTTCACCCCAGCTCAGCTTACCGAGAACTTAAATGCCCTTCTAGGTGCTATTACTCGTGCTAAGCCTGCCGCTGCTAAGGGCACTTTCATCCGTAAGGTTTGCATTTCCACTACTATGGGTGCAGGCATTACTGTTGATAAGAACAGCTTAAAGGCTGATTCTTCAGCTTCAGCTGAATAACAGTTTTTAACCGGTAGAGGATGTCTACCGGTATAAAAGATTTGGCCGGGAGTTGTTCTCCCACCAAAGACCGCAGGGGGAAACATCCTTAATCATCCTGCGCAGGCGGAACAGCTTCACAGGATTTTCCTTTGGAACTGATTTCCGGTAGTTAGCCCCACACGGGGTAGTGTTCGTAAGAACGATCCAGGAGTCATGCTAAAAATGGCATTAAATATCGAAGACAAGAAGGCAATTGTTGCCGAGGTCAACGAAGCCGCCAGCAAAGCATTGTCAGCCGTTGTCGCAGATTCATGCGGTATTCCGGTTGCCATGATGACCAAACTCCGCAAGGATTGCCGTGACAACAACGTTTACTTACACGTTGTTCGTAACACTCTTCTTGCTCGTGCAGTTGAAGGTACTGAGTTTGAGTGCATGAAGGACGCTTTCAAGGGCCCAACCTTAATTGGTTTGTCCATGGAGCACCCAGGTGCAGCTGCTCGTATTTTCAAGGAGTTTGCTAAGGCAAATCAGAACTTCACCGTTAAGGCATTAGCCTTTGAAGGTAAGTTCTACGACGGTAAAGACATTGACGTGCTTGCTACCTTACCAACTTACGAGGAAGGTATTGCCAAGTTGCTTGCTACTATGAAGGAAGCTGCAGCTGGTAAGCTCGTACGTACTCTTGCTGCTTTAGGCGATAAGTTAAAGGCAGAAGGCGGTGAAGCCCCTGCCGTAGCCGAATAATTTGATTATTACGGTTTTTTAATGATTTAAGGCTCTATGCCTACCAGATAATTTTAAAGGAAAGTTAAAAATGGCTTTAACCAAAGATGAAATCATCGAAGCAATTGCCTCTATGAGCGTAATGGATGTTGTTGAGCTCGTTAAGGCAATGGAAGAGAAGTTTGGCGTTTCTGCTGCTGCCGCTGTTGTCGCTGGCCCTGCTGCTGGTGGTGCTGCCGCTGCTGAAGAGAAGACCGAGTTCGACGTAACCTTAAAGGAAGTTGGTGCTAACAAGATTGCCGTTATTAAGGCTGTTCGTACCGCTACCGGTTTAGGCCTTAAGGAAGCTAAGGACTTAGTTGAGTCTGCTCCAGCTAAGGTCAAGGAAGGCTTACCTAAGGAAGAGGCCGAGGCTCTTAAGAAGGCCTTCGAGGAAGCTGGCGCTAAGGTCGAGTTATCTTAATCGACGCTTCGATGCTTGGTCGATCTGCACCGGATCGACCATAGTTAATTTGCCAATTCAAACCCGATCCTCAGTAATGGGGATCGGGTTCGGTGCCTGATATGAGACATGATGCTTTGCATCTCCCCCACGAAACAGATCAACCTGAGGAACCCCAGTCCATGGTCTACTCGTATACTGAGCAAAAACGTATCCGTAAGGATTTTGGTAGGCGTGTAAAGGTTTTAGATACACCATACCTACTTGCAGTTCAGCTTGACTCATTTAAACAGTTTATTTCCTCTGATCCGCTCAATGAGAACGGGCTTGTAGCAGCTTTTAAGAGCGTTTTCCCAATTAGAAGTTACTCAGGAAACGCTGAGCTTTGCTATAACAGCTTTCACTTAGGCGAGCCAAAATTTGACGTTCGTGAGTGTATGATCCGTGGCACCACCTATAGTGCCCCACTTAAGGTCAAGTTAAGTCTCGTTCGTTACGAGAAAGATGCGCCAAAAACCGTAAAAGAGCGTATCGACCAGGATGTCTACATGGGTGAAATCCCACTCATGACCGACAACGGTACCTTTATTATTAATGGTACTGAGCGTGTGGTGGTGTCCCAGTTACACAGAAGCCCTGGTGTGTTCTTTGATAATGATAAAGGCAAGACTCACCCAGGTCGTATTTTATTCTCCGCCAGAATTATTCCTTATCGTGGTTCATGGTTAGACTTTGAGTTTGATCACCGCGATAATATGTATGTACGTATTGACCGTCGTCGTAAGTTACCTGCAACTGTATTATTACGTGCTTTAGGTTTTAATACTGAGAAGATCTTAGATTTATTCTTTGACACAGTCGAAATTGAAATTGCTAAGAACAAGCTTTTAATGGAGCTTGTCCCAGATAGACTTCGCGGTGAAACAGCCTCTTTTGATATTTCTTTAAACAAGAAAGTTTTAGTTGAAAAGGGTAAGAAGATTACTGCCCGTCACATTCGTGAATTAAAGAAGGCCGAGGTTAATTCAATTGAGGTTCCACCTGAGTACTTTGTAGGCAAGATTGTCGCTCGCGATTACTACAACAAGTTAGGTGAGAAGGTAGTACAAGCTAATACTGAGATTACCGAAGGCTCAATTGAGGAAATCTTCACTAAGTTCCGTGAAAGTGGCATTAAGAAGTTTGAGATCCTCTATACTTCACAAGTTGATGAAGGTTCATTTATCGCTGATACTTTACGCGATGACACAACTCGTGATTTAACCTCAGATGAGGCTGATAGATTAGCTGCCTTATTTGAGATTTATAAGATGATGCGCCCAGGTGAACCACCAACTGCTGAGGCTGCTGAGACTTTATTCCAGAATTTATTCTTTGATGCTGACCGCTATGAGTTATCTTCTGTAGGTCGCATGAAGTTTGATTCACGCTTTACTGAGACTAAGTACTTTAAGGCAGGTTTAGCTCGCGCTTTTGCCGATGAAGAGGTTTCAGTAAATAAAGCTGATTCTGCAATTGTAGTAGCTCAAGGCAAAGTGTATGCACGCTTCCCTGAGATTGTAGATATTGTTAAGGCACACTTAGACCAAGGTGAGGTTGAGTGTATGCCAAATACTACTCCTGCAAGATGCGCAGATAAGCTTTTAGATTATTTAGATGGCCTTTTATATAAGTCAAACGATGATCCTTGGATTAAGCCACACGACAGATTTGTGCGTAAGGTTAAGTTCACTCAAGGCGAGGAGAGCTTTACTTTTGATAATGCTGTAGTGTTACCATTATCTGTGCTTGATTTAAAAGTAAACGTTGATGACTTAGAAGACATTAAGGTCACTGATCCTAAGGGTCGCGATTTAGGTTTACTTGAAAATAGTATTGATGATCCATTGATGCCACGTGGTACTTTATCCCACAATGACATCGTTAAGGTCATGAGATACTTAGTTAAGATCCGCAATGGTAAAGAGAATATTGATGATATTGACCACTTAGGCAATCGTCGTATTCGCTCTGTAGGTGAAATGGCTGAAAACCAATTCCGTATTGGTTTAGTGCGTGTTGAAAGAGCAGTTAAAGAGCGTTTATCTTTAGGCGATCTTGATAACACCACTCCTCAGGAGTTAATCAACGCCAAGCCAATTTCAGCTGCAATTAAAGAGTTCTTTGGCTCTTCACAGTTATCTCAATTTATGGATCAAAACAATCCATTATCTGAGGTAACTCACAAGCGTCGTATTTCAGCTTTAGGTCCTGGTGGTTTAACTCGTGAAAGAGCAGGCTTTGAAGTTCGTGACGTTCACCCAACTCACTACGGTCGCTTATGCCCAATTGAGACCCCTGAAGGTCCAAACATTGGTCTTATTAATTCTTTGGCTGTATTTGCTCGTTGCAATGACTATGGCTTCTTAGAGACTCCATACCGAAAGGTTGAAAATGGTTTAGTTTCTGAGGACTTTGAGTACTTATCTGCAATTGATGAAGGCCAATATGTTATAGCTCAGGCTAACACTGACTTAGATGCTGAAGGTCACATTATTGATGAGTACGTACAATGCCGTTATAAAGGCGAGTCTACTGTACGTCGCTCCTCTGATGTGCAGTACATGGACGTGTCACCTCAACAGGTTATTTCAGTTGCAGCAGCCTTAATTCCATTCCTTGAGCACGATGACGCTAACCGTGCTTTGATGGGTGCTAACATGCAACGTCAGGCTGTACCTACTGTACGCTCTGAAAAGCCATTTGTTGGTACTGGTATGGAAAGAGCTGTGGCCGTTGACTCAGGTGTAACTATTATCGCCAAGCGTGGTGGTGTAGTTGAACACGTTGATGGTGCTCGTATTGTCGTTCGTGTAAACGAAGATGAGATCGAAGGCATCCATGATGCTGGTATTGATATTTACAATTTAATCAAATACTCAAGATCAAATCAGAATACTTGCATTAACCAACGTCCATGCGTGGGTTTAAATGAGAAGGTAAGAGCAGGTGACGTATTAGCCGATGGTAGCTCTACTGATTTAGGCGAGCTTGCCTTAGGTCAAAACTTACGCGTAGCCTTCATGCCATGGAATGGTTACAACTACGAGGACTCTATCTTAGTTTCAGAGAGAGTGGCTGCTAAAGATAGATTAACTACCATTCACATTCAGGAATTATCTTGTGTGGCTCGTGACACCAAGTTAGGCCCTGAGGAAATTACTGCTGATATTCCAAATGTAGGTGAGGCCGCTTTATCTAAGTTAGACGAGTCAGGTATTGTCTACGTAGGTGCTGAGGTAGTAGGTGGTGATATCTTAGTAGGTAAGGTCACTCCAAAGGGAGAGACTCAATTATCTCCTGAAGAGAAATTACTTCGCGCCATTTTCGGTGAAAAGGCCTCTGAGGTTAAAGATTCCTCAATGCGCGTACCAAATGGCGTGTCAGGTACGGTAGTTGACGTGCAGATCTTCACCCGCGAAGGTGTAGAGAAAGATGCTCGTGCTCTTGAAATTGAAGAGATGCATATTAACAAAGCTAAGAAGGACTTAGATGAAGAGTTCTCCTTCTTAACTCAAGGCTTAATGCATCAGGCAAGAGCTCATGTCATTCGTCAAGGCTTCTCAGAAGTTGAGGTAGAAAACCTCTCTGATGCTGAAGTGCTTGCAATGCGCTTAGATGATGATACTGCTCAAAGACAATTAGAAGAGTTTGCCGCTCGTTTAGAAGAGTTCCGCAAAGAGTATCAAGAAAAATTTGAGAAGGCTCGTCGTAAGATCACCGAAGGCGATGATTTAACTCCAGGCGTGCTTAAGATTGTTAAGGTTTACTTAGCAGTTAAGCGTCGTATTCAGCCAGGTGATAAGATGGCAGGTCGTCACGGTAACAAGGGTGTTATCTCCAAGATTTGCCCAATTGAGGATATGCCATACGATGAGAATGGTCGTCCAATGGACATCGTGCTCAATCCTCTAGGTGTGCCATCTCGTATGAACATCGGTCAGGTGCTTGAAGTACACTTAGGTTTAGCGGCTAAGGGTATTGGTGAAAAGATTGACAGGATGCTCATTGAGCAAAGAGCAATCAGTGAAATTCGTGAGACCTTACAGAAGATCTACGATTTAGGTAATACTTCACAAGGCATTGATTTGTCAACTTTATCTGACGATGAAGTTATGACTTTAGCTCAAAATGTTCGTGATGGTATGCCTGTTGCAACTCCAGTATTTGATGGTGCCGATGAAAGCTCCATTAAAGAAATGTTGCGCTTAGCTGATTTACCAGAATCAGGTCAGATGACTCTTTATGATGGCACAACCGGTCAGCCATTTGAGCGTAAAGTTACTGTAGGCTATATGTACATGTTAAAGCTCAACCACTTAGTAGACGATAAGATGCACGCTCGTTCTACTGGTTCTTATAGCTTGGTAACTCAACAGCCATTAGGAGGTAAAGCTCAATTTGGTGGTCAGAGATTTGGTGAGATGGAAGTGTGGGCCCTTGAGGCCTATGGTGCAGCATACACCTTACGTGAAATGCTTACCGTTAAATCTGACGACGTCAATGGTAGAACGAAGATGTATAAGAACATCGTTGATGGAGCTTATCGTATGGATGCAGGTGTGCCTGAATCCTTTAACGTGTTATTACGTGAAATTCGTTCACTTGGCATTAACATTGACCTTGTGCGCAAGGACTAAAGAAATTTTCTCCGCAGGCACTAGCCTGCGGACCTACCGGGAGATACTGTAGTGAGTATTCAAGAAAACGCTCAGGATGATGCCCTCTTAGAGGGTCTTGCCGCCTCTACTGAGAAAGCACCTGCAACTGAAGATGCAGGTCTTGATCTCAACCTCTCAGAGAGTTTTGGCAAGTTAGCTGGTCGTAGCAATGCCGCTTTCAAGCAGCGTCTTGAAGATTTTGATGCCATCAAAATTGGTCTTGCATCCCCAGAGATGATCCGTGCTTGGTCCTATGGCGAGGTCAAGAAGCCTGAGACCATCAATTATCGTACCTTTAAGCCAGAACGTGATGGCTTGTTCTGTGCCAAGATCTTTGGCCCTGTCAAAGATTATGAGTGCTTATGCGGTAAGTATAAGCGTTTAAAGCATCGTGGTACTATCTGCGATAAGTGCGGTGTAGAAGTCACTCAAGCTAAAGTGCGCCGTGAGAGAATGGGGCATATTGAATTGGCCTCTCCTGTTGCACATATTTGGTTCTTAAAGTCTTTACCATCACGTATCGGTCTTATTTTAGACATGAAGTTACGTGACATTGAGTCAGTACTTTATTTTGAAAGCTATGTCGTAACCGATCCTGGTATGACTGAGCTTGAAGGTCGTCAGCTTTTAACTGAAGAGCAATACGTTGATGCTTTAGAGAAGTATGGTGATGACTTCTCAGCTAAGATGGGTGCTGAGGCTATCTTAGAGATCTTACAGAATATGGATTTAGAGTCTGAGGCTCGCGCTTTACGTGAAGCTTTAGAGACTACTTCCTCTGAAAGCAATCGCAAGAAGTTCTCTAAGAGATTAAAGTTAATCGAATCCTTTATCTCATCTGGCAATAAGCCTGAGTGGATGATTTTAACTGTTTTACCAGTTTTACCACCAGATTTACGTCCATTAGTTCCATTAGATGGCGGACGTTTTGCAACTTCTGATTTAAACGATCTTTATCGTCGTGTTATCAATCGTAACAATCGTTTAAAGAGATTGTTAGATTTAGCCGCCCCTGAGATCATTGTGCGCAACGAAAAGCGTATGCTCCAAGAGTCTGTTGATGCTCTTATGGATAATGGTCGTCGCGGTCGTGCAATTACCGGTTCTAACAAGCGTCCTTTAAAATCCTTAGCTGACATGATTAAGGGTAAGCAAGGTCGTTTCCGTCAGAACCTGTTAGGTAAGCGTGTTGACTACTCTGGCCGTTCAGTAATTACCTGCGGACCATTCTTAAGATTACATCAATGCGGCTTGCCAAAGAAGATGGCCTTAGAGCTCTTTAAGCCATTTATTTATGGCCGTTTAGAGTTACGCGGTCTTGCAACTACCATCAAAGCTGCCAAGAAGATGGTAGAGCGTGAGGATGCTGTGGTATGGGATGTTTTAGACGAGGTAATTCGTGAGCACCCAGTATTATTAAATCGCGCTCCTACTTTGCACCGTTTAGGTATTCAGGCCTTCGAGCCAATCTTGATTGAAGGTAAGGCTATTCGTTTACACCCATTAGTCTGTACCGCATTCAACGCTGACTTCGACGGCGACCAGATGGCTGTGCACATTCCATTAACTCTTGAGGCTCAACTTGAAGCTCGTGCTTTAATGATGTCAACTAACAACATCTTATCACCAGCCTCAGGCGATCCTATCATTGTGCCAGGCCAAGACGTGGTCTTAGGTCTTTACTACATGACTCGTATGCGCGTAGGTGCTAAGGGCGAGGGTATGATTATCTCTGATGCCCGTGAAGCTGAGCGCATCTATAAGTCAGGTTTAGCTGATATGCAAGCACGTGTGGCTTGTCGTATTAAGTATGCCGTAAAAGACCCAGACACTGGTGTGATTGAAGATCGTAATGAAGTGCGTTTAACTACTGTGGGACGTGCCATTTTATCTTTAATCTTACCACGTGGCTTATCTTACGATTTAATTGACCCACCATTAGCTGGGGTCAATCAAGAGACCATCCCTGAGATTTTAACTCACAAGGATTGGTTTACTCATGTTTCTAATGTGCCTTTAGGGAAGAAACAAATTGCAGCCTTATTAAATAACAGCTATCGTCTGTTAGGTCTTAAGGATACTGTAATGTTTGCTGACCATATTATGTACACTGGCTTCCGCAATGCTGCAATTTCTGGATCTTCAGTGTGCGTGGATGACATGTTAATTCCAAAGGAGAAGCAAAGCATTATTGCTTCTGCCCAAAAGGAAGTTATGTCCATTCAAACTCAGTATGAGAACGGTCAGATCACCCCAGGTGAGAGATATAACAAGGTTATTGACGTGTGGTCTAATGCCAATGATAAGGTGATGAAGGCCATGATGTCTAACCTCTCTGTTGAGACTGCCAAGAACATCTTAGGTGAGGAAGAGAAGCAAGCTTCCTTCAACAGCATCTATATGATGGCTGACTCTGGTGCTCGTGGATCTCCAGCTCAGATCCGTCAGTTAGCAGGTATGCGTGGCTTGATGGCAACCCCAGATGGTTCCATTATTGAAACCCCAATTATTGCTAACTTCCGTGAAGGCTTAAACGTTCAGCAGTACTTCATTTCAACCCACGGTGCTCGTAAGGGTCTTGCTGATACTGCATTGAAGACTGCAAACTCAGGATATTTGACTCGCCGTTTAGTCGACGTAGCTCAAGACTTAGTGATTACTGAGTACGATTGTGGTACTGATGATGGCTTAGATATTACTCCACATGTAAGTGGTGGTGATGTTATTGAGTCTTTACGTGATCGTGTCTTAGGTAGAACATTAGCTGCTGACGTAATTCGTCCAGGTTCTCGTGAGATCTTAATTCCAGCAGGTACTCTTTTAGATGAGAAGGGCTGCAAGATCTTAGAGGATGCTAAGGTTGATAGAGTAAAGGTTCGCTCACCAATTACTTGTAAGACCAAGTTTGGTGTTTGCGCTAAGTGCTATGGTCGCGATTTAGCTCGTGGACATTTAGTCAACGCAGGTGAGGCTGTAGGTGTTATCGCCGCTCAGTCAATCGGTGAGCCTGGAACTCAGCTTACCATGAGAACCTTCCACATCGGTGGTGCTGCATCTCGTGCTGTCGCTGAATCTGGTGCAACCGTAAGAAATAGCGGTACCGTACGTATTGCTAATGTTAAGACTGTAGTTAACACTGAAGGCAAGGAAGTGGTAACTTCCCGTCAGGCCGAGTTAATGGTGATGGATGAGTTTGGCGCTTCAAAAGAAAGCCACAAGATCCCATACGGTGCAGTCTTAGAGGTTAAGGATGGCGATGAGGTTAAAAACGGTGCTACTGTTGCTCGTTGGGACCCTCACACTCACCCAATTATTTCTGAAGTGCACGGTCGCATTCAGTACATCGACATTATCGAAGGTGTTACCGTAGATAAGAAGGAAGATGAGGCTTTAGGTATTTCTTCTATTGAAGTGCGTGAAATTGCAGCTCGTCCTCCACAGGGTAAGGAAAAGCGTCCTGCCGTTAAGATTGTCGATGAGCAAGGCAATGATGTTATGATCCCAGGTACTACCGTGGCTGCTCAATACTTACTTCAGGCAAAAGCCATTGTGCAGTTAAATGACGGTGCGGAGATCAATATCGGTGATATTATCGCTCGTATTCCTCAAAAGGCTGGCGGTACTAAGGATATTACCGGTGGTTTACCACGTGTTGCTGACTTATTTGAGGCCAGATCTCCAAAAGAGCCTGCTATCTTAGCTGAGATTTCAGGTACTGTATCTTTTGGTAAGGAAACTAAGAGCAAGCGTCGTTTAATCATCACTCCAGAACAAGGTGCTGTAGATGAGGCCGGAGAGCTTATTCCACAGCATGAGGAGATGATCGCCTTATCACGTAACCTCAACGTATTCGAGGGTGAGAAGGTGCAAAAGGGTGAAATGATTGCTGAAGGCCCTGAGTCTCCACATGACATCTTAAGATTACGCGGTGTTAATGCTGTTGCCAATTACATTGTTAACGAAGTGCAAGACGTTTATCGTTTACAAGGTGTAAAGATTAACGATAAGCACATTGAAGTAATTGTCCGTCAGATGTTACGCAAGTGCGAGATCTTAGATGCAGGTGATAGCACTGAGTTCTTAGAGGGAGAACAGGCTGAAGTCGCTCAAGTTCGTTTAGTAAATGAGCGCTTAGAGGCTCAAGGTAAGAAGCCAGTTCGTTACCGTCATATTTTGATGGGCTTAACTAAAGCTTCACTTTCAACTGAGTCCTTCATCTCAGCCGCCTCCTTCCAGGAGACCACTCGTGTGTTAACTGAGGCTTCAGTTGCAGGTAAGACTGATGAATTACGTGGCTTAAAGGAGAACGTAATCGTAGGTCGTTTAATTCCTGCTGGTACTGGCTTTAAGTATCATCAGCAACGCCGTGAGGAGATCGCAAGAGCTCACCTCATGGAAAGCACCGCTCAAAGTGCTAACCAAGTATCAGCTGAAGATCTGCAAAAGCAGTTATCTGCAGCTTTAGAGGCAGCTGATGCCTTAAAGTAAGCTTAGCTTATCGCCTATAAAAAAGCCCGAAGGAAACTTCGGGTTTTTTATTGCCTAAAAAATAAAAAGTAGCACTATTTTTGAGAAAAAACATTAAGAAGTGTTACTTGTATAGCCTTTATAAAGACTTTTCCTGTTATAAACAGTATAAAAGCGGTACAATCGACCTAATGGCATTTTGATATTCTTTTAAGAAGGATTTTTAAATGAGCGATATTCGTGTTTTAAATACTAATAATGCTCCAGCTGCAATTGGCCCTTATGTGCAAGGAAAGATTGCAGGTGGTTTCTTATTTGCTTCAGGTCAGATCCCTCTTGATCCTAAAACAGGTGAAATTGTAGGTTCAACTATTAAAGAGCAAGCTGAACAAGTTATGAAGAATGTAACCGCTTTAATTGTTGAGGCGGGTGCTACCATGAATGATATTGTCAAGACAACTTGCTTTTTAAAGGATATTGCTGATTTTGCAGCTTTCAATGAAGTTTATGCTGATTTCATTGGAGAAGAGGCTCCAGCTCGCTCTTGTGTGGGTGGTTTATCCTTACCAAAGGGTGTGCTTTGCGAAGTTGAAGTTGTAGTTTATTTAGGTAAATAAGGCTTTATTATGCATCTATTATTTGTGTTGACTTTAGAGCCAAATGTTGAATATTGCAATTTCTTGCAGTCTTTAGTTAAAGAAGCTTTAAGCCGAGGGCACAAGATAGATGCATTGTATTTAACAAAAAGTGCGGTAGCTTTAGCCTCACCGCATTTTGCTTTAGGCAGTGAACAAAAACAATTACAAGATAAGCTTTATCGTTTGTCTATAGAAGGTGAATTTCCGATTTTAGTATGTGGCAAGGCTTATCGCGCTTGTGGTTTGCCACCAAGTAACCTTGGAAAGGGAATGATGTTAAGTGGTTATACCGAGCTTGCAAAATGCATTGTTGAGGCAGATAAGGTAGTTGAACTATGAGTTTAGTCATTGAAATTGCCTCCTCCCCTGCCACCTCGCAGGCCTATGAGCACGCGATAGAGTTGGCAATTGCTTTAAGTGATGTTGAAAAGGATGTTGTAGTTTGGATCTCAGGCGAGGCGGCATTAGCTGCGATGATGTTAAGCCAAGATGAGAATTGTATTTTTGTGAAAAAGTTAAAACAATTAGCTTTACTTGAGATTAAATGTGTTGTCTACGCAGGTTTAAACTTAGCCGCTCCTTTATCTTTTGTTGAGCCAAAAGATGGAAATCAATTGCGTGAACTTATTACAAATAGTACAAAATCGGTGGTGTTTTAATGCTTCATTTGGTGTTTTCAAATGCAGCTTTAGCGTGTAGTCAGTTTATCTTTACTGAAGATGATACGGTAGTTTTAATGCGCGGAGTTGCAAATTTAGGACTTGAGAGACTTAACTGTAAGGTTATAAGTTTAGATCATTGCGCCAGCAATGAAGATGGCGCAAAACTTTTAATGGATTTGATTGAAAGTTCAAGTTCAGTTAGAAGCTATTACTAGCTATCAAGCTCAATTTTACAGTTATTAGGCTGCCACACATTTTCATCAATAATGATTTCTTTGATTTGTGAGGCTTTAATATAGCCTGTAACTGGGTTTTTAACTGAGGTGATTGGCCCTTTAATGCAAGCTTCAACTTCACTGTTTTCAAAAGCTAAGTCGGCATCTTCAGCAAAAGTACAATCAATAAGCTTTAAGCCTTTGCAATAGCAAAGAGGTTGCGTACCTGCAAGATGACAATTTTCAAAAGTAATATTGCGTGCATACCAAGCTAAGTATTCAGTACGAATAGTGGAGTTTCTAATTACCACATTTTCACATTCCCAAAAGAGATCTTTTGAGTCAATATCGGCATTTTCAATGGTTAAATTTTTGCAGTATTGAAAAGCGTATTTGCCTCTGAAAAAGAAATCTTTAAGGTAGACATTTTCATTCATTAAACATAAATAATCAGCATCGTAAACTTTAACACCAATGCCTTTTAGATCTTTGCAACGCCAAAGAGTTTCGGTGGCATTTTCAAAAGTGCAGTCGACAAGGTTAATGCCTCTTACTTCACGTAAGATTTTAGGTGATCTACTAAAGCAATTACGCATGGTAAGATTCTCGTCATACCACAAAGGAGCACGACAATCTTCTTTTAAAGTGCAATGATCCATGAGGGTATTATGATTGTGCCAAAGTGCATATTTGCCAATGAAGGTGCAATTGTGAGTATTAATATTTGTACATTCTTTAAGGCAAGATTCGCCCTCATTAAAGGTACAATTTCTAAGTTCAAGTCCGTGGCGATGATAAAGAGCTCTTTCACCACCAAAGCTTTGATTTTCAATAATTTGAGTGTCCATAATTGTTCCTGTAATTTAGATTTTTTGCATGGTAGCAAGCGTTAAATCGCTTGACAAGCAAGACTTCTAATTTAAGAGAAATTGACAACTTTTAAGTAAAGATGGCACATTTATGCTGTGACCTCTTCTTTAATTTCCATCTTTTTGGGCAAGGCTTTTTTAAGCCAGGAACCTTTTAAAAGTCTAATTAGGAAAATTAGACCTCTAAAACAAAGTTCGCCACACATTGCAATCCATACGCCGTAAAGTCCAAAATGAGGAGCCATTAAATAAGCTGAGGTTAAACGTACCCCCCACATTGAGAAGAAATTCATTAAAGATGGGGCAAAGGTGTCACCTGCGCCAACAAAGACGCCATAAGAAACAATGGCTACAGCACATAAAGGCTCTGCAAAAGCTTCAATTCTTAAAATACCTACTGCTAAATCTTGGATCTCTTTGACTGGGGTCATGATACTTAAAAGCTCTGGAGCGAAAACGTACATTAAAATGCCCGCAATACTCATAACAAAAACACCCACGGCAACTGAGATTTTGGCAAAAGCAAAGGTAAGTTTCGGTCTTTTAGCTCCAATTGATTGACCAACTAAGGTGGTGGCTGCCTCGCTAATACCGTTACCTGGCATATAACAAATACTTTCGACGGTAATTGCAAAAGAATGCGCGGAAAGGGCAATAATTCCCAAAGGCGCTACAATCATGGTGGAGATAATTTGAGCCAAGGAGATGGCCAAATGCTGTAGCGCAATTGGCACGCCTATTTTAATTGCTTTAACTACAATTTCTTTTTGAGGTTTGAAGGATTCTTTTTCTTTAAGTAAAGAGAGTTTAGGTGATTTAATGGCTGCAAAGAAGGTCATGATTGCAGAGGATAAGATAAAGGCACAGGCGGTACCTAACGCGGCTCCTGCAACTCCTAAATTAGCACCAAAAACTGAAAATTTAAAACCTAAAAGATTGACCTCATGGCTGTCGAAAATAAAGATAAAGTTAAAGAAAACATCAAAGATGCACATTAAGATATTCACTAAGGAAGGGATCTTCATATTGCCAGAGCAACGCAACATAGCACCTGAGAGGAAGTTTAACTGCATAAAAGGCAAAGAGATGGCAAAAATTAAAAAGTATTTGCTACCATCTTCGCAGATCTCAGGAGCTCCTCCTAACCAGTGAGGAAGTGGGTTTGAGATGAAAACTCCAATTGAAGAGAGGATTAGGGCACATAAAGTTGCACAGACATAAGCTTGTCTTAAAACCTTGCGGGCTGAATATTCATCACTTGCACCTACAAAGTGGGCAACTTGTACGGCAAAACCCATAGCAACTGCGGCTGTAAGACCGCCGAAGACCCACAAAGTTGAGGTAACTAAGGCAACTGATGCTGAGGCTTTAGCTCCTAAGGATCCCACCATTGATGCGTCAATATAAAACATCATAATGGTGGAGAGTTGGGCAAGCATAGAAGGCAAGGAGAGTCTTATAATAAGCTCTATCTCTTGTCTTATACTTAGCGGTTGATGAGTTCTAATGAGCTCTAAAAGTTGTTCATCTTTCATAAAAAAGCCTGTCGTGCCTAATTTAACATTAAAAGCTTAGGCTTTAAGTTTCTCTTTAACCAAGCTTTCAATTACCTTGGCACAATTTTCAATACCAATGGTGCCAACATCTAAACTTAAATGATAGTTTTTAGGGTCATTGATATTCTTGCCAGTATAGTGCAAATAATGTTCAGCGCGTCTTTTATCATTTGTACTCATGGCCTTAAGAGCCTCTTCTTTATCTTGATGATAATGCTCTTTGCAAAATTGAAGCTTCTTATCAAGGAGAGCATATAAAAAGACATTAAGACATTTAGGATTATCTTTTAAAATATCATTAGCTCCACGTCCAACAATTACACAGGCTTTCTCTTTGGCCAAGGAGCGAATTACCTTAGCGCAGGCTACATATAAAGCATCCTGTTTGGACATGGATTTTTCAGGTGGAGCAAAATAATCTTGCATAATCATCTCATAGAGCAAAGAGCTGTCCATTGCTTGATCATTTTGACTTACATAATCAAGGGATAGTCCTGATTCTTTGGAGATCATTTGAATAAGATCAGTGTCATAGAAAGCAAGTTTAAGATCATCTGCAAGCTTTTTACCAATAATCCTACCTCCGCAACCATATTCGCGGGCGATGGTAATGACAAGTTTAAAATCCTCTTTAAGATCGGACGTTTGAGAGGCAATGCTCGTAGGATCTTTAGTAAACCAAGTATTTAAAAACTTAAGTTTAGGCATGAAAATTCTAACTAAAGGTCCGACGCATAAGGCACCGATTAAAGTGCCTTCTCTGACACCTTCAATGGCACTTAATTTGGTGAAAATTAAAGAGAAGATTACCGCTAAAAAGACTAAGGTTAGATCAAAGGCCATTTTGACATAGCCAAACTCAAATTTAAGGCGCGTTGCTATAAGTTTTACAGTGGCCTCACCTGAGATCATAGTGGCATTTGCTGTAACTTGCAGTGATACGCTAAAAGCTAGAGTTATGGCACCTAAAATTAAGAGGCTAAAAGCTCCTATATAAGGTAAGGTAGGGGCTAAAAAGAGATTTAAAACCATCATGCCCACATCAATTGAGGCAGCGAAAATAAAGGAAATGGGAATTTGTAAAAAAAGTTGCAAGTATTGCTCTTTTCTTTGTGCTTTGGGCCATAAAAAATACTGAATTACAATGAGCAGAATATTAAATAAGAAGGTAATTTCACCTAAAGATAAGGGCGTGTGTAAAGAGAGCACGTAATTTGGGGATGAAATTGGGGTATTACCTAAGTTTGCTCTTGCAACCATTGCAATAGCAAAGCCTTGCAAGAAAAGGGAGATAAAGAAAATAAAATAACGTTTGCTAAGTTCGGTTTTAGTGCGCATAGAAATACCTTGTGGACTGTCTAATTTAAAGTTGCGATATTTTATCGTATAAGCTCAAAAAGAAAGAAGAAGATGGAAATTTTTGGTGCAAGAGAGGGCTTAAGAGAGCTTTTGTGTAAGGCTTTGGTCAAAAGATAGTAAATTATGGCGCAAAAGCGATAAATATGCACTTTCTTTTTAAGAAAAATTTGAGCTAAATAGATCTTTTTTTGAATTTATGTTTTATAATGGCGTGCCTTTCGTATATACGAAGGCAAGGTAAAGTCTGTCCTAGTAAAGGACTAACAGGAGATTTTATTTAAATATGGCTACAATTAATCAATTGATCCGCAAACCGCGCGTCAAAGTGGTCTCCAAGAATAAGGTTCCAGCCTTAGAAGGTTGCCCACAAAAGCGTGGCGTTTGCACTCGCGTGTATACCACCACGCCAAAGAAGCCGAACTCCGCTATGCGTAAAGCCTGCCGTGTTCGCTTAACTAACGGCTTTGAAGTTACTTCATACATTGGTGGTGAAGGTCACAACTTACAGGAGCACTCCGTTGTCATGATCCGTGGTGGTCGTGTTAAGGATCTCCCAGGTGTTCGTTATCACACCATTCGTGGTTCCTTAGACTGCGCAGGCGTTAAGGACCGCAAGCAGGGCCGTTCCAAGTACGGTGTCAAGAAGCCTAAGGCTTAATGGCATCCCCGGAAAGTAAGGCCAAACTAAGTTATTTGCCAATAAACAATTAAGTTTACCAAATGTTTTGGGAAACCCTGAAGAACGAGGATTTTTAAATGCCAAGACGTCGTGTTGTCGGTCAGCGTAAAATTCTGCCCGATCCAAAGTTCGGTTCTGAGCTTTTAGCAAAGTTCATCAACGTAGTTATGCTTGATGGTAAGAAGTCTATCGCAGAGAGCATTGTCTACGGCGCATTAGATACTATCGCAGAGAAGAGCGGCAAGGAGCACCTCGCCCTGTTCGAGGAGGCTCTCGATCATATCCGCCCATCTGTTGAGGTAAAGTCCCGCCGTGTTGGCGGTTCCACCTATCAGGTGCCAGTTGAAGTCCGTCCAGCTCGTGGCAATGCCCTTGCTATGCGTTGGTTAGTTGATGCAGCTCGCGCTCGTCATGAGAAGACCATGGCTGCCCGCTTAGCCGGTGAGATGATGGATGCCGCAGAGAATAAGGGCTCCGCCGTCAAGAAGCGTGAGGATGTTCACCGTATGGCTGAGGCTAATAAGGCCTTTGCTCACTTCCGCTGGTAATATCAGAGGTTACATAAATTGCCACGTACAACTCCTATCAGCCTATACCGTAATATCGGTATTAGTGCTCACATTGATGCAGGCAAAACCACTACTACAGAGCGTATTCTGTTCTACACTGGCAAGAACCACAAATTAGGTGAGGTTCACGACGGTGCAGCCACCATGGACTGGATGGCTCAAGAGCAGGAGCGCGGCATCACTATTACTTCCGCTGCAACTACTTGCTTCTGGAAGGGTATGGCCCATCAGTTCCCTAAGCAGTATCGCTTTAACATTATTGACACCCCAGGCCACGTAGACTTTACCATTGAGGTAGAGCGTTCAATGCGTGTTCTTGACGGTGCTGTAATGGTGTATTGCGCTGTAGGTGGTGTTCAGCCACAGTCTGAGACCGTATGGCGTCAGGCTAACAAGTATCACGTACCACGTATCGCATTCGTCAACAAGATGGACCGTACCGGTGCTAACTTCTTACGTGTTGTAGATCAAATCAAGACTCGTTTGAAGGGCAATCCAGTACCACTTCAACTCCCAATTGGTAAAGAAGATTCTTTCGTGGGTGTTGTTGACCTCTTAAAGCGTAAAGCAATCGACTGGAATGAGGCCGATCAAGGCGTTACCTTCGAGTACACCGATATTCCAGCTGATATGGTCGATGAAGTTGAAGAGTGGCGTGCTAAGATGGTCGAGGCAGCAGCTGAGGCCGATGAGACCTTAATGGACAAGTTCTTCTCAGAAGGTGATTTAACTGAGGAAGAGATTGTTCAAGGTTTACGCGCTCGTACTTTACGTGGCGAAATTATTCCAATGACCTGCGGTTCAGCCTTTAAGAACAAGGGCGTGCAGGCTATGCTCGATGCTGTCGTAATGTACTTACCATCTCCTCTTGATGTACCACCAGTTAAGGGCGAGAAGCTCGATGGTACTCCAGATGAGCGTAAGACTGACGACAAAGAGCCATTCTCTGCTTTAGCATTCAAGATCGCAACCGATCCATTCGTAGGTAATTTAACCTTCTTACGTTGCTATTCAGGTTGCATCAATTCAGGCGACACCGTCTTGAATTCTGTTAAGCAAAAGCGTGAGCGTTTTGGTCGTTTAGTGCAAATGCACGCTAACAACCGTAACGAGATTAAGGAAGTCTATGCAGGCGATATCGTTGCCGCTATCGGCTTAAAGGAAACCACCACTGGTGATACCCTTTGCGCTGAAAACGCTCCAATTATCTTAGAGCGTATGGAGTTCCCAGATCCTGTGATCTCCGTTGCTGTTGAGCCTAAGACCAAGTCCGACCAAGAGAAGATGGCTTTAGCCTTAAACCGCTTAGCTCAAGAAGATCCTTCATTCCGTGTTCACACTGATGAAGAGTCAGGTCAGACCATTATTTCTGGTATGGGTGAGTTACACCTCGACATTATTGTTGACCGTATGCGTCGTGAGTTCAACGTTGATTGCAACGTTGGTAAGCCTCAAGTTGCATACCGCGAGACCATTCGTTCCAAGGTCGAGCAGGAAGGCAAGTTTGTTCGTCAATCAGGTGGTCGTGGTCAGTATGGTCACTGCTGGCTCCGTATTGAGCCTTTAGAGGCCGGTAAGGGCTATGAGTTCGTCAACGAAGTAGTCGGTGGTGTTATTCCTAAGGAATACATCCCAGCTGTGGATAAGGGCGTTCAAGAGCAGATTGCAAACGGTGTTTTAGCAGGCTTCCCAGTAGTTGATGTTAAAGTCACTGTTTACGATGGTTCTTACCACGAAGTTGACTCTTCAGAAATGGCCTTCAAGATTGCAGGTTCTATGGCCTTTAAGGCTGGCTTTATGAAAGCCAATCCTGTACTCTTAGAGCCTATGATGAAGGTTGAGGTTGATACTCCTGAGGAGTACATGGGCGATGTGATCGGTGACTTGAACCGTCGTCGTGGTCTTGTTGAGGGTATGGAAGATGGTCCTACCGGCAAGATCGTTCGTGCTATGGTTCCATTAGCTGAGATGTTTGGTTACGCAACTGATCTTCGTTCTCAAACCCAGGGTCGTGCTTCATACGTAATGGAATTTGGTCATTACGCTGAGGCTCCAAAGAACATTGCTGACGCAGTAATTGCTTCTCGTCAGACTAAGTAAGTTTTATAAATTAGGCGGGGCTTAAGCCTCGCCACATTAAAGGAAATTAAAAAAATGGCAAAGGAAAAGTTTGTACGCTCCAAGCCGCACGTAAACGTTGGCACTATCGGTCACGTTGACCACGGCAAGACCACCTTAACTGCAGCTTTAACTAAGGTGTTATCTGAGAAGTATGGCGGTAACGCTATGGCTTTCGATCAGATCGATAACGCTCCAGAAGAGAAGGCTCGTGGTATTACCATTAACTCAGCTCACGTTGAGTACGATACCGAGACCCGTCACTATGCACACGTTGACTGCCCAGGCCACGCTGACTATGTGAAGAACATGATCACCGGTGCCGCTCAGATGGACGGTGCTATCTTAGTAGTAGCCGCAACTGATGGTCCAATGCCACAAACTCGTGAGCACATCTTACTTGCCCGTCAGGTAGGTGTTCCATACATCATCGTCTTCTTAAACAAGTGCGATGCTGTCGATGACGAAGAGCTCTTAGAGTTAGTCGAGATGGACGTTCGTGACTTATTAAGCCAATACGACTTCCCAGGTGATGACACTCCAATCATCCGCGGTTCAGCTTTAGGTGCTTTAAACGGCGAGCCACAATGGGAAGAGAAGATTTTAGAGTTAGCCCACGCTCTTGATACCTACATCCCAGAGCCAAAGCGTGATATCGACCACCCATTCCTCCTCCCAATTGAGGACATTTTCTCAATTTCAGGTCGTGGTACTGTAGTAACTGGTCGTGTTGAGCGCGGTATTGTTAAGGTTGGTGACGAAGTTGAAATCGTTGGTATTCGTCCAACTGCTAAGACCGTTGTTACCGGCGTTGAGATGTTCCGTAAGTTACTTGACCAAGGTCAAGCTGGTGATAACGTTGGCGTTCTCTTACGTGGTACCAAGCGTGATGAGGTTGAGCGTGGTCAGGTATTAGCCGCTCCAGGTTCAATCACTCCACACACCAAGTTCACTGGTGAGGTTTACGTATTAAGCAAGGATGAAGGTGGTCGTCACACTCCATTCTTCAAGGGCTATCGTCCACAGTTCTTCTTCCGCACCACCGATATTACCGGCACCATTGATTTAGGTGAAGGTGTAGAGATGGTTATGCCAGGTGATAACACCAAGATGACTGTAACCTTAATTCACCCAGTAGCTATGGCTAAGGGCGAGCGCTTCGCTATTCGTGAAGGTGGTCGTACCGTAGGCGCTGGCGTTGTCGGTGAGATAATTGAGTAATTAGCTTTTTTATAAGCTGATTCTTAAAAGAAAAGAGGGAGCAATCCCTCTTTTCTCGTTTAAAGAACCTAAATTTCTAAACTTAAAGTCAAAGCCTTCCTTAAATTTTTTCCCTTAAAGTGTGCAAAAGTAGCATTCTTGCATCAAATGTAAGTCTCCATAAGATTTTTTTTGTTAAGATTTAAAAAGTATTTTTTGTGATCTTTGCTTAATTCACAAAAAAAAGCACCGGATTGTTTTAAGATCAAGACAAAATTATGTTTTAATCGCAAAGTCAAAAGCGAATAACAGGAGTCGTTATGTATCAGCATCTAACTGACAAAAATCTGGCCCTTGATTTAGTACGTGTAACTGAGGCCGGAGCTTTGGCTGCTGCTCACTATTTTGGTAAGGGTGATAAGGAAGCAGCAGATGGCGCAGCTGTTGATGCCATGCGTATTGCCTTTCAAGGTTTACATATTCGTGGCACCGTAATTATTGGTGAAGGTGAGAAAGATCATGCTCCAATGCTCTACAACGGTGAGAGTGTCGGTTTTGGTGATGGTCCTGAAGTAGATGTTGCAGTAGATCCAGTTGAAGGAACCTCTGCGGTAGCAAATGGACGTTTAAACGCCGTATCAGTAGTGGGTGTGGCTCAAAAAGGAAGCATGTTTAATCCAGGCCACAGCTTCTATTGCAAGAAGATTGCAGTAGGTCGTGAAGCTGCAGGAGTTATTGATTTAGATGCTCCAGTTAAAGATAACTTAATGAAGATTGCCCGCGCCGTTGGTAAGCCAATTACTGAGGTCAACGTCTTTGTTTTAGACAAGCCACGTCACAAGAAGTTAGTTCAAGACATTAGAATGGCTGGTGCTAGAGTTAACTTACACAATGATGGTGATGTCGCAGGTGCCTTAATGGCAGTAGATCCAAGATCTCATATCGATCTTCTCATCGGAACTGGTGGCACTCCTGAGGCAGTTATTACTGCTTGTGCTATTAAAGGCTCAGGTGGTCAAATTTTAACTCGTTTAGATCCACAAACTGAAGAAGAGAGAAGACGTCTTATTGAAGATGGTATTGATCTAAATGTCATTCGTGGCGTAGATGATTTAATTACCTCAGATCAGTGCTTCTTTGCTGCAACTGGTGTTTCAGAAGGTGAGGTGTTATCAGGTGTTCAGTATCAAGGTGAATATGCTATCACCACTTCTTTAACTACTCGTGGTAGAACTGGCACCATGCGTTATATTCAAGCTTGGCACAATCGTAAGAAGTTAGCTAAGATGAGTACTATTCTCTATTAGTTTGAAAATATAGTATGTAAAAAAAGAAGGCTCCTTAAGGGGCCTTTTTAGTATCTTATATAAGCGCTCATCTTTGACAGTTTCTAAGCTTAAAGCGTTTAACATCAATAAGATACATTTTTTAAATGTAGCTATGTCTATGATAAGCTCTTAAGATGGCAAAAACTTTTGACATTGTGGTATCCGCTAGATTTAAGCTTGGCACAATCGTAAGAGGTTTATTTTAGATGAGTACTATTCTTTATAATTTTGAGAATATAGAAAAAATGAAGGCTCCTCGTGGAGCCTTTTTAGCATCGTTTAGAAGATCTTAAGCAACTTTTGCAGCAGCTTGAGTTTGATTCTCTTTAGCATTTAAAAGTGAGCCTTGGCCACGATAGGATTTAACAATGATAGTATCGCGGGCAAATCCAGGGCGACTTTGCATAATTTGGCTAATTTGCTCGTCATCCATCTTAGAGCGTGAAAGACCAATAGATCTATAGGTGATAAATGGACGGGCTTCTTTTGAAATCATGAATAAACCTTTATTTTCATTCTCTGTATCATTAGAGGTTAAGGTTAAGATGCCACTGTCTAATAAAGAGTTGACGGTTGGCTCATCTAAAGGTAATTCAAGAACGTTACGTCTTTGTAAGACGAACTCACGAAGTAAAGCCTTTTCTGAAAAATCTAAAGTAGAGACGGTTTTTAGCATGTAGTTTTCAGTCTTTTTCACATGGGTCTTAGTGAAAATTAAGCTAGTTAAAGCAATTAAACCGCGGCTTATAAAAAGTGAAGACTCGATAATGAGAGCTAAATATAAATAAAATTTCTTACCTTCAATTTTGGCAGCAAGCTCAGGAGATAAAGACTCCAAAGGTAAAAAGAGCATTAATAAAGTTAAGATTAATAACCATAACATGGCAATATTAAGAAGTTTGGTAAGCTTATTTTCGATGCTAGTATTCATAATTTATGCCCCATTTAAGGTAACTAAAATTTATTGTGTGTAAAAATAGAGCATAAGTCATGCCAATACTTAGAAAATGGCTTATATAAGCCATTTGTAAAGTCTCTTGTCAAAAAAGCTACGGCCTTTTTAACTTATCTTTTTGGAACTGTAGTCAAAGAGCCGACAATGTTTGGTCTAATGAGTATATAATTAATTAAGTGTTGCAAATCGAAGTTTTAACTTTGATTTTTGGTGTTCATAAAAAGAGAGGTTCTGCAGCGAAAGCTGCTTTGATGTTATGAAGAAAATAGTTGCTATTATTAAGCCTTTTAAATTAGATGATGTGCGTGAAGCTTTAAGCGCAAATGGTATCTCTGGCATGACCGTCTCCGAGGTTAAAGGTTTTGGTCGTCAAAAGGGACATACTGAGCTTTATCGTGGAGCTGAATACGTCGTTGACTTCTTACCTAAAGCTAAAATTGAATTAGTGGTTAAGGATGAAGATGTCGATTTGTGCATTCAAGCGATCACTAAAGGGGCACATACTGGTAAGATAGGTGATGGAAAAATCTTCGTCTCTGATATTGAGCGCGTGATTAGGATCCGCACTGGTGAAGAAGGCGAAGACGCAATTTAATAAGGCGCTTTGGCGCCTCACAAAAGGTCGCCTATGTCCAAAGTTTTCACTGCACTAATTTCTCTTTTCGCAGCCGGAGTTATTACCGGCTGTTCAACTACGCCACCTTCAAATCCTGATAATCTTTGTGCAATTTTTCAGGAGAAGGATAGTTGGTACGTGGCAGCTCATGAAGTCCATGATAAATATGGAGTACCAATTAATGTGGCGATGGCCATTATGTCAAAAGAATCAGCATTTGTGGATGATGCAAAACCTCCAATGCGCTGGTTTTTATTTATCCCTTATGGACGGGGTAGTTCTGCATATGGCTATGCTCAAGCTCAAGATCCAGTATGGGAAGATTATGTCGATGAGGCTGGATCTTTCTTCTCTTCACGTGATGATTTTGCCGATGCTCTAGATTTTATTGCTTGGTATATGACACGCACTAAGAAGGTTAATGGCGTGCCTTTAACAGATGCCTATAATCAATACTTAAATTATCATGAAGGGTGGGGCGGCTTTACCCAAGGTACTTATAAAGATAAGGATTGGTTACTTAATTTAGCGCGTGATGTTCAAGAAACATCAGATCGTTATCGTGAACAACTTTTAAAGTGTAATCTTTATTAAGGATCTTTATGCAAAAAGCAGTTTTTTGTGATCGTGATGGGGTTATTAATGTTGATCACGGTTATGTGGGGAAAATTGAAGATTTTCAATTAATTGATGGGGTAATTGAGGCTTTAGCAAGCTTAAGACGCAAAGGTTTTATCCTAGTTTTAGTTACCAATCAATCAGGCATTGCAAGAGGCATGTATACGGAAGATGATTTTTGGAAAGTCACCGAATATATGCAAGATCTCTTATCTTATGATTTAGCTTTATTTGATGCGGTGTATTTTTGCCCACATCTAAAAGATGCTACCGTTGAAGCCTATAGAATGGACTGTGAGTGCCGCAAGCCTAAAAGCGGGATGTTTTTAAGTGCTAAAGAAGATCTTGACCTTGATATGAGTAAATCCTATATGGTCGGAGATAAGGCTTCTGATTTAATTGCAGCTTTAGGGGCTAAAGTGCAAAATTTGATTTTAGTAGGCGATCATTTAGCTCAAGAAAAGGAAGCTTTAAAAGATCTTAATTACACTTATTTTAAAGATCTAAAAGCTTTTGCTGATTCTTTGTAATGTAAGGAGTGCTTTGTGTTTAATAAGTATTTGCAAGTTTTAGGATGTGGTCTTTTAGCCTTGTCTTTGAGCGCTTGTACAAGCTCAACTGATAGTAGTTATGAAGAAGGTGGTTATCATCAAGGTGCTACCTATCAGGTAAATGATTATGACCGTCTTATCTCCCCTTACTCTTTAATTCCTAATGGTACAGATTTACAGTATTTGCGCTTGACGCATTTGATGACCGGATCTGAGAGAGTTTGTGTCTTAAATAGTGGTGATTTTACGAATGGGCAGTATGTAGTGCGCAACAGTGGATCATATGTGCAAAGAAGTATTGCAGATAATATTTCTCAACATGGAAATCCCATTGTACTTTTAAACGGCTCAAATCCTTCTTTGCTACAAGATACCGCAAGAGATAAAGATTGCAATATTATTGCAGTTTCAAAGCTTTTAAGTTGGCATCACAATAGCGATGGTTCTCCTTATATTTCAATTCGCTTAGATATGTACGATACCTCATCTTTAAGCTTATTAAATTCCGTGCGTTTTATGGCAGGGGCTAATAGTTTAATTGAGTTATACGATGACTCAAAAGGTGTGATTAAACCTTTAATTGCTACTTATATTCATAAGCTATATCAAAATTAGGGAAAAAAGTTTCGCCTGTTGTTTCAAAGTGTATTAGAATAGGGTAAACAGCAATTTATTTAAGCTGTTTTTCTGTTTAAACAGTATTGGAGAATACTCATGAATAAGTATCAGGTTATTTTAGGCGCTGTTGCTTTAGGTGCCACTGTTCTTACCGGCTGCACCGCAAACTTAGACGAGTTAAACGCTAAGGTTGACGCTATTGCCGCTGATGTTGACGCTTTAAAGGCTCAGCAGTCAAAGTTAGCTAACGATGTTGCTTTCGTTAAGTCTGACGCTGCTCGTGCTAATGAGCGTTTAGATAACCTTGCTCGTCGTTACAAGAAGTAATTTGACGCTTTAGGTTTAAAGGACAGGCTCACTTAGGTGGGCCTGTTCTCGTTTGGGCCTTTATCTTTTCTGTTAACCCTGCCTTTTTTATCTTATTTCGCTTTTTTCTTTAACTTTTCCTTATTTTGGAAAGATCTCGTGCTATGTTTAAAGGGGCTTCTTGCACAAGATGAGCGCTTTAAAATAAGGAGATCTTAAGGTGAGAGATAAAAGTGGTTTTTCGATTATAAGTTCTAATGATTTAGGTGTTTTAGCTTCAATTTGTGCGCAAATTACAAAAGTGCATCCTTTAAAAAATCCATTGGCAAGAGAGCAAGTCTTAGTGATGAGTCTTGGTATGAAAACCTATTTAAGCCAAGAACTTGCCAAAGAGAATGGTATTTTTGCTTGCGTAGATTTTAAACAAACCTGGCAACTTATTTGGGATATTTATAAAGTAGCTTTTGAAAAACTACCTCATCGCTCTTCCTTTTCACGTTCAAGTGTCGCTTTAAGTATTTTAGGTATTGAGGATGAACTGATAAAAGATCCAGCGTTCTCTAAAATAAAAGATTATGTGCAAGATGATTTAGATGGCACTAAGCATTATGAATTAGCAAGAAGTCTTGCTGATACTTATGATCAATATCAAATGTATCGCCCAGATTGGATTTTAGCGTGGGACAAGATGAGCGCTCTTGATTTTGCAAGTTATGCGCAAAATAAAGGAGCCCCAGGTAAGGTTAAGGATTTTTTAGATAAAGCCACTCGCTTTAATAATGCTAAAAAAACGGTACGAGATCTTTTAGAGGCGAATGTGTGGCAGGCGCATTTGTGGACCTTATTGCGCTCAAATATGCAAGCTCGCACTCAAGATGATTTTATTGTCGAAGATGAAAATCTAAAAGGTGAGTATCTTTTAGATAGAAGCGAGATCATGCAAAGATTAAATACCAAGCTTTGGGAAAAAGATCTTGATCTTGAAAGATTGCCAGAGCGTGTGTTTATTTTTGGAGTTTCAGCGCTACCTCCAATGGTAATTGAGTTTTTGCAAGCTCTAGGGCAGGTAAGTCAAGTTTATTTAATGCTTTTAAATCCGTGTAAAGAATATTGGGGTGATCTTAGCGATACTTTTAAAGAAGATTTTGAGACTTTCCGCAAATTAGTTTTAACGCAAAACACCAAGCTTGATTTTAAGGTTCAAGCCAAGCTTTTAGAGAGTAAGGCCGATCCTGAAGTTTATAAAGAAGATTTCTATGTAGAAAATGAAGAGTATGGTGGTGCTGAAAGAGTTGATGGCAATCAGCTGTTACTATCTTTAGGCAAACAAGGTCGAGACAATCTTTCTTTGCTGTTTAATTTAAATCCGCTACCTAATTTTATTACTTGCTTTGTTGATCATGAGCCTCAAAATCTTTTAGGTTATTTGCAACAAGATCTACTTTCACTTAAAGAGGCAGGGGATAAGATAGATCTTAAAGTGCAAGATCATTCCCTTGAAATTCATCGCTGTCATACTAAAAGACGTGAAGTTGAGGTATTGCGTGACTGCATTTTAAGACGTTTTAAAGAGGCAAGTGAAAAAGGGGAGAGTCTATTGCCAAGAGATATTGTGGTGATGGTGCCGACTATTAATGAATATGCACCATATATCACTTCAGTATTTGGCAGTTCTTGTGGCACAAATTTGGAGATCCCCTTTGCCATTTCAGATAGAACTACCCTTGAATCATCTCCTGTTGCTAATGCGCTTTTAGATCTTCTAGATTTAAGCTCAAAGCCTATTACTGTGGCGCAAGTTTTAGATTTACTGTCAGTTGAGTCAATTGCCAAGCGTTTTAAGATAGCAAGCGAGGATGTAGAAGTTATTGGCATGTGGCTTGAGGAGAATGCAGTATTCTGGGGACTTAATGATGAGGATACGAAGAAAGAAGCTGAGATCTCAATTCCAGGTAGTTTAAGACATGGTCTTGATCGCATGATCTTAGGGACGATGTTAGGTGATGATACTAAAGCTCTTTGTTACAGTGAAATTGAGGGACAAGATGCTACTTTACTTGGTAATTTAAATGAGTTTATTGAAGCTTTAATTAAGCTTCAAACAATTTTTATTCCAAATCTTTCAGAAGATGCCGCTTCATGGCGCACCTTATTATTTGATCATATACAAAAGCGCTTTTTCGATGATGATGAAGATACTGTCTCTCAGTTTAAAACCATTGAAGAGGCCATTTTAGAGTTAATTGAGGTAAGTAAGAACTTAAAGTTAAAGCCTAAGATTAAATTGCCAGTCTTCAGAGCCATTCTTGCCCAAGCTTTAGATTCAGCCCGCGATTTTACGCCTTATCTTAAAGATAAGATTAATTTTTGCTCATTAATCCCTATGCGTGCGGTTCCTTTTAAGCATATTTTTATTATGGGACTTAATGATTTAGATTTCCCAAGAAAAGAGCGGATGCCAGGCTTTAATTTAATGGGGATCTCAGGGCTTTCAAGAAGAGGTGATAGATCACGTGGCTTTGAAGATCGTTTCTTATTTTTAGAAGCACTGCTCTCTGCGCGGGAGTCAATTACTTTTTCTTATATAGGAGAAAGTCCAAACTCCAAGCAAGAGCTCATGCCCTCAAGTGTTATTTCCGAGCTTTTAGACTATATTGCAGATAATTTTACTATAGAGGGAAGTGACTCAAGGGCGAGTCTTGAGGCGCATTTAATTTATAAAGAGCATATGAGTGCCTATCATGAAGACAATTATTCAACTTTAAATGGGCATTATCCATCATTTGATGCAAGTAACTTTATTTCGATAAAAGAGTTTGGACAACAAGAATTTAGCTATTTAGGGCAGTATCAGAATCTTGCTTTAAAATATCCTTTGATTATTGAGACTTTGAAAAAGGAAGGGCTTAAGCTTAATCTTAAAGATTTAATTTCCTTTTTAAAGAATCCTGCAAGAAACTTTTTAACGCAAGTTTTAGGTTTTAGTTTAGACAGTTTTACCGATTCAAGTGTCAGAGAAGTTGAGCCTTTTGAACTTGATAATTTAACTTTTTCATCTTACTTAGAGACACTAACAAAGCTTGAAGATTCTGAGGTTGAGGGCTTTTTGGAGTTAGAAAAAGAGCGTGGCTATTTGCCTTACAGTGTGTTTGGTGAGAGTGCCTGTGCACAATTACTTGAAAGTCGAGATATTATTCTTAAGTCCTTAAAAGATAATGCTCATCTTTCATCTTTTGCCAAGATTAAAGAGCAAGCCTTTAACCCCCATGATTTTGTTATACCTATAAAATTTGGTGATGAAGAGCTTAATGTTCAAGTTTTGCTTAAAGGTTTTGCTAAAACCACGCCAATTATTCTTGATGCGTATAAAAAAGACTCTACAGGGAAAAAAGATCAAAAAGACAGCGAAGATCACGATGAGCTCAAACGTGCCTCTTTTGCCTTTAGCCTTTTAGGTGAGGCCTTAGCTCAATATTGCTTACATCAAAAGGTACAAGAGGTTCATTTAATTTCCAAAGAGGGTACTTTCTTCACTCTTGAGGCATTAAGTGAAAGTGAACTTCAAGAGTTTACTAAAAAGGCTTTGTATTTTTATACCTTAGGGCGTTTAATGCCACTTGCCGCCCCACAGAGAATGCTTGAGCTTTATGATCCAGAAAAAGATTTTCAAAATGATCCTCTCGCTTATGAAAGGGAGGCTTGTTTCTTATTTGGCAATTATCAAACTATTTTAAATGATGATAGGTTACAGGAGATGTTTGTAAAGGTTTGGGGGTTTTATCAAGAGCTTAAAGCGAAGATAAGTGTTAAATAAGGAAAGTGGAGTTAAGTTATGGAAGTTCGTAAAGAGAGTTTAATTAAGCGTTTTAACCTTGATAAAGCAGCTTTAATTGAGGCAAGTGCCGGTACGGGTAAAACTTTTACAATTACTTATTTAGTCTTACGCTTGTTATTAGGTTCAGGTCAGGATAATCAAACCTATCTTACGAAAGGACATGGGGAGCGCTTTGGACCTTTGCCTTTGGAGAATATTTTAATTGTAACTTTTACAAGAGCCGCCACATCAGATCTTAGAGCTAGAATTCGCGAGAAAATTCGTCAAGCGCGTATTGTTTTTGAAAAACTTGCCAAAGGTGAGGAAGTAGGTGAGATTGAAGAGCAGATGCAAGAGCTTGTAGATGAATTTTCCAATCCTTCAGTACAAAAATTTTGTGCACGAGTCTTACTTAAAGCTGAAAGATCGGTTGATAATGCCTCAATTTGTACAATTCACTCTTTTTGTAATACTGCTTTGAATCAAATTTATGCTTTTGAAGCAGGAGAGGCTTTTAAAATCTCTTTAGTTGATGATCCTTCTGATTTTGAAGATGAGGCTTGTATAAGTCTTTGGCGTAAGCTTTTTTATAAACAAGATACAAGATTGCCAAATTACTTATTGGAAGTTTTAGGCTTTAGCTCTCCGCAAAGTATAAAGGGAGTTTTACAACAAATTAATCGGGTAAGACTTACTGATTTTAAACAAGGGCTTTTAGGTTATAGGATTATCAATGCTTCACTTATTGAAAATAAAGCCCCTGCAAGCCTTGATAAGTATAAAGAAGATTTACAACAAGAATTTTATAAAGTCCTTGAGCAATTTGCTGTAGCATTTTCCCAAAGAGAGTTAAAACTTAAACAGGCTTTTTTAAAAGTAAAGAGTGAAGTAAGTAAAGATGACTTAAGAGGACTTATTGAAGAGGGCGAGGATGGCGTTTTAAGGGCAGGACCTCTTTTAATAGAAGCAAAAGGTAAAAATCTACAAAAAGATGCAGCGCCTATGATATTAAATTTGCTTTCTTTATATGATAAAGAGAGTTTGACTTATGAGGAACTTGACGCTTTAAGTGCTTGTAAGTTTACTGGCGTTTTTATTGCAAATGAGCGAGATCGTGCTTTTAAAAAATATCAACACAAAGAGAGATTAAAGCTCATTGCAGGATCTTTAGGGGCTTTTAATGAAACAAATCAAAGTTTAGGCTCAGATTATGATAAATATCATGACTGTGTGGTCTGTCTTTTAGCGATGTTATGTCAAAGTGAAATTGAGACTTTAATGCGCCAAAAGAAGGTGATGAGCAATGATGATGTCTTAAAGCGCTTAGATTTTGCTTTAAATTGTCGCGGGGATCTAAGTGAAAATTTAGCCAAACTTATTCGCTTAACCTATCCTGTGGCAATTATTGATGAGTTCCAAGATACCGATCCTACGCAATATGCCATTTTTGAAAAACTTTATTTGCAAAAAGAGATTAATGCGCGCTGTTATTTAATCGGAGATCCTAAGCAATCAATTTATGCTTTTAGAGGCTCGGATATTAATTCTTATTTAAAGGCTAAACATAAAATTGAAGAGCTTTCAGGTGATTTGCCAAATCACGGTATTCACACTTTAGATTGTAACTATAGATCAGCCCCTCAAGTTGTTGAGGGAGTTAATCATATTTTTAATGGCACTTTTAATCCTGCGCTTTTGCAAGGTGAAGGTCCATTTTTAACTCAGGAAATATCTTTTCATGATGTAGGTTTTTCCAAAGGTAAGGCACAATTTCATTTTTTAGGTGAAGAAAGTTTAGGTACGTATTTTAATTTTATAAATTACGAAGAAAGTGAGATTTACCAACAAGAGAAAACAGCCAAGGATACTTTGACTAAGGGCACTTTGCAAAAAATGCAAGCTTTATGCTGTGCGCAAATGGTCAAAAAGATCTTAGAGAAAGGCGTTTTAGTACCAAATGGGCAAAGTGTTGAAGAAAAACCTAATGTTAAACCTAATGAAATTGCCATTTTAGTAAGAGGCGCTAAAGAAAATGAGCTAATTTCTGAGGCTTTAAAACAATTAGGCATTGCAAGTGTTTATTTTTCAGATAAAAGCTCGGTTTTAAAAGAGGGAGATGGAGATAGTATTCGCGCTACAGAAAATGCCCAAGTTATGGGTTATTTAATGGAATCGATGGCAGAACCTTATAATCGAAGATTAGTAACAAGATTACTTGGCTCTTCCTTACTTGCTAAAAACGGAGAGGAGTTTGTCGACTCTTTAGATGAAGAAAAGTTTGAAGCTGAGGTTAAACTTTTATATGAAGCTAAAAATCTGTGGCGTCAAGTGGGCTTTTTAGCCGCCTTCTCACTTTGGTTTAGTAAACATGATGGAGTTAAAAACCTTTTGCGGTTTAAAGGTGGTGAAAGACGCGTTACTGATTTTTATCATATTGCAGAGCTCATGCAAGAAAAGCACTCTTTAATTGTAGGTGTGCAGGCGCAACTTCGTTATTATCAAAATTTAATTCGCGATTTAGAAGATGATGTCTCACAAGAGTCAGTTAAAAAACGCTTAGAGTCTGAAAGATCACAAATTCAGGTAAGAACTATTCACAACTCTAAGGGTTTAGAGTTTCCAATTGTGCTTATGCCATTTTTATGGACTTATACCGCAGTAAGAGCTGATGCGTCCTTTGGCATTATTTTTTATCAAGAAAATGAAGGTTTAACTTTAGATTTAGCCTCAGATGAGCAAAGCAAGGAGCTAAGTAAACAAGGTAAGATCGAAGAGGATGTAAGACTTACTTATGTAGCCTTAACAAGAGCTTGTGCGGCTAACTTTTTATTTATTGTAACTGCTGCAAAAGATGGACGATCTGGATCATACAGTTCATTTGCAAATTTAATTTTAGATCCTAAGCAAGGTGGTGCCTTATTAAAAAATACTTTACAAGACAGTGGTAAATTTACCCCAAGAATTATTGACGTGCCAACGTCCTTTGAGCTTTATCAGGAAAAAGCAAGTGAAAAGCAAGAGCATTATGCCGTGTCGACTCTTGATCCTAAGGTTTTGGAAAATGATTTTACCTTTACCTCTTATACCTCAATTGTGCGGGAGATTGATAAAACTAAACTTAATGCCTATCTTGGAGAAAACATAGATAGGCTTGATGTTGAAAAGGAAGATGTACAAGATCCAAAAGAGGAAAATTTGGCGTGGCGTTTTTATTTCCCACGAGGGACGCGTGCTGGAACTTTTTTACATACCATGATGGAAAAATGTCCTTTTGAGCGCGCAACTTGTAGCGAAGATCCTTTATCAGGCATGGTAAGTGAGTTAATTGCAAATCAAGATTTAAGCATTCAAAGCAAATGGATCTCACTTATTAATACCATGCACATTAAACGTTTAACTTCTCAAGGTGAGGAGGTCATGGAAGGGGATTTAGCTCAAGAGGGGGAGGTTAGCGCTTATTTAACCATTTGGTTAAAAGATATTATTAGCGCACCTTTAGTTGGCACTTTATCTCTATCCTCGCTTAAAGAAGGATCATATGTGCCTGAAATGAGTTATTTGCTACCTGTACATCAGGCCAAACTATCGGCTTTAGATAAGATTATTAAAGATAATGCCAAGGAGATCTTCAAGCAAAATCCTACGCTTTACAGTCGTGAAGATCGGGCGAAAATTTTGGGTCGTACTATTTCAGATGGTGTGATTGATGGTTTTGTAAATGGTTCTTTAGATTTAGTGTGCACTTTTGGTAAGGAGGATTTAAATCGCTATTATGTAATTGACTATAAGTCAAATTATTTGGGATCTAAAATTGAAAATTATGCTTTTGAAAACCTTGAGAGATCACTTTTTGAGCATTGTTATGATGTGCAATATCTCTTCTATTCTTTAGCTTTACATCGCCTTCTAAGGTCAAGGATTAAAGATTATGACTATCAAAAAGATTTTGGTGGGGTGATTTATTTGTATTTAAGGGGTATGCAAAAAGGCGATGCAAATCATGGCATTTATAAATACAAAGTAAAAGAAGAGTTAATTGAAAAATTAGATAAGCTTTTTGACTAGGAGGGATTGCAGATGGAAAGTACAAGTTTATATGCAAAGTGTAAAGAGACTGAAGTAGTAAGTAATATGGCCAAAGCTGAAATTGGCTTTATCTTAACTCACTATGCGATCCCCAACGATAAAGAAGATCTTTTATGCTTATTAATTTTAGCTTTAGAGTATCAATTACAAAAAGGTGATGTTTGTATTCGTTTAACCTATGAGGCGATCGATAAGGTTTTAAAAGAATGGCTTTTAAGTACTGAGCATTTTAAAGATGTAGATAAAGCGCAAGAGTTAGGAGATCTAGTGCGTTTTATTTATGCCAAAGTTTTAAAACCAAGGGCTCAAGTTTTTTTTAAAGATGAGTTAAAAGATCTGCCATGTATTTGTTATGAAGATAAATCTCAAGAGGAATTACCACTTGTAATTTCCTATGATCGTCTTTATTTTCGCCGCTATTTTATCTATGAGCAAAAAGCCTCGAAGTTTGTATTAGAAAATCCGAATCTCTCCTATTATGAGGATAAAAAAGATTATATAAAACAAGCTTTAAATATACTCTTTCCTAAAACTTCTTCTGAGATTGAATGGCAAAAAGTGGCAGCTGCCATGGCAACCTTAAGACGCTTTACCATCATTTCAGGAGGACCTGGTACCGGTAAAACAACTACTGTAACTAAGCTTTTGTTATTACTCTTATCTTTAGATAAAAATTTAAAGAAAGTCTGTCTTTGTGCTCCAACAGGAAAGGCGGCTGCGAGAATGGCAGAGTCTTTAAGTTTTGGACTTAAAAGTCTCAAAGATCATGAGGCCTTAGCTTTAGCAAAGCTTGCAGGTGTTGACTTACAAGAGGAGATTTTAGCTAAGATTGAAGTCAAACCTTTAACCTTACATGCTTTAATTAAAGTGATCCCTCATCGAAGTGGAGCCATTTTCAATCAAGATAATCCCTTAGAGTGTGATATTTTAATTGTAGATGAAGTCTCCATGCTTGATTTGTCACTTTTTAATCGTTTAATTAATGCGCTAAGTTCAAATACCATTGTGGTGATGTTAGGCGATCGTGATCAGCTAAATTCAGTTGAGGCAGGATCAGTCTTAGGTGATTTGTGTAAACGTATTGGTAAGATTTTAAGTTTAGAGACTTTAGAGAAGCTCTCCTACTTAAGTGGCTTTAGTGTCGAAGATCTAAAACAAGGTAAGCTTAGTGATGAGATTTGTCTTTTAATTAAAAGTCATCGCTTTAACGAAGCCTCAGGCATTGGTGTGTTATCAAGAGTAATTAATGCTAAAGAATTTTCTGATTTAAATTTTGACTTAAAAAGTTTAAGAAAACCGTTAAGAGAATTTTTAGAAAGCGTTGCCCCATTACTTCTTGACTACGCTTACGAGAAGATGGCTTTAATCGATCTTGTACTCAAAGCATATAAAGATACGCTTTTTATAAAATATTTAGGAGAGGGGCGAGGTGAGTTAAGTTTAGATAAGGCAGCATCTCTTATTGCTAAAGAGGTGGTACAAAAGCCAAGAGTCTTTAATAGCTTTAAAGAAGAGGCAGAGCCTTTGCCAAGTCAAAATGCTTATGCAATAAATTTCTTTGAATTTTTAACTTATTTAGCGCAAAAGGATTTTTGCCTAAATGAAAATGAGGCACTAGAGGCTTTTACTTTGCTTGATAAGTTTAGAGTGCTCTGTTCAAATCGCCAAGGCCTTTTAGGAGATCTCAAATTAAATGAGAGTATCGAAGAGGAGGTGATTAGTACTTTTAAGCTTGAAGATAAGCTTGAGGTCTTAGCCTCTCATAAATGGTTCCCAGGGCGGGTGGTGATTATTACCAAAAACGATCCACTACTTAAAATTCATAATGGCGATGTAGGTTTTGCCGCTTATGAAAGACTTCAAGATGGCTCAAAAGGCTCTTTGCGACTCTTTTTAAGAAATGAAAAAGAAGAGAATGGGCAAAAGGTAAAAATGCTCTCACCTTTGTTTGTGGTAAATCATGACAGTGGCTTTGCGATGACTATCCATAAGTCACAAGGCTCTGAATACTCAAAAGTGTTAATTGTTTTAAGTGAGAGAATGAATGAGGTTATCTCGCGTGAGCTTATTTATACGGCCATCACCAGAGCTAAAGATTATGTAAAGCTTATTTGTGATAGGAATATTTTACGAGAGGGTGTAAATCGTGATGCGGTGCGTGAAAGCGGTTTGAGTTTACGCATTGTAAAAGATTAAGCTCTAAATTCGTAAATTTTAGGTGGGCAATTTAGGAGTGTCGCGCTTAATTTTGTTGCTCACCTAAGAAAGTTTGGGCTAGCTTTAAGTGATCTAGATCAAAGAAGCTTGAGTTGAGATCTAAATTTAAGCTACAAAATGTGAGCAAACTCGCATTCTTAAGCGCTTTTCTTTGCTAGACTAGAATTCATTTCGTAAAAAATTTTAAAAATTTTTGAAAAAAGTGTTGACGGATTTTAAAAAGTGTCTATAATGC
>CALXNU010000009.1 GCA_944389835.1 uncultured Succinivibrionaceae bacterium
TACAAGTTTTTAAAGAGCCTGAAAGCCTTTGCTAGAAAGGCTTTGAACTAAATTTTATTCACGGAAAGTCGAGTTAAGATAAAAAAACTGTTATATTTTAGCTAAAAATTCTTGAGAACGCTTGAGATTTTATGAATTTTTTTCTTAACTTTGGACAAGAAAACTTAAGCTTAACCTTAAAGTTGCAAGCGAAACGAGCCTTATCTTTCGCTTAAAGAGTGTTTAGATCCACACCTAACCTTTTTAAGACATCACTTAAAGAAGTCATTGCTTGTAATTCTTTGATAATTAAACCATAGATCCTTAAAGACAGCTTGTGGCAGGGGAACTTAAATTTAGGGTTTTGATAAGTGATGCCATTACACCGAGGGCTTTTAAATCGCTGTTGTTTTATATTATAGCTTACTTTATAAGCCCCTTGAGGGCTATCTTTAATGGTAATTGTAGTAAAACTCAGTACTCCCAAGTGATAATAATTTGTTATAAGTCATAACTACCCCCTATATTGCAACCTCTTCAAGCTCAACTACGCCACGATAAGGCTTATCATAAGTTGCATTTTTGTTTTGATTGACTATAACGCAAGCAAGAGCCACTACTTGAAGGGAACTTAAAAGCGGATCTAAACGCAGATTATATTTATGCTCTAAAACTTGAGTTTTTGCCTCTTATAAAGTCTGCTCAATAAGCTTACTTTGATTTTCACCAATTACCTTAAACTCAATCACATAAAGATATTTGTCAGTTACTACATGTGACGCTCCCACAAGCTAAAGCTTGATGGGCTTTAGCTTGCCGACAGCTGTAACTACTCTGCCTTTTAAGACAGACAGTCCTTGGCTATTCGCTTCAGCGGCTAAAAAGGCCCGTCCGGCCTCTAAAATGTTAACACTAGCATTGTGGTCCGCGTTGTCTTGGTGATTGCAGAAAACGCAGTGAAACTCAGCTTGAGATTTCCTGCTTTTTCTATCCATACGGTGACAATTACTGCACGTAATACTGGTGTTTTTAGGGTCAACCTTAACCAGAACTCCGCCGCGGACTTTAAGTTTATATGCGAGCATGTAAACAATCATTGCTAAGGCTTCCCTTTGGATCTGCGGTTAGTCCCGCCTTTTGTCTGACTTTTTTGCCTGGTTTTTCAATCGTTCCGCAAGCGGATTTGCTCAGATCTTTGATGCGCAGGTCTTCTACAACAACCACCCTGTGGTTATTAGCTATGGCCGTTGTAGCCTTGTGCGCGAAGTCTTTTCTGATATTAGTTATTCTGCGATAACATGCATTGATGCGGCCTCTCATCTTCCTGTAAGAGCGCGAGCCCTTCTTTTTGTGCTTTAAGCGGCGCTTAAGTACTGAAATCTCATCTTCAAGCTTTTTAATCTTTTCAACAGGGAGCTGATAGTTCTCTTTATTGCTGGTATCAAGCGTAATGGCAACCCCAACGTCGACGCCTATAGCGTTCTTGATTTCAGCATAGGTTAAGTCCGGTGTCTCTTCGTCTTCATATTCAGCAAGGACAATGATCTTCCAATACTTGCCGTCGTTCTTTACCGTAATGCTTTTAGCTGTCCCTACAAACTCTTGGTTTGGCAAAAACCGCAGGCTGCCAATAGCGGGTAGCTTTACTCTTAAGGTCTTAAAGTTTAATTCAAAGCCTACCGGTGTTTTGCTTAAGCTTGCAACCTCACCATTTTCTTTAATTATGTACCCCTGTGGATATCTAAAGCCTGACTTATCATAGTATTTTTTCTTGTACTGTGGAGATCTGGTCCTTTGAAGAAGCGCTCAAAGGCACCGCTTAAGTCCTGAACCTTCTGCTGTGTGACCTGTGAGTAGGGCTCTTCAAGGTACGGATATTCTTTCTTTAGGATCTTAAGCTTTTTAAATAGGGATTTCCTGCTAGGCTGCGGCTTCATGGGACTTAAAAGTTCTTAAGCTTCTTCATAGGAGTCAACATTGCCGCTAGTGACTAATCTAAGAATTTCGTTTTTGTACTCTTGATACTCTTGTTCATGGCTGCTTAAAACTCTGTTCCACGCAGTGCGGCTTGCATGAGTATGCTTAACAAGCAGTTCCTGCTGCTTGGCGTTTGGCTTAATTCGGTAACTGAAAGCCTTATATGCCATGTCCTGAGTGCTAAAGAATTCTACCTAAGCTTATGACTATATCATAATTCACTGCTGTTTAGCAGGCTTGCATTCATCCCGCAAGCTGAAGCTTGCGGGTTTTCTGCGAGCGTTTATATAAAATTGTAAGAAACTAAATGGCACCTTTGCACTATATTAGGGCTTTTATCTAACTAAAGGTTTATAAATTTTGTATAATGTGGCAAAGTTTAAAGAGGTGGCAGCCATTAATTTAACTGCCAGGTTTTACGTAAGGATCATAACTTAAATATTATGTGTTCAATTTTCGGTATTCTTGATATTAAGGAACATCCTGAAGCCCTGCGTCGCACTGCTTTGGAAATGTCACGTCGCCTACGTCACCGTGGCCCTGATTGGGAAGGTATTTATCAAGGCGATCATGCTATTGTCGTTCACGAGCGTTTATCTATTGTTGACCCTGCAAATGGTGCTCAACCTCTTTACAATAAAGATAAAACTCATGTCTTAGCTGCAAATGGCGAGATTTATAATCACAAAGATTTAAAGAAAGAGCTAAAAGATCCTTATGAGTTCTCAACTGGTTCTGACTGTGAGGTAATTCTTCCTTTATACGAGGAATTTAAAAAGACCGGTGAGATCTTCTTGGACAGATTAGTAGGTGATTTTGCTTTCTTAATCTATGATGCCACCGATAATACCTATTTTATCGCTCGCGATCATATCGGTATCGTACCTTTATATGTAGGTACCGATTCTGAAGGCCGTTTCTATGTCTCCTCTGAGATGAAAGCCTTAACTCCAGTTTGTGATACCGTAAAAGAATTCCCTCCAGGGTCTTATCTTTACTCCAAGCTTGATCATGAGTTCCACTCCTACTATAAGCGTGATTGGATGGAATACGATAAGGTCAAGGATAATAAGACAGAAGTTTCTGATCTTAAAGATGCCCTCATGGATAGCGTGCGTCGTCAATTAATGTGCGATGTGCCATATGGTGTTTTACTCTCAGGCGGTCTTGACTCTTCTGTAATTTCCGCTATTGCCAAATACTATGCTCCATCTCGTGTCGAAGATGATGGCAAGAGCGAAGCTTGGTATCCAAGATTGCACTCTTTTGCAATTGGTCTTAAGGATGCTCCAGATCTAAAGAAAGCTCGTGTCGTAGCTGACTATTTAGGCACTGTGCACCATGAAATTCACTACACTGTGCAAGAGGGTATTGATGCTTTGCGCGATGTGATTTATCACATCGAAACTTATGATGTAACCACTATTCGCGCCTCTACTCCAATGTTCTTAATGGCTCGTTATATCAAAGCCATGGGTATTAAGATGGTGTTATCAGGTGAAGGCTCAGATGAGATCTTCGGCGGTTACCTCTACTTCCATAAAGCTCCTGATTCAAAGGAGTTCCATGAGGAATTAGTAAGAAAGCTCTCTCAATTACATCTTTACGATTGCTTACGTGCCAATAAGTCTTTAATGGCTTGGGGTGTTGAAGGCCGCGTGCCATTCTTAGATAAGAAGTTCTTAGATGTGGCTATGCGCATTAATCCTCAAGATAAGATGTGCCCTGGCAAGACCATTGAGAAGAAAGTCTTACGTGAGGCTTTTGATGGCATGTTACCTGATGAAGTTCTGTGGAGACAAAAAGAGCAATTCTCAGATGGTGTAGGCTATTCTTGGATTGATGCTTTACGCGATTACGCTGAAGAGCAAGTCTCAGATAGAAAGTTTGCCGAAAGAGCCGATAGATTCCCGGTAAACACTCCAGTGACCAAAGAGGCTTATCTCTATCGTGAGATCTTCGAGGAGATCTTCAAGCTCCCATCAGCAGTTAAGACCGTACCATACGGCAAATCAGTGGCTTGCTCTACTGAAACTGCCATTGCTTGGGATGAAAAATTTAAGAATATGGCCGATCCTTCAGGCCGTGCCGTAACTGACGTGCACGACAATGCCTATGAGATGGGACATAAGCTTTAATCATTAATTAAAATTCCATCTAAGGCCGCCTTAGGCGGCCTCTTATATTTATAGGTCCTCTATGGCACGATTTGGTCTTTATCGCGTTCCCCTCTATCCTCAACTTAAAGTCTTAAATGCTGATCCTGCTTTTGTTAAAGTCTTATCAATAATTTTATTTTTAACAACTCAAGATAGTAATAATGTCATTAAAAAAGAACGCGATGTGCATCTTTTTGCCCTTTATTTACAAGAAGATGCAAATACGGTCTTAAATATCATTGATGATTTAATCCTAAAGGGTATTTTAAAGCATCACTTGAGAGTTTTTCTTCGCAAAAAAGATCCTCAACTTTTAAAGCAAGGCCAAAAACTTAAAGATGAATACACCTCTGAGCTTTATTTAACTTTAGACTTGCGCCGTTTAATGCTCTTACTTGAAAAAAGAGGCCTTAATTTACCGCTTAAAATTCTAAAAAATGCCGCCTTAGATAAAGTAGATTTCTTTGGCGTGATAAGCGAGCGCACTCTACCTTTAATGCAAAAATTAGTAGGTCAAGTAAGTCATGAGGATTTTGATAAGGCCGCTTTAATTTGCGCTCAAATTGCAACCTATGCTACCGCCCATGAAGAAGATTTCTCCTATAAAGCGCTAGCTCCAGGGTGGAGACTTTTACTCCAACCTGCCATAAACTCAGAGGAAAGTGAGCAAGAAGTCTCTTTTGCTGTGGCTCAAAGATGGATGAGAGAGGATGAAAGAGCCATTGATTTATCTTTTGCCGATGGCAATTTCTTTATGACCGACAGCTCCTTTATAGGCGGTAACCAACACTATATTCTGCATGGGAAAAAGCAAAAAGAAAGCACGATTTTAGCTGCCGCCTGTTTAATTGGCATGGCCACGGTCACCGAGAAACTCTGCTATATCTCAGATTTAAGCTTTAACGAGGTAAAAGAGGCTTTAGAGTTTTTATATAAGGCAACAGGTCTTAAGGGGCGTTTAACCTTAGCTTACTTTTTAAACCTACAAAGTGATGAGAAAAAAGCTTTAGAAGATTATGCTCAATATCAAAAGTTTATTGGTATTTTAGCCAAAACTTAAAGGGTGAAGTCCTTTTCAATCTAGGCAAAACCGGGAGGAAATTCCTCCCGGGAATATAAGCAAACAAAGAAAAGGACGATCTCAACAAACTTGGATAAAGATCACTAAGTTTCTTGAGTCAACTTATTATACAATAAGTTAATCTTTTATTACAACCACTTTATTAAGTTTTTTATAAAATATTTTAGCGCATTTATTTACTTTTTGATCTTAAAGGAAAATACTTAAGCAAATCTGGTTTAAAGTCACTCTCTAACTTAGCCTTAAGCGCCGCTTAAAAGAGATTTTCTAAAAATATATACTTTTCAAGGCTAAATGCCCACGTGAGACAAAATATTTTAAAGACTTTCTTTCATAAAAGCTTTTGGGGGCTTTAAATGCTCTGTTTAGACAAGTTTTATTATCTAAAACAAAGTTTTTTCTAAAAAACGCCTTGTTTTAGTGCTTAATTTGTTACAATAGCTTTGATACTTAAACTTATCAAGGATAAGCTTACATGCTCACTACTGTTGTTTTAGTTACTGTTGGAACCCCAGATCCTATAGATGAGGCTCACGTAAAAGACTATTTGTTGCGTTTTTTATCCGATCCTAATATCGTCCCTTATCCTTTTAGAAAATTTATCGCCAAGCATGTAGCTAACAAAAGAGCCCCCTATCTTACCGATATTTATAAAAAATGTGCCATCAACCAAAAATCACCTTTATTAAAAAATTTAAGTGAACTTGAACTGCATCTTAGAATTAAGCTTGATAATAAAGAACAATTAAAAGACAATCCAGCTCTTATCGATCATGAGTTTAAAGTGGTAAGCGCCTGTCTTTATTCAGAGCCTTTTGCCCATCACATTTTCCGTGAAGCTTTTCGCTCCTCAGATGAGGTGCTAATCATTCCCCTCTTCCCGCAGGTTTGCAAAGCAACTCATGAGAGTATTTACACTTTAGCAATTAAATACGCCATTCGCTATAAGTTCAAAGGCCGCTATGAAGTCCTCTGGGGCTTTTCTGATTGCTCAAGCTATCGCATCCTACTTGCCGCAAACTTAATTAATTGGCAAAAAACCCGTCAAGTAGAGCCTGACACTTTACTTGTCTCCTTCCATAGCTTGCCTATTACCTTACGCGGTTTTGAAGAGTCTTATTATAAAGATCAGTGCCAAGATATCTTCTTAGAAGTTGAAAAGCATTCTATTGAGCACGGTTATCGTGCTATCTTAGGCTATCAGTCCAAACAAGGCCCCATGCCTTGGATTAAGCCCTATCTTTCAGATCTTATTATTGAAGAGGCTATGAAAGATCATAATGTTGCAGTGTTCTGCCCAGGCTTTATTCTTGAGTGCTTAGAGACCTTTTATGAAGTTGACACGATTTATCGTGAGCGCTTTGAGAAAATCACCCGGGCAAACTTTGATTATATTAAAGCGCCCACTCCTGCTGAAGTTGCTAATTTAATGCATTATTTTGTTTTAGAGTTTTTAAAAACTAAACCTAATGCTCAACATAAATTTAGAATTAAAGGAATCAAAGCAGATCTTTACTACTAATGCAACTTTTTAAAAAGACCTTAAACTCAAAGCTTGTAGCCTGTGCCCTACTTTTCTTGTGTGCCTTTTTACTTTTAAGCCCCCAAAAAGACTTTGACTTAAGCTTTTATGAAAAAAGATCTTCACAACTTTTAGATTTTAAAGGGCAAATGCTTGCCTTTAACCTAGATGAGAGCGGGCGTTTAAAACTTAAAACTCAAAGTGAAGATGTTGATCCTCTCTATTTAAAATTACTTATCTTAACTGAAGATGAGCGTTTTTTTAACCACCCAGGTGTAGATCTTATCGCCATAGTAAGAGCTTTTTCCTCAAATTTAATTAGAGGGCAGAGGATCTCCGGGGCAAGTACCCTTGCCATGCAAGTCTCACGCATGTTAAATCCTAAAGCGCGCAATTTAAAAGCCAAAATTAATGAGGCTCTCACCGCTTTAAGTTTAACCTCAACTTTAGGTCGCAATAATCTTTTAGATCTTTATTTGACTATCGCCCCAATGGGCGGTTATTTACATGGGGTAAAAGCCGCATCCTTGCGCTATTTTGGACATGAGCCCTCAACTTTAAGCCCCGCAGAAGCTGCCCTACTTGTAGCTCTTCCTCGAAGCCCTGAAAAAATTCGCCCAGATATTAAAGAAAATTTAAAAAGAGCTAAGTTTTATCGTGATGAGATTTTAATTAAAGCCTATAGACATGGCCTTATAAAGAAGGATGTTTTAGAGGGCTCTTTAAAGACCCCTCTTCCTACCACGCTTAAACCTTTAGAGCAAAATGCTTATCATTTAGGCCATTTTATTTTTGCTAATGCCCCCAAAGAACATATACAAGAAAAAGAGTTTTATGCCTTTGTCGATCTTAATTTACAACTTAATTTAGCAAGGGAAGCTTTGTTTTTTGCCAAAGATCATCCACAAAGTGAATTGAGCATCATTGTCATTGATGATAAAAGCCATAGCGTGCAAGCCTATGTAGGATCATCTAATTACAAAAAAGTCCAAGAAGATCTTACCCAAGCTATTAGATCACCTGGATCTACTCTAAAGCCTTTTGCCTATGCCCAAGCTTTTGATTTAAATTTAGCCCACCCCAAAAGTATTCTAAATGACAGGCAAATTAGTATTAACTCTTATCTTCCCCAAAATTTCGATCGTACTTTCAAAGGGGAACTAACGTTAGCTGAAGCTTTAGTCAATTCACTTAATATTCCAGCTTTAGAAATTCTAAAACGCCTAGGTCCGCAAAACTTTTATGACAAATTAAATACCAATCATCAAAGACTTTACTTACCAAAAGGTGCAACTCCCTCCCTGCCTATTATCTTAGGCGGGGTGGGAGTTAAACCCTATGATCTAGCAGTCCTCTTTAGTGCCTTAAATCTTGATGGCAAATTAATTGAACCCAAGCTTTTTTGTTTGGACAGAGAAAAAAAGCGCTGTCTTACGGCCCTTTTTAAAGAAAGTAGCACTCAAAACTTTTTAAGCCCCCAAAGTGCTCGTGCGACCTTTAACATTCTAAAAAACACCGCCCGCCCGCAAGGCTTTTTAACTCAAACACAAATCTCCTATAAAACTGGCACCTCGCATAATTTTAAAGATGCCTTAGCCGCAGGTTCTTTTAAAAACTTAACTGCCGCCGTGTGGACTGGAAGACGCGATGGTAAAAGCAATCACCACTACACAGGCTTAAGCCTTGCTGCCCCCTTGCTCTTTAAAACTTTAAATTTAGCCTCAAGTTCTAATTTTGAAAAAGAAGAGTTAAAACCAACCCTTGCCCTAAGCCCTGAGGCTCCTTTTTCTTTAAAGTATTTAAATTTAAGTTTAAATGAGCATTATCTAGGCTTAAACCCCACCGAGCTTATTGAATTTATCTATCCACAAGAGGGAGAGACAGTTTTTGTAGCCCAAGGTGGAGATCTTGAAATTAAAGTGCAAGGCAAAAGGCCACCTTTTAGCTTAATTTATCAAGGACAAATTATCGCAACTTCACAAGATGGCTATTTGCGTTTAAAAAATGCTCAAGAAGGCTTTTATGAGTTTGCGATCATGGACAAATATGGCTTTAAAAGAAAGCTTAACCTAAGAATAATAAGCTCCATCTAAAAAGCCATCTACTTATTAAACTTTTATTTAAATCTTAACTTTGTCCTCAAGCCACTTTAAAATAAGCTTATAGATCTCAACGTTATTCTTCTCGGCCATTAAAAAGTGGGTATTACCATAAATCCCAACTTCAGGCAGGTGAATTAAAATGGCATCACCGCCAAAGTCATTGACAGTTTTTACAAAGGCTTTGGCCATCTCAAGCTCACTTCGCCACTTATCCTGCCCTGGATCTGCAACTTGATGATCTGGAATGTAATCACCATACACTAACAAAATTGGCATTTGAGTTAAAGTCTTAAACTTGTCAAGCTCTACCTCTAAAGCGGTTGCCACTAATGGTGCAAAGGTGGTTTTAATATTTTTTGGAGCATAGCCTTTAGGAAAAATAAAAGGTGTGCCACCTGGCTCTAAGGCTACAATTGCCCGCACATTTTGCGTAAACCAAGGAGTACGCCAACCGGTAGTGCCACCCATGGAGTGAGTCATTAAGACTGCAGGGCCTACTTTGTCAAAAAGCAAACCTAAAGTTTTAGCATTTAAATTACTGTCAAGCTCACCTGAATATTGATTCCAAGATCTTTGAAATGCCTCAATATTCTCATCACCAGCTGGGAATTGACTGCCCTCATACAAACCATTTTCATCGCCTAAGCGGCAGAGGTTAAAGTAAGTTTTAGAGTAGAACATAGGCGATCTTGCCCAAGGATTTTGCTCACTTGCCGCCACTGTAGATAATCCCGCCTCACCCATACGTGGCTCATCGACTAAAAAGACTGCAAAATGATCTTTTAAAAAGAGGTTTTGAAAGCCATCGTGCAAATCAGGAGTACTTTCCCAAGTGCGCTTAGTTTGTGCGCCGCCATGCTGAAAAACTATCGGCAAGGCCCTCTTATCACTTGGAATTTGGAAGAAGACATAGGCATGATCGCCATAGGCCTTTTGCCCCTCTGGGGATAAAAAATTCTCATTACTAAAAGTTCCCCCATGGGTGATATAAGTGCCACCTATGGCAAAGCTTCCTTGATCTTGCAAGACTAAGGGATCATTTAAATGATTAATACTCGTGCACGCACTAAGTGTTAAAGCTAAACCTATTCCTAAAAGCGCTTTTTGATATTGCATAACCCATCCTCAACCTAATTTTCTTAAATTCTAGCTTGAAATAATTTTACTAAAAAGACTATTTTCTCTTTATTTAAAGCTTAAATTAAGAGAATTGTGCAAATTTGACAGCATGAATATAAGTACTAAGTAACATCATCACATAAGCTAAAGCTTATGGGAGGATCTCACTGATGCGTATAAATTTAGCAACGTATTGATGAGGTTTATGCAAGAGATCATCAAGAGGCTGATGCGCTAATAGAGAATGTGAGGCTCGGAAGACTTTGGCACAAATGCAAAACAATCAGCCACTTATGGCCTAATTTATTAGGCCAATTAAAGTTGCTCTAAACTTTGCAAAAAAATACTAAAAAGATATTAGTAAACTTGATTTTTTAAGCTTAATTTTTTAATTAAAAAAAGGCTAATTTTTTACGTTAATTAGCTCTTTTTAAGTTAAAATGAAAGTATTAAACATGCTTGCTTGAGACGATTAATTTTTTTTAAACAAGGAGTTTTTATGAGCAAAGTAAACTTTAATAATTGGCTTGCAGCTTTAAGTGAAGCAAGTGGCGTAAACTGTGTACCTGATGAAGATAATTTAGTGATTTTAGAAGTAGAAGATGGTTTAAATGCTAATCTTCAATATCAAGAAAATCTTGACAGTATTTATATTTTCTACGAATTAGGCACGGTAAATAGCAAAGCATTACCAGAACTTGCAGTAAAAATGCTTAATGCCAATCTTTTTGGCTTAGGAACTGGTGGTGGCACTTTAGCTTTAGATGAAGAAACTTTAGAAGTTGTATTTTCTTATCGTATGGATCTTCCAAAAGAAAATGCAAGATTAACTCAAATTTTTGAAAACACCATGAACGTTGCAGCCTCTTGGAAAGATGAAATCACCCTTGCTAATAAACAAGCTTTAGTGGAGGAAAGCGAAAGTTTAGATCCTAATGCTCAGTCTTTCAATATGATGTCAGTATAGGAGATGCTATGAGCGATCGTATTACACTTAATGCTTTTCGCCAAATAAGTGAGCTTCATGCCTCACGAGTTGAAATTTCTACCACTGAAGATGGTCAAACTCTACAAAAAGCTTCAGGTTTTGGCAAAAATGCGCAAAATTTAGCAGTCAGAAAAAGTTTTGCTGAAGCTTTAAAAAGAAACTTTGGTGAGGCGGCAGTAAAACTTACAGGCTTTAATGAAAATTCCACCAAACGTCTCTCATCCTCAGATATTAAAAAGGTTTTAAGTAAACTTGATAACCTTGATAAAAAGAGTATTTTCTTGGCAAATCGCTCCACTTTAGCCGATGCACTTACTCAAGCTCTAAAACATCAAGACTCTGATTTCAGAAAAAATAAACTCTCTTTTAAATCTGCACAAGATTTTTTCAATCAAGCCATCAAAAAGCATCCTGAACTTGGAAATGCTCTCATTCAAAAAGGCGATAGTAAAGTCTTGCTAGCGGTGACAAGTATTATCAATGAGGTTTTAAAGAAAACATCACAAGCCCCGCAAACTCAACGCGGCGTGGAGTTTTTAAGCGAAAATAAAGATTTTTATAACGTTGAAGATCGCGCTAATGCAAGAAAATCAGAACGCTTTGGGCCAAAAATTGATACTAGTGCTACCGCTTCAAAACAGGAAGTTGGTATTTTTGAGTTTAAAAAAGTAAAGGCTAAAGGTGTGGAGCCGGGCTTTGATGGCACCTTACGCTTTTTACCCTCTCATGCAAGACAGATGAGAGAAAATGGGACTTTCTTAAATACTAAAGCTAAAGAATATACCCAACAACTTGCCCAAGATCTAACAAATCCTGGCAATTCACCTATTGAAAATAATTTAAAGGCCGAAATCCGATCCTATCTTGCAGACAAACTTGAGGGTGATACTTCACCTCAAAGTGTACAAGAGTTTTTAGATGATCCCCAAAATCTAGAAGAACTTGAGAATCATCTTTTAGAAAATTCTGCTTTTGAAAAAGGCATTCAAGATCATCTCAAAGCTACCTTGCCGATGTTTACTATCATCCATCATGTGAAGATGGATTATGCAGAAAGCGATCGTACTTTAACAGGTAGAGTACAAATTCCAAAGTCTAAAGCCAAAAATAGTGCCCATCGTACCTTTACCGCTAAATCTCGCGAAACAGCAAATAAAGCTGCCATTAAAGAAACCCTAGCCTCTGATCTGATGAGTGCTATGGGAATTCATGCCCAAAAGGCCCGTTTAGTACCTGCTAAATATCAAGATGGCTCTTTAAAACTTATGATAAGCTCAGAGCACATGACAGGAAATCCTGGTGAGAACTTTGAGGATTTTGCAGGCAAGCTCTCCTCTACGCGTAATGCCGTACTCTATACTACCAACAGTAGTGGTCAAAAGATAAGTGATAGCGCAGTTGAAGGTTGGGGTCGCAATAAGATCTTAATGTTACTTTTAGCAGATCGCGATGCTATAGGCACAAGAGGAGATAATAAAGGCCGTCTTGGTAATACCTTTGCTGCCATCGATCCTGGACATTCCCTTGAAGGTTATATGTCCATGCGCAACATTCACGATGATTTTAGCTTCGATCAGCCGCGCGCGTCTAAAGGAATGCAGTTTAAAAACTTCACCATCTTTGATGATTCAACCTTTAAAGAAAAAATGGCAGGTGTGGAAAACATTGAAAAGATGCGCGATGAAGGATCTGACATGCGCATTTTCGATGGATATCGCGCTTATTTTGCAGAGCAAATGCAAGCCACCGATGATCCTAAGCTTAAAAAAGAGTATGCTTCCTATATCACAGATCTTGAAGATAAAAGATCTGCCTTTATTGCAAGACGCGATTATATCTTAGATGAGGTGTTTAAAGAGCGACTTGAGATTTACCATGAAAATCCAGATCTTTTAGAGAGCATGGATAAAATGGAAAAGCTCTTCTCTCCAAGTACGCTAAAAGCCCCAGATGGCAGTGACGTTAAGATGCGCCATTTAAGATTAGAAGATCAAAGCAAAAGAGTTGAAGTTCACGCCCAAAAGGAGGGTGACGGTTTTACCCTCTCCTTTAAAGGAGATAACAGACGCCTTGATAGATTAAATGCATATCTTGCAACTCAAGGGCAAACTTTAACGCAAAACGCCCAACTGCAAAATGGACAAATTACGCTTCATCTTCAAGCCGAAGATCTAGAAAACTTCAATCGCGCTTTTGATGAGGAAAGACTCAAAAGCTTTTTAGGAGTTTAAAACAAGAAAGGTTTGCAACCTTTAAGTTGCAAACCTAAATTTAACTTAAACTCTTTGTGAGCTAGTATTTAAAGGGATCGTTAAGACTTTCTCACTTATCGTATTATTTTCATGCGAGAGTTTTAACGCACCAAAGAGATTTAGATTAAAGCATTTCTCATGCGGCTTATCTTTGAAGCTAAACTGAGCTTCATTAATATTCAAATTGCCATTTTTTTCTGCAAGATGTATAACCTTATCGGCATGAGAGACACTTACCTTATCTTGAGCATTAAACCTAATCCCTCCACTTAAAGTTAAACTCTCAGGCTTAGGATCTGCGTTTAGAAAACTGTTTAAAAGATTGACAGTTTGCGTTTCACTTAAATTAAATTTTCGAGCAGCAGATACAATCTTACTTGGACTTAAATCTAAAAGCGTATAAGTGTATTGTGCCTCAAGAGCAGGATTGCCACCTGCGGCAGTTATAACCTTATAATCTGCTTGAACCTTTTGCGTAAGTTCAATTGACAAGCCCTCATTAGCAAGCTTATTTACCCCCTCAATAGGTTGCACAGCATTAGAAAACGCTCGCGCATATTGATTTTCATCATTAAGATAAAGACCTGCACTTAGGCTTAACTCATATGCAGTTGATTTAATATAAGTTTTTCCAGATGAGCCTTCCTGTACCTCATAAGATCCAAAGCCACCAGCTCCTACACTAAAACCAATCTTACCCGCATCTGCTACGGTATCTTCAGCAGAGTAATTAATCTTATTTGCCCCAAACTCTACTGAGGCTTCAATTTCTCCCCCAGCTTCACCTTTAAGCGCAGCCATGATCTCTTGGGGGTTAATCTTTTGTGAAGTTTCAGGATCGCTAAGACCAGTTACGGCAAAAGCTATAAAAAGAGCAACATTTTCTTGATTAGAAAAGCTTAAAGTCGCTGAAGTTTGACCTGATGCATGAAGTTCTGCCCCTATGCTTGCAGGCCCAGATTCCCCATCTAGACCTAGTTTTCCTTTAAGAGCACTTGAAAGCGTAACTTCAATTTGCCCATTCTCATTTTTACTTATGACAATTTCTTGCCCTTGCTCAACTCCAACAGAGGCTTTAACATTACTTGTGCACACTTTAAATTTAACGTCAGCCCCTACACTTGAATTTATAGTAAGGCTCTCTTTTACATCAAAGTTGGCAATAAGACTTTCAAGGCCATCTTTCATATGAGTTGCATTGTAGATGGCTTTTTCCTTAAAGCTTAAATGCTGTGGAGTTTTTTGCAGTACTTTTTGCAATTTAAGCTCATTTGAAGTTATTTGATCTAATTTATTTAGCGTCTGATTTGCAAGATAAGTACCAAGTTCTCCATCGATGCCTAAGCTATTAATATTTTGCACTAAGGTATTTTGAACTAGTTCTCTTGAGTCATGATCTCTTGCCATTAAAGTTGCAAGCTCTTGGGCATTATTTACCCCTAAAGAAATTAAGGTTAAATTAAAGGCCGCCGCACTTGACAACTCTAGAAGATCTAAATTTTTCTTACCTGAAAGATTTAAATTAGGAACTAGATCTTGAACCTTTTTTTGAGTTACCTTAGCGTTATTTTGAATTTGTTCATCAATTCTCTTGTCATGTCCTAAATACATGGCAAAACCTTGCCTAAAATTACTCTTAATCTTATTTAAAAACTCATCCTTTTTATCGCTACTAAATTTTTTATTAATATGATCTAAAACTTTTGAAAGTTCCGCTTGATTATCATGCTCTTTAGTAAGTAAAGCCGCTTTTGAAAGGGACATTAGATCAAGATTATGATCTAAATTTTTGCTCCCATCTTTATGGCTATCAGATCGACCATTTACTAAAGCGTGGAAAGCTTCTCTTGCCTCTTGAAGCTTACCTGAGGCAATTAAGTCATGGATCTTAGCAATATCATCAGAGCTCTTAGTTGAGTTGGTGTTACTTGAAAATTCTGAGAAGTTAGCATGATATTTGCCGCTTTTACCTTTAGTAAAGAGATCTAATTTTAATAAGGTTCGTTGCAGATCATTATCTTGACGCTCCTCTCTCTCCTTAATACTTGCCTTTAAAGTGGAAGCTGTATCTTTATCAAGATTAAGATCTAAAACAAGCTTATCTAAAACCTGAGCTTGATTTTCACCTGTCGCCTCGGTTTGCAATTCAAGATAAGACTTAACTAAGAGCTGAAATTCATAGTTTAGAGCCTTAAGTTCTTTATTATTCTCAAGTGCATCAAACAAAAGACTTATTTTTTGCCCGTCACTTAGATTTGGGTCTTTAAATAAATTTCGAGGCAGTCCAAAGCTTTCTAACTGCTCAGAAGTTAAATCACTACCATCTTTTGCTAATAAATCTTGCGTGGCAATTAAGTTTATCGCTAAAGTTTCACCTTCTGAACCTTGATTGACCTTACGCCGTCTTACTTGTAGGGTTGCAAAATCACTTTTAGCTTGATTTAAGATCACCCTTTCCTTTTCAAGACCATCTTTTAACGCCGTATCGCTTTGTCCATCTACACGATTTTGTTCATAAGCAAAATAAACATTAAGAAGCTCTAAATCTTCTTTAATGCCCTCTAATTTAGCTTTAACCTTAGGATCTAAACTTTTCTCAATATTACTTTTTGCTAAATTAACTAATTCTTCTAATGAGGCATGTTTAAAGAAAGAATTTGTAGGATTAGCATTAATTAAAGTTGCAAGCTCATACCTTAAGTTTACTTCTAAAGCCTCTCTTTCACTTTGATTTTGCGCTAAAACTTGCTCAAGATTGCGCTTTAACACCGCACGTTGTGGATTGTTTCTAAATAAAAAAAGACTTGCTTTAAGCTTGGTAAATTGTGACTTATTGATGATGGTATTATTCTCAATATTCACACTATCAAGATAAGATCTTAATTTTGCTTCGTTATTTCCGTGAGCGGCAAAAAACTTTGGACAAAATTGAGCGATACTTGAAACTTCAGGATGTTCACTTACATAGGCGTGGAAAGCAAGAGAACTTACTAAGAAACCAAGATCTTTTTTGATAGCTCCATAGTCAATTTGAGGATTACCCTCCTTTTTGCCCTCTAAAACCTTATTGTTAAGCGCAATTAAATCTGTGGAGTTTAAATTCTCAAGTTTAAGATCAAGTCCTGCTTTTTGAAAATAAGGCTCGACAGTTTTAAAACACTGCGCCATTAAAAGTCGCTCTTGCGCTACCTTATAAAAAGATCCATTATTAAGATCTTTTAAGCACTCAATAATCTGCTCGGCATCATCTAAATTAGTCTTAATAAGGTTATTGGCAAATGCTAATGCATCTTCATTACTCTCAAGGCTTAAAAAATCTTGTACAACGTTTTCATAGCCTCCCTTTACCCTATTTATAAGCTCTTGATTGTCCTTAATTAAATTCATGACAGAGGCTACTTTTTTTGCACTGTCAAAACCTGTAACCTTATCTTTTAAAGACGCAAAGTCCCCTGTGCAAGAGTTCTTTACTAAATCCTGATACTTTTGTTGGACTTTTTCATTAAAAGCTACTCTATCTTGAGGTTTTAAGTTTAAAGAAGTCTTATTTATAAGATCCCCTTCATTAAACTCATTTAAATTGTTGATATTATTAAGCTCAGCTGTGGCTTTTTCAAAACGCCCTGCACTTAACTTATCTAAGGCAGTTTTAATCTCCTCACTACCTTCACGATAAAGCGTCTCTAAACTTGTAAAAGGAAGATTAGAAGTTTTATCTAAAAACGCTTGATTAAAGGACTCCTGCAGTTTTAGAGCATCCTCAGTGCTTACTTGTAATTCTTTAAGGATATTAAGTTCTTTACTATTTTTTATTAAACCATCTAAATCTTGGATCTCAAAAAGACTGTTACAAGCTTTAAGAAAGTTATGCGATTTTTCTTTGAAGTGTTCATGAAGCGGGGCTAAATTATCATTTTCAAGACAAGTTTGTAGCGCTAACTTATCATCACTAATTCTCTCGTCTAAATAATTTTGCACTGCAAAATTTTGAATTAATCCTTTATCTTCTAAAACCGCAGCAAATGGTTTTTTATCTTGATATAAATTTAAATCTAAAATTTTATTTTGATCTGCACTGTTTAAAATCCTCTGATTATTATTTAGCTTCTCTAAACTCTCAATCTTTCCTTGCACTAAGTCTTGAATTTTTTGTACTTGAGGATCATCTTTTAAATTAATTTTGTCCAAAAGCTTGTCTAGGTTTTGCTTTAAAGCTTGTGCCTTATCTAAATCATTACAATCGACAAAGCTCTTTAAAGTATTATTAAGCTCTCCTAGAGCCTGATAAGCCTCATTACCTGAAACCTTATTTTCAAGGGTGGTAACTAGTAAGGCCACTTGCGCAACATCAAACAAAGCCCGATCTGAATTTTTAAAGCTTTCATTTTGATATAAGTTATTAAGCTTTCCCTCTTGCTCTTCATAAGATCCTTTAAGGGCTTCATTTAAACCACTTATGGCCTCTTTTGAACAATCACAAGTTAAAAGCGCTAAATTCTCAGTTGAAAGCTTAAAATCAGTCTTCTTGGCAGGGGCGCTTAAATCTTGTGATCTTCTTGTCTCGCCCTCATGGGCAACCGCACTCACCTCCTCACGCGAAACCTCACTTACCACAGAGGTAGTTTGTGTCTCTTGTAAAGTTGAAATCTCAGTAGAAGTGACTTGATTACGATTTATACTTAACTCAGACATAATTACCCCCAGATAATGGCATTATTAAACACTTGAGGATCAAGATCTGATAGATTTTCTAAACCGTCATCGCTTGATGATTCATCACGCTCTGCAAGAAGACTCTCCCGGGAGAGGGCAAGTTCTTTTAAAAAATCTTGTAAAAAATCCTCAAAAGAGAATTGTAAGTTCTCAAGGTAAAAGGCATTTAAGGTTACACTTTGCCAAAGCCTACCATTTAAAAGTCCATACCTTAAATTAAGGTCGTTTTTAGTAGGCGTATTTAAAGCTAAAACTTTAATTAAAAATTCTTTACTTAATGAGGCTTCTGTGATTTTTAAAAGCGGTGCATAAAGATATAAAAGCTCTTTTTTAGGATTAAAATACAAACATAAAATCTCAGTGCCTACGGGATTAACACTTAAATTATCATTATCAAGTGCTTTTAAATTAAGCTTAGTTAAAAGATCATTTACATAAGTGCGATCCATAAAGCCTCCTTAATTACTTACAGTTTGTAACTTAACTTTTAAATCTGAATTTTGGGAAAGCGTCGCAAGCTTTGCTTGCTCAGAGTATTTAAGATCTGGTCTTTTAATATTTTGAAAGACCTGATCTACAGCAATTAACACCTCAAAACTTGGCTTCCACTCAATTAAAAGCGCCGTTTGTAAATTTAGACTTAAACTTAATGGCGCATAGTAATATTGTGAGATTTTCTCGGGTGCAATACCTTGATAGATTTTCTTTGCCACCTCCGCCTCAAAAATCCCCGATTGCTCTAAATTATTATTAGACAATGAAAGCAACACCCCCATCTCAACTTCTTTAGAGCCCGTCTGCGAAAAGGTTGGAATTTCTTTATCTAAAAGAGGTTTTATTTGCGTAAAAAGATCACTGTCACTTGCGCCATTGCCCATCGGCAGATAAACGGCATCACTTACCTTTGCTAATTCTTTAGCACATTTTGAAAAAGCAAGTTGCGCCTTTTCTTTGTCATCATCAATTACAGGTCCCTGGCAGATCTTAAGATTAAAGCCTAATTGCCTTGAGAGATCTTTTACAATTGGATAAGCCTGGCCTAAAAGATTTTCCTCATTATCATCAAAGATGACGCCTAAATTTTTAAATTTAAAAATGTCATAGAACATCTGCAATTCAGACTTATAGCGGTCAACTTCCTTTTGCACATGAATATTTTTTTTATCAGAAAACTCACCTGGGCCTATGATCCCAGAATTTTCAGGATCGGTACAAGTCATGACCATCACGGGAATATTTAAACTAGGATCGGCAAAATCTTGTCCTGCCACGGTACCTAAAGCCCAGACTAAATCCACATCCCCTTTTTCTTTAATACGCTTTTTTAAGGCTTCGGTATTTTGCTTAATAAGTTTTAAATCCCATTTGCCATCATAAAAACCATCTTCTAAAAACTCAAAACAGCCACCTTTAGTACTTTTAGCAAATTTTAGATAGTTATCCCCCACATCAAAGTTAAAATCTGGCGTTAAAGGGCTTAAATCACTTCTTATAAGCCCATCCTTACTTAAGGCTAATGCGGTTTGCAAAAAAACTTTTTGAAAATCACTATAAGATCCGGCCTGCACCGTAGCAACTTTAAGCGTCTTACCTAAAGCACAATGCGAACTCTCTTGTGCAAAAGTAACTTTCGCACTTAAATTCCCCACCACAAGCACAACTGATAAAGCGATTAAAAGTTTATTTTGCATAAGTTAACCTCATAAGTTCTAAGGCTCTCACCTCAATTTAGTGAGAGCTTTTGTCTTTACGCTTGAGAATTTTCAGCACTAGAATCAACAATCTCAAGATCTACAGAATTAGCACCTTGCGCTTGAGCTAAAGCAAATTCCATGCGTTTATCACCTAAGTAATCTTCAACATTAAAGCGCCCATAGTCTTGAAGACTTACAAATTCGTTTATTTTTTCTAAAACATCGCTTTCACAAAGTTTTGCAAAATCAGCTTTAACTTGAGGACCTAAAGGCCCCTGCTGCTTTAAAAATTCATCCTCTATCTTATAGAGTTGGAATAAGATATCGAGTTTAGCACCTTTAATTTTTTGCTCTGGGGTTAAATCGCTTAATTTAACGAGAGGAGTTACGGTTGAAAAACATTCTTTAACATATGGACTTAATAAGCCAACCGAACCTACTAGCGCATTTACAAAAGATCTCTGTTGAGATGCATTGAAATTATCTCTTGGAAGAGCTTGACCATAAGGATGCTCACCTGGCTCATTAAAGCCTGCTAAAATATGGGCCGTATTTTCTAAAATTTCTAAACCGTGCGGGCTTATCGCATTTTCAAGACCTAATTCAAAGGCTGAGAAAATACAGATCTTACCTACATCATCACCACCTAACATTTGTCCTGGATGATTGTGATCAATTAATGCCTTATTAAAACTTTCATTTAAAGCATTAAAAGCCTCTAGCTCTTCTGTTTCATTATGAGCTTGACTTAAGGCAATCAGATCTTGTTTAAAGTCTTGTAATCTGCCATGAAAATCCAAGAATTTATCAATACTTAAATTTTTCCCTTCAATTAAATTTAAAAGCTTGAAGATTTGCACATCATCATAATTAGGGATTGCAGCCTTTAAGCTGTCAAAATTAGCTTTTCTTGAAGGCTCTAAACTTTCTTTATCAAAGACGGCATCGCTATTTTTAACCTCGGCTAAAAGCCCGATTCTACCACCTTCAAGTTCTTCACTAAAATCCACCTTCTCATCACAGGCTTTATTTATAAGATCTGTTACAGTCTGTGCAACACTTTGAGGATCTTCTCCCTTACTTAAAGCGCCATTAATATAAAATCCAACATCCTGTAAAAAAGCTAAAGTAGCACTTGAGATAAGACTTTTTAGTTTGTAAACATCAGGTTGCTCTAATTTATCTTGCGCTAATAAAAGCTCAATTTCAGCTTGTGCATCTTGACTTAAATAGGCACCAAGAGAGTCTTTATCACCTTCCATCAATTTATTTAAAAAGGCCTGCGTAAGCTTTTCTTCTCCTGCATACTCAAGACCTTGGAATTTAGCTAAAAAAACTTTTGGTGATAAAAGCTCGTCTTGATAAACAATTTTATTAAGGCTTACGTCTTCAACCTCAGTTAAGACCAGACTTGCGTTAAATTTCTCATCGGAAATTAAGGCAGGTGTTATCTCAAAATGTGGATTTTGCGCATAAGCCTTCTGAATTCTTTGATAGATAAAATTACCTTGCACCCCAGCATTTGCTAATTTATCTATAATCTCTTGCGTAACTTTTCGATTAAAAGTTTCATTTTTCGAGAGTTTTTCATAATTTTTTAAAAGTGTACGCTCATGCCGATATGAGCTACTGAAGATTTTTTTAAAAAAGGCTACAAAAGAATTATCTTTCTTTTTAGGTAATTTAAAAGCCGTAAGCTGATGCTTTTCATCTAAAGTAAAACGCACCTCATTTGTATTATTGCTCTTTAAAAGATCATTTACCTGATCTTGTGAGACTAATTGCGTCTGAGAAAAATCATAACTTGCATAAGTGTTAGAATTTAAGCTTATATCAGGCATAATGACCTCCTAAACTTGCAGGAAATTGTTAATTTGATATTGTAAAGATGAGATTTCTAAGTCTTTTTCACGCTCTTTGAAATCTTGCTTAAGGATCTCTGAAATCGCACACGCATGCTCAAAGTGCAAACGTAAGCTGTGCTTAAAATCATCCTCAAGGCTTACATAAGATTGCACATAAATAGCATTTGCCGCACAGGACACTAAGGCTTTAGCATTGAGCTCATCATTTAAACTTAGGCTTTTTTTAAGCTCTAAAAAATTAGCCCGCGCTTTTAAAAGAGTCTTTAAACTTATAGCTTTTAAATTAAGATCAAAGCTTAACAGTACCGTTTTATCTGCCACATAAAAGCGATAGAAATTATCCTTTAAAAGCTTAAGATCAAAGTAGGGCTCAAGATAGGCTTGCAATTTACTTTTAAGCGTAGGATCTTTTTGAGCTTTATTTAAATTTTGCTTTTGATCTTGTAGAGTCAAACACAAACTTTCAAGCTGATCTAAAAAGTCATTAAATTGCATTTGAGAGAGATTATCTAAATTTAATTTGGCAATTAAACTTAAAATATTTTCTTCACTCTCTAGGTAAAAACCTAAAGGGGCTATAAATTTTAAAGAAAAAAGCTTTCTTTGATAAAAATTTATTCGCGCAAAAGCCTCACTCTCACCTACTTGCTCTAAAGAGATAATGGCTTGAACTTGATTGCCCTCATCAAAAATTTTTTCAATTAAGCTTACAAAAATCCCTGCAAAATTAAGGCAAAAGACCCCCTGATCTTCACTTGCATTGGCAATTTCTGCAAGGTATTCCTCAGGAAAACCCTTATATTTTGCATAGTCTTTAATATATTGACCTAACATCTACACTCCTTATTTCACAACTTCCAAAAGCTTTTTTAAGGTTTCATCAAAGCTTGATTTCTCATCAAGACCCTGCTTTAAAAAAGCATTAACCGCCTCAATATGCGAAAGTGCAAAATCAGCCTCCTTATCTGATCCTGGCTTATATTCACCTAATTGCACTAAAAGCTCAATTTCAGCATGTTTGGCAAGAATTTGCCTTAATCTTTGGGCCGCTTGCTTATGCTCTTTGGAGACAATCGCATTCATAACACGCGACACGGAAGCTTGCACATCAATTGCAGGATAGTGGTTTTTCGCGGCAAGCTTTCTTGAAAGGATAATATGACCGTCTAGAATGGAGCGCGTTTCATCAGCAATTGGCTCTGTCATATCATCACCTTCTACTAAAACGGTGTACAAAGCAGTAATGGAGCCCTTATCAGAATTACCCGCCCGCTCCATAAGCTTTGGAAGTGTAGAAAACACAGAAGGTGGGAAACCGCGACGAGTTGGAGGCTCTCCTGCGGCAAGACCGATTTCACGCTGCGCACGACCAAAGCGGGTCACTGAGTCCATCATCAACAGCACATTGCGCCCTTGATCACGAAAGTATTCGGCAACGGCAGTTGCCGTATAGGCAGCCTTCAATCTTTCCATGGAGGATTTATCTGAGGTTGAAATCACTAAAACTGCCCTTTTCATACCCTCAGGGCCTAAGTCACGCTCAATAAACTCACGAACTTCACGACCACGCTCACCAATTAGCGCCAACACAGAAATATCGGCATTAGTGCCCTTAATAATTGAAGATAATAGCGTTGATTTACCACCACCTGCGGCAGCAAAAATACCCATTCTCTGCCCTTGACCGCACGTTAAAACTCCATCTAAAACTCTAAGGCCTAAGCTTATAGGTTTATCAATTAATTTTCGAGTCATAGCCTCTGGAGGATCAGCATAGACCGGATAGAACTTATGGGTTTTTAAAGGTGCTCCACCATCTGCTATATCACCTACGCCATTTAACACGCGCCCTAAAAGCTCCTCACCTACTGGCACCTGCAAGACGTGACCTGTGGGGATGACCTCGGTGTGATAGGAGATACCATCTAAATCCCCTAAGGGGGTTAAAAGGGCAATGTTTTTGGCAAAACCCACGACCTCAGCGCGCAAAAACCAGCTCTCACCTGGATTTCTTAAAATACAAAGCTCACCTACTTTAACTTCAGGCACTGAGGCGTGAATAATCGTACCGATTACCTGCTCAACACGACCTCTTATTTCTAAAGTTGAGGTTTCACGTACTGCATCACGCAGCATCTGCCCTATATACTCAAGCGCCATTGCCCACTCTCTCCCTTAAGCTTTTATTTAAGATCTTAAGCTGTGAGCTTAAACTTGCCTCCACCACACCCATGGGGGTCTCTAAGATACAATCGCCAGATCTTAAGTTTGGATCGCCTAAAACTTCGATATAACCTGAGCTGCCATCGGCTGAAAGTAAGAAAGCTTTGAGATCCTCGCGCACTGCTACCTCTTCATTTAAAGAGACTTTAATTAAAATGCGCTTTTCACCGCGCACGGCATTAAGGCCTTGGCGCACGACCCTTACAATTAAATCATCACGATCTATCTCACCTATCACCTTGGCAATGGCGTTTATTACCACCTCAACTAATTGCTTTTCAAGGCCTTCTAAAGAGTCTAATTGGGCGGTTACCATCTCCATGATCTTAAAGGTATACTCACTTTTACCCTCTTCAACGCCTACCTCATAGCCTTCTTGGTAACGCTTGTCATAATCCTCTTTGGCTTTTCTCTCAACTTCCAAGGCCACTTTACGGGCTTTATCAATGATTTCATTGGCATCATAAAGCCTATCTAAGGCCTCTTTGGGGATGATTTTTAAACTTGGATCTATTTGCCACTTACGAGATCCTAAGACAAACATTTGATCCATAAATCACCTCCTAGCTCCTCTTTTAAAATCAAATAACAAAGCTTTTCAACCTTTAAAGAATAAGGCTCTTTTTTAAACTTAGGATACAAAAGCTCAAGCCTTTTTTGAGCATATGATCTTAAATCTTCATCTTTTAAACTCTCAAAGACGCCATAAAGTAAGGCCGCCCCTAATTGTTTGATCATAGAGAGCTTATTTTCATCAAAGGCGGGATCTTCAAGTTGTAAATGAGGATCTAACATAAAGCGCGCAAAGGTTAAGACAAAGTTGTAAACCTTGGTGTCGATATAAGTTAAAAGACACTCTTTTTGCTCTTTTAAAAGCGTGTTGACCAGCATAGGCGCTAAGCGTGCGGCCCCAAGGTAGGTGACTAAAAGAGAAAGCTCCTCATCATTTACTAACACCAAACGCTCTTTTTTCTCTAAAAAAGAAAATTTATTCAAGGAAGCTTTGGTTTTAAATAAGCACAAAGCAGGATCTAAAGCTTCAAATTTTGTATATAAAGACTCAAGCTCACTTTTTAAAGTAGCTTTAAAAGCCTTAATTTTATAAGCCCGATTAAAAGCTTCAATCCGCTTTAAAAGTTGAGGCTGTTGTAAATACCAAAGAGCCAAATCTCTTTCCACGCTCACTCCTTAAGACTTCGCTTTTTGCTCGTCTTTTTTCTCGCGCACAAGCTTAATGCCAAGTTTTTTGCCAACTAAAAGAACTGCGATGGCAAGTAACACCAGCCCTGCACCACTTAGCGCTAAAATATTTTCAAGTTTGTTATACCAAGGGATCTCCAAAGTCCTAGGGGCAAGGGCACTTTCTTGAAAAAGCTCAGTTAAAACTGAAACATTATCTAAGGTAAGACCTGGCACTGCTTTTGCGGCCGTATCTTTAATACCTGAGATCATCTCTGTTACCGGTGAGTCTTTAGTGTGGCGAATAAAGATCGCCGCCGATGGAGGGGTGGTTAAACCTGAGGATTGCTCATGTTGCACCAAAACCACATGCACTCTTGCATCTAAGACCCCATCAATCTTACTGAAAGTGGCACTTAACTCCTGAGAAATCGCAAAAGCCAAGCGCGCCTGCTCTTCAGTTTGTGAGGCGATCATGCCCTGCCCTGAAAAGACCGTACCTAAAGAGGCAAATTGCTCCCGCGGCAGCGAATGCTCCTTTACGATCTCCAAGGATAAAATTAAATCCTCTTTTGGCACTTCTATGCTAAAGCCATCAGATCCAGGTGTTTTTTGTGCGGCAATACCGCGCTTTAGCAAAGTTACCAACATCTCATTAGCCTCAGCTTCACTTAAATTGCTATACAAAGTTTCATTGCACGCCGTTAAAGTGAAAGCTGTGGCCAAAACTAAGAGAGCTTTAGTTATTTTTCTCATGAAGCCTCTTTATTTAAGATCTCTAATGCATCTTGATAAAGCTTAAAAGCAGACGGATGATCTTCACTTATTTTCTCCCCAAGCTCTTTTACTTCATCTTCGTTTTTCTCAAGAGCATAAGAGAAAGCCTTTAAGGCTAAGACATCTTGATCATCTGGATCTTCTTGTAAGCACTCATCTAATAATTCACGAGCCTTATCAAACTCATTGACGGTAATATGCGAAAAGGCAATGCCAACTTTTGCAGCCATCAAAGAAGGCTCAGCCTCTTTTAAATGCTTTAAAATCTCACGTCCTTCAAAGACCTTACCTTTTAAGCACAAAGCAAAGGCAATATTGACAAGCGCTGTTAATTCCTGTTTCTCCAAAAGTTCCATATTGCCTCCTTAAAGCTTCTGAGCCACCGATTTTAGAGAATCGGATAGGCTTTTTGTCACACTTGAGGTCAACTCCACCATGGTGTTGTATTGACCAATTTGAAATTGAAGCTCAATCATGGCTGCGGTTTGATCTTCAGTCTCTAAATTTTTAACCGCTTCCATTTGTTCAGTTAAGCTTTTAGCCTGGCTTGAAATTGAGTCCATACCCTCAGAGATAAGACCACCAAAGCCTGTGGCGTTACTGCCAATATTAGAAATTGAATTTCCACCAAAATCAGACATAACAACCTCCTAGTCTTGTAAAAGATCTAAAGACTCTAATGCTTTATCACAAGCTTCTTTTAAGGCTTGAGCTTTTTCAAAATCCTCAGCGCCTAAGCCTTGATCCATTAGATTTTTAAGCTTCATTTGCATATTGAAGACTTCTTCTTTTAGTTCTTTGAACATAAAGACATTTGAGCCATCAGTTGCAAGCGTATAAGCATCAAGCTCAGTTAAGTTCATAAAAACTCTCCTTACCATTTTTCTCTAGCACAAGCTTAGTTAAACTTATGCTCTTTAAAATTGAACCATCACTTAAAATCGCCCCTTCAAAATACTTTTGACCATTGCGCATGGTCACAAAGCGCATCGGAGACATCGTAACTCCCATCACATCATTAACCTCAAAGCGCCAAGGTGTAGAACTTACAGGAGTTACGGCTACGTCCTCACGCGTTGAAGTATAGGAGTTTTGATTATCCGTAAAATTAGTGTTAGCTTGCGACACACGCGTAACTCTTGGCCCTAAACCCTCCACCGTGGTTACAAGCTTAGAATTTTTATCTTTCTTTTGACTTAAGGCCAAATAAGATCCCATCTTACTTGCAATCAAAGCTTTAAAGTCACTTAAGTTTTCTTCATCTGAAAGTTTGAGTTCACCTTCAAAGACCACATCTAAATCCCCAAAAATAAATTTAAGTGGCAGAGGATAACGCTTTAAGGCCTCGTCGATAATTGAGCGCAAATTCTCCTCAAAGGTAAGCTTACTTACGACATTTGAAACTTGTGCCTCTTCTTTAATCTCTTTGATTAAATTACGTTCCACCAAAGGATCTTTTACATAACCGTATAAAAGAATGTTCTTGCCGCTATCATCAAAGACCGCTTTTGCCATACCTCCGCGACGGATCACCGCATCCTCAAGGGCCACGAGCTTTTTATCTTTAAGATTAAGCTTGAAAATACAGCCATTTGAAAAGGCAGGTAAATTCTCAATAAAAGAGCCTAATTCAGCTTTCGTTCTTAAAGTACCTTCAAAAACAAGTAAACCCCGCTCAAAATTTACCGTGACACTATCGTAGGCATGATTATCTAAATAAGCTTGAGCCTCACTTAAAACTTTATTTTGTGCAGCTCTTTCCCCATAAAGATAAGAGCCCAAAACTAAGGAAGACAAGAGGGCTAAAAGCACCACTAAACCAATAATGGTCAAGGCAAAAAGGTGCTTGGGCTTTGCTTTTTCCTCTTTTTGCTCTTCTATCTTTTCAAGTGGCTTTAAACTTGCTTCTTCATTTAAAGATGATTTAAGAGACTCTTGCGTTGGAGTGCTTTGAGGCTCATCTTGACCCTCTACTTCCTCCTTTTTACTCTCTAAATTTTCAGGCGCAGTCGCAGCAAAGCCTAAGACACTTAAATTAAGATCTTGTAGGTTCTCACCTTCTTTAAAATAAGCTAAGGCATTGAGGCCTAAAGCTAAAACCTCTTTGGACTTTAGGGCATACCTATTTTCATCTAAAGGCTTACCTTCAACAAAGACTTCACCTTTAAGCCTTTGTACCCACACCTCAAGGTTTTCTTTAATCTCAAGTTTAACCTGCGCCCCATTACAACCTGAAAGCATCAGATCACAATCACTATCCTCGCCTAGAAGATAGCTTGCAGGTGGCAAGTTTAAACTTGCCCCTAAATTTGCTCCAGCTAAAAACTTAAAACTTATAACTTCTGCCATAAGAGCCCCTTATTTAGCTTGGATCTCTTGGACTAAGTGTCCGTTTTGCGAGCTTACATTAATAATTTGTGGGACAGTTTGGGTTTGAGGCTTTTCTTCAACCTCCGTATTAGCACTACAACCGCCACTTTCTTTAGCTTTTATCTCACGCTTTTGATATCTATCTTGAGTAGGTGACATATAAAAACGCGGATCATCTAGATCCTGTGGCACATTAAGCTCATTTAACTCTAAAACCCGTGGGGTAATTAAAAGGAGTCTCTCGCGCGTGTAAGAGCTCTCCCCTTCAGTACCAAACAGGCCTCCAACGCCTTTTAGATCTTTAGCACCTGGAACGCCTGAATCAGTTTCAGTCGCATTTTGCACATAGTAACCGCCTAAAAGTAAGGATTGTCCCTCGCGCACTAAGGCTTGAGTGTTGATTTTAGTTTGGCTAATCGGTGCTAAATAAACCTCACCATTATCCCCAACTAAGGATTGATTTCCCGCATCTGACTCTTGATTTGATTGCAGGGAAATTACCATTTGAATATAGGGAGCCCCACCTTCTAGATCTTCGATAATATGTGGAGTAACTCTAAGCACGGTACCTGATTCAACCTTAAATAAATCTGAGCTTTCATAACCGCGCACTGGAATATAGTTGGTGGTAGTATTCTCTAAGGTCGCCTCCACATTATCCATAGTAAGTACTGAAGGACGGCCTAAGGTCCTTGCCTTATTGTCTTCCTCAAGCATATTAATCTGAGCCATAAAACGGCTGTGATTTGTGGAAAAGACTGTCGAGAAAATACCGCCATTGCCACTATTGGCCATTGGGAAGGAGCCATCCCAAGAGGGTCTTCCCACACCGCCGCCTAATGCCCAATTACCAGAGTTTCGTGCCGCCTGCCAATCAATACCTAAATCTTTAGTGGCATTAACATCTACATCGACAATTGCCGCATGTAATTCCACTAAACGCAATGGCACATCAAGCTCACGAATGACTTCCTCATAATAAGGCATGCGATATTGATAATCTTGAATGACTACCGCATTTAACCTGGTGTCAGCAATAATATTAGGTGAAAACTCAACAGGTGCCCCCGCCTCTTGCTCTTTACTTGCAGCATTAGCCTGTGCACTTATATTAACTTGCGTTGAGGCAGGGGCTACAGGTGGTGCGCCAATACCACTTAAACCCTGACCTCTTAGGCTTTGTACACTTGGACTTTTAGTGGTAATGGCAAGTGCACCACCGCCTGTAGCCCCACCTGAGACCATGGCCTTTAAAATTGAGGCCACACCTGGGATATTTACCACCTTATCCATGCTATCGATTTGCAAGTCTTGAGCTTTAGCGTGTTTGAGCTTAAAAACCTGCATGATAACTTGTTGCTCTTCACGCTTGTCAAACTCCTCTGAGACCTGCATAAGCGCAGTGACATAAGTCTGAGGACCGGTGAAGACTAATAAACCTTGGGGATTTAGCTTTAACGGTAAATCCTCAGAGACTAAATGCGAGGCATTAAGTAAGGATCGAATCTTGGAAATTTCAAGACTTGATGGGCGATAAATAGCACTTGTCTCTTCATTTTCATGATAAAAATATATGGTATTGCCTAAGCGATAATATTTAACCCCGAAGGCTGCCTGCATCGCCGAGAGAAAAACTTTAGGATCAACCGCCTCAAAACGGCCATTCACAGTCCCTGACACGGCACTTGAAATTTGCGCGCTTAAACCTTGTGATCTTGCAAAATCAACTAATACCGAATTTAAGCTTTCAGCATCTGAATAATGCGAATACGTACCTTTAAACTCATAAGCCTCAATATTTAAGCTTAAACTTATAAGGCTCAAAGCAATCAACGAGGCTTTAAGTAAATTTTTTAACATTAAAATAAAGCCCCCTGACTTAAAAATGAAAGCGTTGAGCTTGAGTCTAAATCTTGATTTAAATGCTCAACAAAAAAATCCACATCATCTAGAAACTTACAAAGGCAATCTTCAACTTTATCTTTGTTCACCTCATGATCTAAAATCAACTCGGCACGCAAAAACTTATCTCTTAAAGTTAAATTAACCTTATGATCTTCAAAAATTTGCATTTGCATCGCACAAGCTTTTTTCAAAAGCTCATTTAACTTACTTTCATCAGCTACAATTTGCAAAAAATCAACATATAAATAAAGTTTGTCTTGCTCACAAGCGGCTAAAATTAAGCTGTAGTTTTCAAACTCAACTTGATAGCTTAAAAAAGCCTCTGGGAGAGTAATTTCAACTTTATCCCACGGAGCTTTACTGAAAATAAGCTCAATCATTTCAACCGCTTGCATATTACACCTTCCTTAATTTACTAGCCTAAAATGCGCTTATTGGCATCAATCATATTTTGCGAGATAGTAGACATGGTATCTAAAGCCTTATTTACCGTCTGATTTAAAGAGTCAGTAATTGACTTTATCTGATCGGCAAAGGCATCAATTCTCTTTTGATCTGCCTCCAAACGCTTAATATCAGCTTCTAAAAAGGTTTGACCTGCTTTGGCACCTGAATCTACCATACCACCGACTGCATTAAAGATCTGTTGTTGTGCTGAAATTTGGGTATTTTTAAGACCTAAAGAGGCATCTGAAAGGCCACTGCCTAAAGCTTTGCTTGTTTTTGCAGCACCAAAAAGACCACCTGCAATCTGTAAAGCTCCAGAAACCACTCCCATCACGAGGGTTACAATTGCTTGATCACGCATCTTATCGGCTTGCTTTTCCATAAGATCAGCACTTTGCATTTGTGCCTCATAGACAATAGAGCGATTATCTCTTACGATATCTGAGGTTGCCTCTTGAATTAAAGCTAAAACCGCAGCCCCAAAGGTCGCACCAAATGATCCCATGCTTGCCAAATCTGCATGATAATCACTTAAAGTTGGGGCCTCAAGTTTTGGAGTGCTCACAGAAAATGATTGCCCATCTTCACCTTTTTGCGTGACAATTACGGTATTGCCCTCAGTCTTAGTTTGAGTTTTAAGCTCTGAATAGTCACCATATTGACCATACACTCCCATGGAGTTACTACTGTTACTTACGCCATCTACCATAATCATCTCTCCTTTATGCCATTGCAGGTGCACCAGTTAACACGGCACCTACGGTTTTATTACAATCATTTAAAATTTGCTTGACACCTTCTGCCATGTCATTTGATTTTTCCAAGATCTTCTTGATCTGCTCGGTATCAAGCTCCATAGCCACTGCAATACGCTGTAAAATTGCCTCTAGATCAAGACCTTCAGCTTTAATATTTTGAAGCTCAGCGCTATTTACTGCATAAGCAATGTTTACCGAACCTGAGACAATAGAAGTTGCAGCATTTATGTAATTTGTTGTAGTCTGCGCAATTGCCGTGATCTTTTGTGCACTTGTGGAAAGATTAGCTAGTGCAGAACCACTTGCGCCACCTGCAGTAAGTATGGCACCGGCAAGACCTAAGGCCATGGTAATTGCCATGCAGGTATACATACAAGCCTCTTTATTACCGCCGTGCTTTTCTATGATGTACTCACCTAAACCTTGCAAAGAAATCTTTCCATCCGTGGCGGTGGACATAATCTGCTCTGCGGTAGATAAAGTGAGCATCAAACCGCCTGCAATTAATAAAGGATTACCAGTTACACAGCCTAAGATAAAAGAGCCAATACCAGCTAAAGCACCTAAAGCCATACTAATATAGGAAAAAGCCTCTTTTATTTTAGATAAAAGGCTATTATCCTCGGCCTTTTTAGCTTGCTCTTGCAAATTTTCAATGCGCTCTTGATTTACCTCAGCGCGCTGCTGGCGATGAGTTTCAATCGCATTAATACCACTGTCAACCGCGCTTTTACGCTCCTCAAAGCCTAGCATCGATAAAATCGCTTCTGTACAAAGAGCACTTAACTCAGGAAAGCTCATTTGTGAGAATTGACCATCTGGGGCTTCCAAAGTTGGACCTGATAAGAGCGTGTTTAAATCATCTTTTGCGCTAGCATCAGGAACTCCTCCTGTATGAGAGCTTGGGGTTTGGCTTTGTGTGGTCTCATTGACCCCAGCTGTGCCTTGAGATCCTAAAACCCCTTCACTGCCTCGTGGAGAACCGTCAATACTTCCTACCATAAGACCTCCTTTATTTATTACTTGACTCTAAAACATCAAGTAATTGCTTGCCCTTAGCGATAAACTCTTGATCTTCGGTTTTCCCTTCCCTGCCCATGATCTCAAGACTTTGGAAAGCAACTTTTGCATCTTCTTTGCGCCCGGCCTTTAAAAGACAAACCCCTGCATAGTACATAGGCTTAGGATCTTTAAGGCCACTTAAGACGCAACACACTGAATACACATCAGCGGCCTTACTATAGTTTTTAAGGCCCTGCTCACAGGAGGCTAAACCCATAAAATACTTTTGCTCACTTGGCTCAAATAAGCACAAGGCTTGGAAAATATTTTTGGCATCTTGATAATTTTGAGCTTGATAATATTGATAGGCTAAAGCATATAAAGCCTCAAGCTTTTGAAGATCAATGCCTTTGAGCTCAGCTAGGCTATAGCCATTAGCCAACATGCCAACGGCCTCAAGCATACTAATTTCAGTAGCATCATTTACATTATTATTCTTATCTGCCATAAAGTACTCCTTAAAAACTACAATTTGATTCTATCAATAGGTTGCACGGAGATCTCAGGGGTTAATTCCTGATAATCTAAAACTGGAATTTCATAAAATTCACCTTCAATCAAGCGCCTTACATAACGGCGAATATCAATTGAGCAAATGATGACAAAACGCGTTTTACCTTTATTGCCTGCAACACGTCTTACCTCATTTAAAAAGGCTTTACTTGACATCGGATCTAAAGCTAAGAAGGCACCTGCTGAGGTTTGGCGAATGGCTTTGCGAATTTTCTCCTCACAGGCAGGCTCTAAAAGTACGGCAGAAAGTAAATTATTACCGGCACTATACTTATAGCTAATTTGCCTTTTTAAGGCAGTGCGCAAATACTCACCTAACATCACGATATCTTTCTCTTTTGGAGCCCACACCACAATGGCCTCAAGTAAAGATCTAAGATCGCGAATTGAAATTTGCTCTTGCACTAAACGCTTAAACAAATCACCAATCTTTTGCAAAGGCAATAAACGACTTGCTTCATGTACTAAATCAGGGGCTCTCTCCTCCATCTTATCTAAAAGATATTTAGTCTCTTGAAGACCAATAAAATCTGCGGCGTGACGGGCTAAAATTAAAGATAAGTGCAAAGAAATTACCCTTTCATGGGATAAGGTCTTAACCCCAATTTTCTCCACCGTCTCTTTATCATTTATATTGATCCACCAAGATTTCTCAGAAGGTAAAAAAGGCATACCCTCTTTAACCTCAAGACCTAACATTCTGATATTGTCAGGATCATCGCGCACTAAAAGCGCATCTTTCTCAAGTCTGCCAAACCCCACCGGTACTTCATCTAAATTTAAAGCGTACTCATAATCCTTTAAATTGGGGTTTTCACGTAAATTAACGCCAGGGAAGGGCACGCCTAAATCAAAATACAAAGTGCGCCTTAGATTAATTAACTCATCATTTAAGACATCGTAATCTAAGGTTTGTGAAAGATTAGGGGCTAGATCTAAAATCAAAGGCACCACCGGGGAGAATTCCTCAGCATCCTCACTTGTAAGCTTTCTTTTTTGCGTGGTAGCTTTAAGGGTATTTTTAATCTCAGCTTTTGGATCTTTTTTCCCTGCATTAACTTTGGCCATATATTTAAGTGCATAGCCAATGCCCATTAAAATAGCGGCAAGGGAGAATAATTGTGGTTTTGGAAAACCTGGCACTAGGGCAAATAAGAAGACTAAAAAGCCAGATACTATAAGCGATCTTGGTTGGGAGAAGATTTGTGAGCCAATTTGCTCTCCGACATTGTCAACATCACCGCCTGATCTGGTAACCAAAACACCTGCTGAAATTGCAATTAATAAGGATGGAATTTGTGAGACTAAGCCATCACCAATGGTTAAAACGCCATAAAGCTGTAAAGCCTCAGAAGCGCTCATGCCATTTTGGGTGACACCAATGGTGGTACCTGCCACAATATTTACCGCAGCAATTAACAAACCTGCAATGGCATCGCCTTTAACAAACTTCATGGCACCATCCATGGCACCATACATCTGACTTTCTAAGGACACATTAGTACGTCTTCTTTGCGCTTCCTCAGAGTCAATCGATCCTGCACGCAAATCAGCATCAATTGACATTTGCTTACCTGGCATGGCATCTAAGGAGAAACGCGCTCCCACCTCTGAGACACGCTCTGCGCCTTTGGCAATGACCAAAAATTGCACAATAGCAATAATGATAAAGACCACGGCACCGACAATAAAATTACCACCTACGGCAAATTCACCGAAGGTATAAATGATCTCTCCTGCATCAGCATGTAAGAGAATTAATCTTGTAGTTGCAATATTTAAACCTACTCTAAAGAGTGTGGTAAATAGAAGTAAGGAGGGGAAGGCCGAAAATGACAACACATTTGGCGCATACATCGTCATCATTAAGATGAGAAAAGACATGGCAACATTAGCTGAAATCAGTAAATCAACTAAAAAAGTCGGTAACGGCACGATCATCAAACAGATAACCGCCACTACCATGCCAATTAACATAAAATCAGCATGTTTGGTGACAATGGAAGCGCTAAATCTGGCACTTTCAAGAAGAGTCATACTAAATCCTTAAATAAACTTCGCAACTAAAGCTTGCGCCTCGGCGCTACGCCCTAATTTTTGCAAAGCTCTAGCGCGCAAAAAACTCAAAGCTTTAAGCTTATCTTTATCAAGTTCTAAACTTTCTAAATTTGAAGTTAGACTTTCAACCTTTTCATAATGCTCAAGGCTATCTTCACAGAAGATTATCATCTCCCGCGCCCACTTATTTTTAGGCTCAATGGCTAAAATCGCCTTTAGCGTGCGCAAAGCACTTTGCGGTCTTTGCCCTTGATAAAAGAAGTAAGCTAAGATCTCCAAAGCTTTAAGCTCATCTTGACTTAGCATCTTAGCCTCCAACCATCATGCCCAAATAAGCATTTAAAAGCTCGCGATTTTGCGCTAAAGGTGCTAAATCCTCACGCACAAAACGCCTTAAATTAGCGTCATTTTCAACCTGTGAGAGCTTCTCTTGTGCTGAATTTAAAAGATTATTAAATCTTGTAGGGCGCAAAATGTCCTCTGAGTTAATGACAGGTCGCATCGTAGAGGCTAATTGAATATTAAAGCCATTTGACTCTAATGCGCTCTTGTAGGCGGTAACCTCACTTAACGATTGGGACTGCCCCACGGAGTTAAAATCATCAACCGTTGGTAGATGCTCATTTGAGGCTGCAGGCAAGACATCAGCAATACCTACTTTGGAGTTTAAAACGTCAATTGCCATCTACTTACTCCTTTAAATTAGCAAGCTCAATTAAGCCTAAAACCGCATTAATAAGCTCCACACTTGAAGCATTGTCTTTAAGATAGACCATCAAATAAAGACAATCTTTGGCATAACCTACAGAAAACTCAAGTGCGCTTTTTTCAAGATAAGAGCTTTTTTTCACATAAAAAGCTAAAGTCTCTTCATCATAAGGCGCTAAACTTTTTGCTAAAGATAAGATCACATCTTCACTTTGATTATATTCAAGCGTGAAATGATACTTATCACCTAAAATGAAGACAAAAGGCTTATCTTCACTTAATGTGATGGTAGGTAAATTAAAGCGCTTGGCTAAATCATCTAAATCATAAGTACTTAACATTATTCACCTCCCATCTCAAGCCATTCATCTTCTTTATCAACTAATTCATCAACAAGCCTTTGCGTACTATCAAGAAGCTTGTTTCTATCCTCTAAAGAATCAAAAAGATCTTCAGAAAGCTCTCGTCCCATCCGCAAAAACTCTTGGGCCACTAAGACATCTTCTTCAGGATTTGAAGTAACCACACCTTTGTAGAGATTTTGCACATGCAAAGGGGCGATAAAACGCGAGTGACTTAAATTTACTAAATCAAGTAAAATTTTACTGCCACTTAAATCACCAACTTTAAGCCCTAAGGTATTTTGCACTCTATCTAAGAAGTTATTAGTAAGCTTTAAAGAGCCATTTAAGGTCTTAGTCTTAGCTAAAGTACTTGCCACGTCCTTTAAAATGCCTTCCTCTTGAGAAGGTATGGTGGAATTTAAATCACAGGCTAAAGCCTTAAACATCGCATCAATGCCCGCCTCTAAATTATCTTGACCAAACTTTTTACTTAAATGCTCTAAAAGCTCAGTAGGATTATGAGGCTTAGTTGAAATATCAGCATAAGTCTCACTTAAAACAAGTGAGGGAGCGACTTCTTGATTTGAAAAAGCGCCAATCGTATTGGCAACTGCTAAGATCTCAGCTTTATTTTCCTTAAATAAAAGATCTTGAGCATCCTTTAAAAGCTCTTTAAGCTCCCCGGTAGACTTTTCTTCCTCTTGGGCTAAAAAGGCATAACTTGAACTAGGATGTGATCCCAACTCCTTTAGCATATTAAGTAAGTCTTTGGGATCTTTTGATTTACTCTGCCAGGTTTTAAGCGCATTTTGATGGGCCGTATTATCAGAGTTAACCGTGCTTTTTAAAGCCTCTTTAATGCGCTCTAATTGCTCTTTTATTCGAGACTCAGATAACTTTTGCTTTCTATCTGAAAGCTTAGTTTGCTTAGAATTATCCTTAGCAAAGGTTAACTCCTCAGCACTATTGGCTAAGGCTGAAAGCGGATCATCGGCCACAGCAACACTCATGCCTTGAAAGCTGCCTTGTTGCACTGCCTGATTTGTTGCATTTAAATTAGCGCCTTGAAGATTAAAATCTTGCGCTAAATTTACCGAACCTACAGCCATAGCCTCTCCTTATTAATAACTTAAACTAAATAAGATTGCGTCTTCTTGAAAATGAACGAGAAGGAGTCTTCTCAACTTCAAAAGACGGAGTGTAAGATGCTCTATTTTGCACTGAAGCTTGAGCATCCTTTAATAACTCCTGAGCCTTCTCTTCAACCTTGGCATCAATACTTACTTGCGATGACATCTCTTGAGCCATTTTTTTAGCTCTATCATACATCGCATCAATATTGCGGATCTCATTTAAAGTCTGCTCAATAAAGTCATCAATTTTTTTAGAATCAAGCATAAGCGCTCCTTTTCTTAAATGTTTCCTAAAGCCTTTAAGGCTTAATATAAAAAACTATACTACTAAGCTTAACTTCATGCTCTCCAATTTTAAAAGCACTCTTTTTGTTAAGCTTAAAAACCTTATCCTAGCGAGTCACAATGGACTTTAAGGTATCATTAGCATCAGAAATTGCCGATGATGAACCTTGCGTATAGGAGTTATATTGCCCCATATAATCTTGAATAAAGACCATTTGCTGTTGAATATCAGAGCCCACCTCCTCTTGTGCAGACTCAAGGGAGGCAATAATGGTATCAATGCGCTCAGTAGTAAGATCTCCGTCCATTGGCAAATCAATATCATACTTTTGGCACATATCGTAAACTTCAAGATAAGTCTTACGACCCTCAAGACTTAAAATTGCCTCATTCCATTCATCTGCATTTTGTCTTCGAGATTTACCTGCATCATCGTAGGCCATTCCTTTGCTTTTAAAATAGTTCTCCATCTCAACAGACATCATGGTAGATTCTTTTTCACCTGAGATCTGTTCGTTAGCTGAACCTTGTTCTCCACCTTTTTCACCAAGTTTAGCTTGCTGTTGTGAGGTACGGGCTTCATTTAAATAGCCATTAATGGTATTAAGCTCGGCATTTCTTTCCTCTTCGGTCATACCACTTAATTGTGATAAATCACCAAAATCAGAGATGGATACCTCATCTTCATCACCCATGGCAGTTTTTAAATTGCGAAGCTGATTAATAGCATCAGTAATCGCCGCTGATTCTGCCTGTTGCATACGAATAGCATCAATCTTTTGCAAAGCCCTTTCTTTATTAGACTGGGCAAGTTCCATTTGCAATTGCGCATACATAAATTGCACGCTGCAACCAAAGTGACTGTTTACAGAACCGGCGCTTACATTTTGCGTTGCACCAATACTTGTTGCATTTTGATTATTATTTACGCCTTCTGTCATTTTAAATTACCCCCTAGCTACAGTCTTTAAGGTGTCATTAGCCTCAGAAATTGCTGAGGAGGCACCTTGGGTATAAGAGTTGTACTGACCCATATAGTCTTGAATAAAGACCATCTCTTGCTGAATATCAGTACCAATTTCCTCTTGGGTAGCCTCTAAACTTGCAATCCAACTATCTAAATTATCATCAGTAAAATGGCCGGAGATGGTTATGTTACAATCGCTTAGGATATTAGTTGCAGGATCTGTTGCAGTTTGAGCTGTGACTATAGTTTGCATATTCTCCAAAGCAGCAATACGAGTCTCTAGCGCTTTAATACCACTTTGAATTTCACCTATATTGTGATCAGTCTTACCTCCTACTCTTAAAGGATCAAAAGCTGAAGCATCTTTAATATACTTGTTTTCATACCAATAGTTAGTACTACTGTCTTGAGTTTTCCAGGTATCAGAATTTTTTTTATTGGCTTTAGCATACTCACTGTCAGTATCTTCAAGCGCTTTAAGATCAGCTAAGGCAGCCTTGGCAGTTGCAAGTTCAGACTCAATTTCAGACTTTGACGTTGGCAAATCACCATACTTTTCACAATCATAGCCTTTAAGATCACGCATAGCATTGATAGTACTCGTATAATTTGCTGAAGTTTGCTGATCAATGCGAATAGACTCAATCTTTTCTAAGGCCTTATCTTTATTAGCGCTTGCAAGCTCCATTTGCAATTGAGCATACATAAATTGTACGCTACAACCAAATTGGCTGTTTACAGAGCCCTCATTTTGGACATTTGTTGCAGAATTGGCAGCATAATTGGTATTAATATCTGTAGTCATCCTGATCTCCTTAATTTAAACATTTATTGAGCCTAAAATTATTATTTAATAAAGGCTTAAAAGTTACCCCAAAGCTTAGATAAGCCTTATTAAATATAAAGCTTACCTTAAAGTTTGGGGCAACACGGAAAGAATTAAGTTTAAGTAAAAGACAGACAAAAACTTGCAAATTTGCTTTTACTTTTTGAATTGAATTTAAAAGATAGAAGTTAGAAGATGAATTTAAGATATGAGATAAAAAGATGATCTGATAGGGCAAATAAGTTTTTAAGTAATGTCCGTCAGGATCATCTGAGCGTGAACCCATCTGATATAAAAAACAGCCTAAATTCATCTTTTCGTGCGCTACATTAAGTGAGACAAACCTCAAGTTAAGTTCACTTTTGGCACTTTTAATTTTAAATTTAGAAGTTAAAAGACTACCTTTGATCGAAGCATGAGGCTTTAACAAAGATAAATGAGTATTTAGGTTGGACTTAGCCTTAAATACTACCTCCCCACAAGTCTTGAAAGAATAAGCGCAATAATCTATGCACAACTCTTTTAATTTTTTAAGTGAGTTTTGATAGTGATGATTAGAAATACTCTTTTGATTGATATGTAAGGCGTGCATAAGCTTTAGAAGGTCACTTGAGGTGATCTTCTCGGCAACTGCATAAGCCTTTTTAACATTTAAACTTATCATCAAAAATCCTTTTCTTGAGATAATATACTTATATTTTTTAGATTAGCGTGTTTTTTAAAATCATGCAAGAGATATTTTTAAGAAAAATTATCTCTAACCTTATATAAGGACTCTCCTGCCTAAAAACATCACCCATAATTTGCGACAAGTGCTCCCTATAGCGCTTACGTCCTAGCTTGTGAATAACCTAAATGCCAAAAATCCCGCAATTTATCTCCCATTAAACCAAGAGTTTTAACTTATGCCGCTCAATTCCCCTTGCGTAAGCTTTAGGATGTAAGCGACAGGTGCAGCACTTTTTAACTAATGCCGCGTAATTCCCCATGCGTGAGCGTGGGGATGAAAGCGGCTGGTGTCGCACATTTTGATCATGTATAATACCCTCTAAGAACTCAGGAACGAGCTTTTTGCTCCTACCTGATGGGGACATTGAGACTGATAGTAAGCGCCCTGAAGCGGGGAGGCTTACTAAAAATCAGGCTAAACTTACGAAACCTAGCACGCAAGTGCGTAGGTAGTTCATGTGCCTCAACAACTTCTTGAGGCTTTTTTAATTTTTTATTAGACAAATTTATCTTAATTGATTGTAAATAGCTTAAAGATGGCAATGTGAAAGAAATCTTGATGCTAAAACTACCTTTTTTGTGAATTTACATAGTGCCTTGTGTTGAAAAAACTGCCTTTTTCTGTTGCTCTTATCAACGGATCATATTAGTAATTCTGACGGATCTTCTTAGCAATTCCTAACAGTTTTAACCTTTGATTGAACCGAGAGGTTAAAATCTTTGAAGAATTTGTGAACTTGCTATAACTTATTATCCTAAGCTTTCTTGTTTCCCTAAACCTCTTCTAACTCCACCACTCCACGATAAGGTTTATCATGCCTGTTATCCTTATTTTGATTAACAATAACGCACGCAAGGGACACTACTTCACGCTCTTTTAAAAGAGGATCTAAACGTAGATTATATTTATGCTCTAAAACTTGAGTTTTAGCATCTTCTAAGGTGCGCTTAATTACTTCATCTTGATTATCATCTATAACTTTAAACTCTATTACATAAAGATACTTGTCAGTTACAACGCACAAATCAGATCTACCTTGTGAAGTTTGGTACTCGCTATACGTATCAAAGCCAATGCATTTAATGGTGACTTTAAAAATATCGCGAAAATGAGCTTCTTTAAAAGCAGGAAAACTCTCATAAGAAAACTCATTTAAAATCGTATTTAAAAGCTCTTTAAACAAGCTTAAGTTTTTATCTTCTAAAGCTTTTGAAGCTAGATCTTCATGTTTAGCACCAAAATCAATTGCGCTTTGATTTAAAAGTTTCTCAAGGACAATACGTTTAAAAGCATCTTGAACCTCTAAATTTGGCAAACCAATTGAGAACCGTCCTCCTTTCCTGACTCGCGTGATGGTAAAGTACCCTGATTGATACAAAATAGCTTCAAAAGGAAAAGAGCTTTCCTCTATGCTTTCAATTGTAGGTGAGAGTATGTCTTTTGAGACCGTAATCTCGATGTCGCTATCTAAATACTTTAGTAGCACGCTTCTCTCAAGTTTTTTATCTAGAACTTTTCTAAAATAATTCACCAAAATTGAGGGTCGCGAACCACCTGTCTCTAGCCAATAATTATCAAAATCATTCTGAGGCGCGTTTAAAAAGTTTAAGATCGACCACGGATTATAGACATGTGTACTACATCCTTTATCGAAAGAGTAGCCGTCATAATGCTCTTTAAGCTTTTGTAACACAAGCCTTACATCGTAAAGAGTGGTATTCTCCTTTTGATTTAAGACAAGAGCTGCCCTTTCAAGATAGTTCTTAAAATAAAGCTCAATCTCCTGTTGTGTGTAACCTAAAAGCGCGCCATATAAAGGATCAAAGCTTATTTCTAGAATATTATTAAAAGCTGAGAAAATTGAAACATTGGAGTAACGGGTAACCCCAGTTAAGAAAATAAATCTAAACTTATCTGAGTATGATTTGATACTCAAGAAAAATTCAGAAAGTATTTTTCGTCTGCGCTCAAACTCGACATGATCGCCCATTACTGTAGTTAGAGGAGCATCATATTCATCTATTAAAAGCACTAAAGAGTTACGAATAAGTTTCTCAAGAGTATTGTTAAAGGAAGCAATTACATCTTGCTCATCAGGGATGCTTAAGCCTAAAGGCTCTAATTTAGTTTTTAAATGAGCACAAAGCTTATTTGCAAACGAGATATCGTCACGATCTTCTTTTAAAAAAGAAAAATCAAGGTGTAGAACTTTATAGGTTTTATCATCCCAAAGATTTTGAGTATCAATCTTAAGCCCCTTGAATCTTTCAAGTCCATGCTCAAAGAGTTCCTCAAAAGTGCTTACTAAAGTTGATTTACCAAAGCGTCTTGGGCGGGCGAGAAAAATTGGAATTCGATATTTAGCAATTTGCGCAATTAGATCTGTTTTGTCAACGTAGATATACTCGTTGTCGATAAATGTTGCAAACTTAGTAACGCCAAGTGGCAAACTTTTAACTTCAGTCATAACAGACCACCCCACTAAACTCCTATATTTTGTATTATAGGAAAAATTAAAAATTATCACAAGAAGAACAAAACTTAAACTCTAAAATATAAACTTTAAATACAGTAAGTTAATAGTGTTTTATAAAGAATTTTAAGTTGAAAACTAATAAAAATTTGATACACATAACGCAAAATTTGGTGAAATTTTCCAAAAATATAAGAAAAAACTTAAAAATCGATTTTCGCAATATTTGGTTGAAAGTTAACTTAACTCTTTTATTTAAAACAAAACGAAAATTTTGAGGTTGCTTAAGCCTTAATTTTAGAAGGACGAGATAAAGAGGCGGCTGATTTAAAGAGAGAAAAATACATTTTGGCATCTAATCGAGATACCTTAGAGAAAAAAGATAAAGAAGCACTAGAAGTTACTTCTTCTATAAATAACAATGATTCATCAACTGGTCTTTTTAAGTCTTTGCGAAAAGCAATCAAAGCACGCACAGATCATCTAAAAAGGTACGAAGCATTAATATACGATAATGTAAATTTTATTTTTATTGACATTATAAAAGAATCTATAAAACAAGCTTATGAGGTTAAATGTGAAGGTAAGATGAAAACAATTTTAGATAATGTAATTGGAATTTGTGAAGATATGAACAATAAACACTTTAGTTGGTTTGGGAAGCTTATTAAAAATCATTTATCAGGTATAATTACTTTTGTTAAATATCAAATTACATCAGGAAAATGTGAAGGATGTGTTAACCTGGTTAAAACTATTCGTCGAGCATCCTACGGCTTTAGGGATACTGAATATTTCTTGTTACTCTTACTCGAAGCCAGTAGAAATTTCCCGTGGTTAGGTTTTGAACAAGAGGAAAAAGCAGCAAAGATTAAGGCTCATGTTTAACCACATTCCACAGGATTTTTCCATGAACCAAAATAAAACCTAGGGCGCTGTATGTGTTTCAGCTAAATTTAAAATTGTAGGCCTCTTATTTGATATACTTAGAACCTAAGTAAAATTAGGAGTAAGGTCATGAACGAAGAAGATATTGTAAAGGCACCAAAAGAGCCGCGTGTAGTTCGCAACCGTCTAAATGATGTCTTCTTTAAGACTTTCTTTTCTAATAAGCCGTTTCTCATTTCTCTTTTGAACTCTATTT
>CALXNU010000010.1 GCA_944389835.1 uncultured Succinivibrionaceae bacterium
TATCTAAAGCCTGACTTATCATAGTATTTTTTCTTGTACTGTGGAGATCTGGGATCTCCTTTGAAGAAGCGCTCAAAGGCACCGCTTAAGTCCTGAACCTTCTGCTGTGTAACTTGTGAGTAAGGCTCTTTAAGGTACGGATACTCATGCTTAAGGAACTTAAGCTTTGTAAAGAGGGACTTCCTGCTAGGCTGCGGCTTCATGGGACTTAAAAGCTCTAAAGCTTCTTCATAGGAGTCAACATTACCGCTGGTGACTAATCTAAGAATTTCGTTTTTGTACTCTTGATACTCTTGTTCATGGCAGCTTAAAACTCTGTTCCACGCACTTCTGCAGGCATGCGTATACTTGACAAGCAGTTCCTGCTGCTTAGAATTCGGCTTAATGCGATAAGTGAAAGCCTTGTATACCATATCCTGAGTGCCTAAAGAATTCTTCCCTGCTGATGACTATATCATAATTCACTGCTGTTTAGCAGGCTTGCATTCATCCCACAAGCTGAAGCTTGCGGGTTTTCTGCGAGCGTTCATATAAATTCTGCCGTAAACTTTTTAATGACATCCACCTGAAAGTAAACGGCAACTACCAGTTACAGTTAAAGGCATTTTAGTTAACATATACTCAAGCTCAATTGCTACATCCTCAGTTGAAATAATGCCCATTGGTTGAGATTTTGCAATACGATCCTCAAAATCACCTAAAACTTCTAAAATACGCCCCATCTTAGTATCAACGTAACCTGGCTGCAGAGAATTAATACTAATTTTAAAATTAATAAGCTCTATAGAGGCATTTTTTAAGAAAGCATCAATAGCAGCTTTTGAAGCTCCATACATAGCAGTGTAATTAGTTGTTAATATAGAAGATATAGAAGAGAGCACCACCACTCGACTTACATAATTTTTAGGCTTATGTATTACGAATAAACGTAAAACTTCCAAAAAAGCAAAAAAATTGATGTTAAATAACTTCAAATTCTCTTCATATTTCATTTTGCGCACACTTTGTACTTGTGTTTGCCCAGAACAATAGCAAAAACCATCAAAAGGTCCATATTGCCAAATATCTTGACATGATTTTTCAATATCTTGAGGATTAGTATAATCACAGACCACATAGTGCTTAAAATTACTATATTGATCTTGTAACTTTTGCATCCCCTCACCGTCATGACCTATAGCATAGATTTCATGACCTGCCTCAATTAAACGCTTAAATAAAGCATTACCAATGCCACCTACTACGCCTGAAATTAAAAATTTAGCCATAAAAACTCCTTACGCTTCAAATATAAAGTGGTTCTATGATTGTAGTCTTCTTCATACTTAAAATTGCAGATGCAACCGACAATCCAACGCCAAAACCTGAGAGCAAAACCTTTTTCTCTGTAAGCTTAGGTAAAAGATCCTTATTTTCAGAAATGGCTAAAGGAATTGAAGCAGAGGACGTATTACCAGTATTTTCAGCCAAAAATGGCATAAAATTCTTCGACATATTCGAGACTTGACTTAAAGCACTCATTAAAGTTTTATTTGCCTGATGGGCAATACAATAAGAAAGATCTGAAAAATTACATTTAGCAAAAGAACAAATTCTTTGCAAATCATCTTTTACAGTTTTTAACATATAATCTGCAAGCACAGCTCCATCTATACTTGCACCATGTAATTCTTTTACCTGCTCTGGATCAAAATCTTTTGAAAAGCGATATCTAAAACCAATATAATGAGAAATAACAGTATCATAAAATTCACCATTATTTTCAATAGAATAAAAGGAATCTTCGGCATTTTCATCATAAGATAAAAGCGCCACGCCTGCACCATCACCAAAAACTGCAATATTCGACACTTGCGACAGATCTAAGATCCTTGAGCGCATTGCTCCATTGTACACATCGCCCACGCACACTAAGACTTTCTTACAAGTTTTACTTGAAATAAGATTAGAGGCTAGCATTAAACCATAAACAAAACCTGAACAACCTTGGGTAACATCTGAAAGAAAGGTTTCTGATGATAGACCTAATTCTTTTTGCAAAATATAGCTTGTAGCAGGGGATAGATAATCTGGAGTTTGTGTAATAAAAATTAAACCGTCAATTACTTTAGGATCAATCTCTAAATTTTTAAGTAAAACTTTAGCCCCAGCAAGACAAGCATCAGAGGTGGTTTTAGGAGGATCAATAAGTTTTACTTGTTTAAAGCCCACAGATTTAACAAGTCGTTTCGCTTTCTTTTCATCTAATTTAGCAACATTGACACAATCATTAAAAACATCAGCTTGCTTAATGCCACTTATGCCTATTAAAGCTTCAAGTTTTACATGTGAGAATGAACGGATCATCTAAAGTCTCCTCTTCTTTATTTAATAATAACGGCTAAAATTACCTAAACTCAAGGGTATTTTGAACATTTTGAAAATTACTATTATTAAATTACTTTTTATTTCTCTAATAATTAAAATAATTATCTATTATAAATATCTTATCACTCGCCTTATTAAAAATAATCACTATTAATCTAATTAAGATTAAAATTTACTAATAAAAACTCAAATTTCTTTTATACTTAAATCTTAATCTATCTTGTTTAAGCATAGTTAAAATGTTCTAAAAATAGCAAATTATATTATAGCATTTTATGACACAAGTACGATAATTTTGTGATATAAAAGAAATATATCATAATAAGTAAACTCTTAAAACTATTTTTATATGCTATACTACTATAAAGTATAAATTATTTTTCATCAATTTGATTAGAAACTTTATGAAAGATCATCTTATTATCAAAAAGCTTTATTTTATCAATTTTACTTTACTAAGTGATCCTGAATTAATTAATATTCTGCATTGGAGGAATGAAGAATCTATACGTTCAAAAATGACTAATTCAGATATTATTAGTCCAGAAGACCATCTAAAATATTGTCACTCTCTAAAACACAATAAAAATACTATGATGTTTAGAGTAGATTGTAATGACGAGCCGTGCGGAGTCATAACCTTAAAAAAAATAAATCGTTTAAAAAGAGAAGCTGAAGTTGGAACTTATTACTTCAAATCAGGCATTGTTGCTTCTAAATGTAACTCTTTAGCTTTGGCCCTATATCAAGCGCTTGGTATTGATACTCTGTACAGCTACATAAAAAAAACCAACACGCAAGCTATTTTATTTAATTTATTAAAATGCAAGTGTAAATTTATTAGAGAGGATGATCAATATCTTTATTCAGAAACAAAAACTTTTTATGATCCTAAAATTTATGAGGGAATTGAATTAAAACTTTTATTAGGGGAAGAAAGTTATGAGTAAAAAAACTGTTCTAATTACCGGAGCTTCTTCTGGAATTGGACAAGCTTGTGCTATTTATTTAAGTAAAATCCAAAATCTTGAATTAATTTTACTTGGGACTAATGAAGAGCGGCTAAATAAGACTCAAGAACTTGTATCTAAAGAATGCAAAACTTATCAAGTTATTTGTGATCTTGATTCAGACATTGATAAAGTTCGTCAAACAACTCTTGATCTATGTAATATTCATCCTAATCTCTGCGCTGTGATCCACTCAGCAGGAATATCAGGACCAATAAAACTTAAGCAAATTGATTACAAAATCATGCAAAAATATCAAAACATACATGTGCACTCTTTAATTGAAATGGTAAATGGCCTGATTAAAGCGCGATCATTAAAACTAATAAACTCTCACATTAATATTATTGCCTTATCATCACTCTGTGCTATTGAACCGTTTAATTTTAAAACCCCTTATATAGTATCTAAAGCAGCTTTAGAAGCAACAGTCAAAGGGATAGCAAGTGAGCTTGCTCGTTTTGATATTAATATTAATTGTTTGAGACTTGGAGTTACTGATACTCCTATCTTAAAAAGTCTAAAAGACTCTTTTAATACCTATCAAGAATATGATACTTTTATAAAAAAATATTCAAGACAAAGTCTTGGCATAATTGATCTTAACGAAGTTGCTGAATTTATTAGTTATTTAATTCTACAAGGACCTCGCCATCAAAGTGGAGATATTATAAGCCTAACGTCAGGATATTATGCCTAATACAGTTGCGGCTTATTATTCTACATAACAAGCCGCTTAAATTTACCTTACAATAAGATTTACGATATCTCTTAAAGTAGTGCATTTAGAAATATCTTCAAAAGAACCGGTGTAACCATTCTTACGAAGATAAACCACAATATTAAATAAAGCTAAAGAATCCAAATCATCGCTGTCTGCAATTACAGTGTCAGCATCAAGAGGATCTAGAGGATCAACTATTTCTATAATCTCTTTTAAAGCTTCATCAAAAGTCATAATAACTCCCAATATTTTCAAAAATCTTTAATTTAGTATAGCACGTAGCCTAAGTTTTCTTTAGTTATTAATACAGATAAGGCGCTAAAATTTAGCGCCCCTTCATAAAAACTTAAGCTCCTACGTGATGCTCTCTCTTCTCATCTTGAGAAGCGGTAGGCTCTTTATATGCCCAAACGGTAGTTGGCATAAAAAGATTTGGATCATTTTGCAGGGCAAGCTTTAAAACCTCATCGATTTGTTTTACTGGCACAATGTTAAGACCTTTTTTAACATTCTCTGGAATATCCCAAAGATCTTTTTCATTCTCATGAGGAATTAAAACAAGCTTAATGCCACCGCGAAGCGCTGCTAAAAGCTTCTCTTTAAGACCACCAATTGGTAACACATCACCACGTAAGGTAATCTCACCTGTCATGGCAACATCAGCACGAACTGGATTTCCAGTTAAAGCTGAGACAATTGCGGTTACCATACCCACACCTGCTGATGGACCTTCTTTTGGAGTTGCACCTTCTGGAACGTGAATGTGCAAGTCGCATTTTTCAAAAAAATCTTTTGAAAGATGCAAATTAGCACTTCTTGATCTTACTAAGGTCATGGCAGCTGAGATGGACTCTTTCATCACATCACCAAGCTTACCAGTTAACATGTGCTTACCAGTACCCTCGTTTGCTACTGCCTCAAGCTGTAAGATATCTCCACCTAAGGAAGTCCACGCAAGACCATTTACTAAACCTACCTTATTATCAGAAAGTCTTGAGGTAAAGTCATAGCGTCTAGGTCCTAAAAGCTTTTCAACTTGCTTTACATCAATAGTGATCTTACGAGTACGCTTTTTCCGAGTATTGGTATTCTCAGTCTCACCCTTAGTCTCTTCCTTTTCTTGAGACTTAGCTTTACTCTCAGCCTTTAAGAGCATGTCTTTTACGGTTTTGCGACATAATTCATTTAAAAGACGTTCCAGACCACGCACACCAGCTTCATGAGTGTAGTAGCGAATAAGCTCAATAATTGCCTCATCAGTTACGGCAAATTCCTTTTCAGTTAAGGTATTAAGCCTCATTTGTTTTGGCAATAAGTACTTCACGGCGATATTAAACTTTTCATCTTCAGTATAAGATGAAAGATCAATAATCTCCATTCTATCTAAAAGAGGCTGTGAGATGTTATAACTATTTGCCGTAGCTATGAAAAGTACATTTGAGAGATCATAGTCTATTTCAACATAGTTATCGGTAAAAGCCTTGTTTTGCTCAGGATCTAAAACCTCAAGTAAGGCAGCCTGCGGATCACCGTGAGCAGATGAGGTCACCTTATCAATCTCATCTAATAAAAAGAGCGGATTATTCACCCCAACTTTTATCATATTAGAGATGATCTTACCTGGAAGTGATCCTAAATAAGTTCTTCTATGACCGCGAATTTCAGCCTCATCATGCAAGCCACCTAAGGCCACTCTTGCATACTTACGACCGGTGGCTCTTGCAATAGAGGCACCAAGTGAGGTCTTACCTATACCTGGAGGTCCCATTAAACACAAAATTGGACCATGTAATTTATCTGCACGGGACTGTACAGCAAGATACTCTAAAATTCGATCTTTTACTTTCTCAAGACCATAATGATCATGATCTAAGATCTCTTTGGCCTTTACAATATCGTGATTTATTTCACTTGATTTATACCAAGGAATGGTAAGCAACACCTCAATATAGCTTCTAACCATGCTACTTTCTGAGTTATTAATTGACATGGAGCCATACTTTTTAATTTCCTTTTCAAGGCGTTGCTTAACATAATCTGGAGCTTCTAAAGAGGCTAAGCGCTTTTTAAAATCTTCAACCTCATCATCCTCGCGATCATCTCCAAGCTCGCGACGAATGGCTTTTAATTGCTCATTTAAAAAGTACTCTTTTTGATTGCGCTCCATGGAGCTTCGAGCTTCATCAATAATTCTTTGCTCGATTTCATGTTGAAAAGAGTAACCATTTAAACGGGTAATTAAAAATTTTGCTCTCTCAATAGGATCTAAGATCTCCAACAAACAACGTCTTTCAGTGATTGTTAAAGTCATGGTTTGCGTGAGAAGATCTGTAAGCTTACCTAAATCTTGCTCACCTTTAATTGTCTCTATTAGCTCATGAGAGATCGTAGATTCTAAGAAGGATTTAACTGCACTTTCACTTCTTTGCAGTGCATAATCTAAAGCTGCGTGTAGAGTTGCAACATAATGAGCCTTTTCTTCTTGGCTATACTCTACTTCCTCTAAGCTCTCAACCTTAGCTCTTCTATAATTAATAGTATCGTCAGGCTCAATAATCTCAAGAAGTTTTACTCTTTCACGACCTCTAATTACGCAACGATAGGTCTCAGGATCACGATAATCACCACTTATTACCTTACAAATGACACCGGTTTTCTGTAATCCATCAATGCCTGGATTCTCATCTTGATCATTTAATTGGCAAAAGACAACTATTTGCGCCTGTTCGGAGAGTAAAGCTGTTTTAAAAGCTGCAATGGATTGCTCACGTGCAGCTAAAATTTGCACATTAGAATTAAGTGATACTACAAGACCTCTTAAGGTAATTAAGGGCAGAGTAAGCACTTTACTTTGAGTTTTAGTTTGTTCGGGTGTTTTAATTTCGTTGTTTAAGTTCTTCTTTCTCACCATATGCTCGTCCATAGGTATTAAGGAGATTTTAGGCAAGTCTGCCCACCATCTCTATCAAATGGGGGCAGCGTAAGATTTTTTCAAGATTTAAGTTTAAGATGCCGCAGTTTGTCTTATGACTAAAGGCTCTGAGCCATTTTTGACCGTATTTTCATCTACGACCACCTTAGTCACATTCGATGCTGAAGGAATATCATACATGGTATTTAATAATAAACCTTCAACAACCGATCTTAAACCACGCGCGCCAGTATGTCTTTCAATGGCCGTATCAGCGATAGCATTTAAAGCCTCTTCAGTAAACTCTAAATCAACGCCTTCAAAGCCAAAGAGAGCTTGATATTGACGTACAATAGCATTGCGAGGCTCTCTTAAGACTCTAACTAAGCTTTCTCTATCTAACTCTTCTAAAGCAGTAATCACCGGCATACGACCGATAAACTCTGGGATAATACCAAATTTTACCAAGTCATCTGGCTCTACCTTTTGATACTTTTGCGTTAAGGTAAGCTGATCTTTCTTACCTAAAACCTCAGCACCAAAACCAATACCTGAGTTCTTTTGAATTCTCTTATCCACAATCTTTTCAAGTCCTGCAAAGGCACCACCACAGATAAAGAGAATTTGTGAAGTATCAACTTCAATCATCTCATGGCGCGGATGTTTTCTGCCACCTTGCATTGGAACAGAGGCTACAGTGCCTTCAACAAGCTTTAATAAAGCCTGTTGCACGCCCTCACCTGAGACATCACGGGTAATGGATGGATTTTCAGATTTACGGGCAATCTTATCAATCTCATCAATATAGATAATGCCTTTTTGAGCTTTAGCAACATTAAAATCACAGCTTTGTAAAAGACGTAAAATAACGTTCTCAACGTCCTCACCTACATAACCTGCTTCAGTTAAGGTTGTAGCATCGGACATGGCAAAAGGCACATTTAAAAAGCGTGCTAGAGTTTGAACTAATAAGGTCTTACCAGAGCCGGTAGGTCCAATTAATAAAATATTTGACTTGCCAAGTTCGACCCCATCAGCCTCTTTAGTTGCCGTATGTTTTAAGCGCTTATAGTGGTTATAAACTGCCACGGATAAAACCTTTTTGGCATCCTCTTGTCCTATCACATACTCATCTAAATGCGCTGCAATTTCATGAGGGGTAGGTAAATTCTCAAGATCTATATCATCCTCTTGCTCTTTACCCTCGCCTTTAAGCTCACTTTCATAGCGCTTGCGACGCTCCTCATCTTGGGGGCGACCTTCCTTCATCAAAATGTCATAGCACTTTTTGACACAGTCAGAGCAAATGACCGTACCCTGCTTGGTACGGATCAAGGTTCGATCATCGCTTATGCCTTTACCACAAAACAGGCAAATCGGCTTTTTGCTATCATCGCTCATAATTACCCTCAAAACTAATGTGAAAGTTCAACTTGGGGGATCTCAGAACGATTTGAGATCACCGCATCAATTAAACCAAACTCTAAAGCTTGATTTGCAGACATAAAATTATCACGATCACAAGCTACTTCAACCTCAGCTTCAGATCTTCCGGTATGTTTGGCAAGTAAACCATTTAAGATACTCTTAACCCTTTGAGTCTCTTGAGCATGGATCATAATATCACTTGCCTGACCTTTAAAGCCGCCTAGAGGTTGATGGATCATAATTCTTGCATGAGGCAAGCTAAAGCGCTTACCCTTAGCCCCTCCTGCTAATAAAAAAGATCCCATAGAGCAGGCCTGACCCATGCAAACTGTTGCCACATCAGGGCGAATATATTGCATAGTATCATAAATTGCCATACCAGCTGTAACTACGCCACCTGGGGAATTAATATATAAATAAATATCTTTGTCAGGATCATCTGACTCTAAAAAGAGTAATTGAGCGACTATGAGATCTGCCATGTGATCTTCAACCTCACCGGTTAAGAAGATCACCCGATCTTTAAGGAGTCTTGAATAGATATCAAATGATCTTTCGCCCCTGCCGGTTTGTTCAATCACCATGGGCACCAATGAGGACATAGAGCTCTCCTTAAAACAAAACAAACCCCGCTCCAGAATTGGCCGGGGTTATGAATATCTTACACCCAAAGCCTCAAAAGTAAACCTTTTGAGAACTTTATTTTAATAACTTTAAACTAATTTAGTATTAGCTTAAGCGTTTTGGGTTTTGTAAATCAAGTCTGAGAAAGTAGTATTTTCAGTCTCAACCTGAGCCTTTGAAAGCACAGCCTTGACTAAATCATCTTCCATAGCAAGCCTTAAAAGCTGAGCATATTGCTTCTTATCCTTGCGGATTTCAGCCTTTACTTCCTCAGGATCTTCATAAGCACCAGCAAATGAATTTAATTGATTCTCAATGCTCTCCTCTGATGGTTGCTTGATCTCAAAAACTTTATTGATCTCTTGAGCAATCCATTGTAAACGAGTGGTTTGGAAAGCCTCGTCACGCATTGCATCCTTGTTATCTGCAATGTGACCTGGGAACTTCTTCATGCCAATGTATCTGCTTAAACGAGCTTCCTCAGCATTGCAAAGGTTGACACGATTCTCCTCAACCCAAGCTTCTGGAACCTCAAACTCACCTGCAGCCTCTAATAAAGCATTAAAGACGCTCTCGTGATTTTGAGTGCGCATTACATTAGACTGCTCACGCTCCATATTAGCCTTAAGCTCTGAGCGGAACTTCTCAACTGAACCATCAGCTACGTTAAAGGACTTAACGAACTCTTCGTCAACTGCTGGTAAAACCTTAACGGCAACAGCATTAACCTTAATATCAAAGGTAGTAGTTTGACCCTTTAACTCATCGACATGATAGTCCTCTGGGAACTTGATCTCAAAGGTAAACTCATCACCCACTTTATGACCAATAATAGGATCAATAAAGCCTGGGATCATATTGCCTTCTTCAAGGACTAAGTTAAAGCCATTAGCAGAACCATTTTGGAATGGTACTCCGTCTTTCTTACCGACAAAGTCGATATTTACGCGATCGCCTCTTTGAGCCTCGCGATTGTCCTCAGACTGCCACATTGCACGTTGATTGCGAAGATTATCAACCATACGATCGATATCTTCCTCACCGATGGTGCTTTGAACTTGCTTTACCTTAATGGCTGAGAAATCTAAATTAAGATCAGCTGGGAAAGTCTCAAAGCTAACTTTTAAAGTAAGATCGGCATCAGGAGATAAATCAAAAACCTCGCCTTCTGCAAAATAAGGCTCTGGGAAAGTAGCATTCTTAGCCTCAGATTGCTTTAAAGCTTCACTCATATTCTCTTTTAATAACTTGTCATAAGTGCGAGAAATAAGATCGCCTTTATAGCGTTGCTCAATGATGTTACGTGGCACATGACCCTTACGGAAGCCGTCAACTCTAACTTCCTTCATAAGCTTCTTTGCTACTTCATCATATGCTTTCTTAACATTATCTTGCTCAATGACGATGGACAATATTCTCTTTAAGCCTTCGCCGTTCTCAATTGATGCCTGCATCTTTTACCTCTTAACTTAGGCGCAGTTTTTATAAACCTTAAAATTAAAAAATTAAATTCTCATCAAAGGACAAATTCTTGCCCAACAAATCCCACGCATTATATTAAAAGAGTAAGATTCAATCAAGTAAACGACTAAAGAGCGCTATATGTAAAGCTTAAGTAAAAGCTTTAATTTTGCACCAAAATAGTACAAAAAATTAAAAACTATCAATTTAAGCGCAAATCGGTAAAATGTGGACTTTATACACATGAATATATGGCTAAGAAGGTCTTTGACCTTGTTCTACAAAACAAGCCGCAGCTGATCTTTTTTTAAAAGTCTAGTTAAATTGAAATAAGTACATTTTGATTTAACTAAATTTTTTACTTAAGTTTTTAAGCTTAAGCAAAACTTAGAATTTAAGGAATTTTTATATGCAAATTGATAACAGCAAACGCTTTATTCCGATCGGATTAATGCTTTTTGCGCTCTTTTTTGGTGCAGGAAATTTAATTTTCCCAGCTTCCATGGGCCAAGCAGCAGGATCTAATGTTCTTTGGGCTTTATTAGGCTTTTGTATTACAGGTGTAGGTCTACCACTTCTTGCTGTAATGGCTATTGGCTATTCAGGCTTACCTGGCCTTCAACAAGTTGCCAATCGCATTCATCCTTATTATGCAGTTTTCTATACTGTAGTTTGCTACATGGCAATTGGTCCTTTCTTTGCAGTGCCAAGAACAGGTACCGTATCTTATGAAATTGCCATAAGTCCTTTCTTATCTGAAGAAGCAAAAGGCTATGCCCAACCAATTTTCCTTGCAGTCTTCTTCTTAATTTCAGGTTGGTTTGCTGCAACTCCATCAAAGCTTGTAGATAGAATTGGCAAATTCCTAACCCCAGCTTTAGTGCTTACTATTGCAATTTTCATTATTCAATCTTTTATTAATCCATTAGGTAAGCCACAAACTCCAGCCCCAGCCTATGCAACTCCTGGCATGGCAATCATTCAAGGTATCTTAGATGGCTATAACACCTTAGATGCAATTGCAGCTTTAGTCTTTGCCTCTTTAGTAATTACCGCAGTAAAACACACTGGCTTTACTGATCCTAAAGCTATTACTCGCGAGGTTTATAAATCAGGCTTTGTTGCAGGTCCACTTCTAGCCGTTATTTATATTTTTATTGCTAAAATCGGTGCTGAGTCTGTCACTGCAATCGGTGTACAAGAAACAGGTGCTCCAATCTTAGCTGAAAGTGCCAAGATCTTCTTTGGTCAAGGTGGTGCCATGCTCTTATCTGCCATGGTACTTTTAGCCTGCCTTACCACAAGTATCGGTCTTATTTCCTGCTGTGCTTATTTCACCCGTGATCTATTAGGCAAATTAAGCTATATCAAGTGGGTTATTATCTTCTCCGTAATTTCCTATTTAATTGGCCTCTTTGGTCTTAAGACCATTATTGTGTCCACCATTCCAGTTTTAATGTTCATCTACCCATTGTGTGTTGCATTAGTAGCTTTAATCTTCTTACACAAGTTCTTTGATGGCAGACGCTGTGTTTATGCCTGGACCATCGGTTTAACCTTTATTATGGCCTTATACAATGGCGTACATACTGCACAAATTGCTTTAGGTGGTTTAGAGGAAATTTTAAATAGTTGGGTACCTCTTCACACTTATGGCTTAGGTTGGATCCCCTTTGCTTTAGTAGGTTTTGTAATTGGCCTGGTGCAAAGGGCAGTAACTAAAAATAACGACCCAAAATTAAGCACTAATTAATATTAAGAAGCCTGGGTCAGCCAGGCTTTTTTATTACTTTCTAAGCAATGTAAAGCATGTAGCATCATTTTTATCTTTGATACAACTTAAAATCTTATCTTGTTTAAAAAACCAGCCAAATCTAGTGTTTAGTTTCACTTTCAAGTTATTTTCATCTATAGAATAAACTTTACAATCAAATAAATGTTGACATTTACTAATCCTCGCTCCACCGTCGCTAAAAATATCCCCTATAAAAAACACACTATTTTGAATGCTAAAATAAAGATAAAGTTGCTTCTCAAAGAATGCACAACTTACTTGATATAAATTATTAAAATTTGTTTCTTTTACATTGTCTACTATAAGCAACCGATTATTTATCTCACCTACCTGAATATATAAACCATCTACTTCAAAATCTATATCATTTAAACTACAAGTACTATATCTTTGAGCTAAATAACGTGCATATTCATCTACTAATTTTGGATAATAAATCTCTTGCTCAAGATAAGTAAAATCCTTAATTAGCTTATTAAGTTCTGCCACCTCTTGCTCTCTTGACAAATTTTGCGTAACTATCTCCATACATTTATAAAGATAATTATAACAACTCGTATTAAAATGCAAAGAACATGGTCCCCACTTATGATTAGCATTGCCTATCATAGGATAAGGCAAAGAAATAACATGACAATCTTTAAAAAATTTCTTTAAACAATTAAAGGTTAGCTGATAATACCTTTCTAATTTTTTTAAATATTCATAATTAAACACTTCCCATTTGTTTAAAACATGATCATAAGATAAAATCGCTGCTTTCAAATCAAACAAAATTATTTGCTCAGACTTATAAAGTTTTAATACTTCAGAACAAAAGAGCTGTATTCTTTCTTCTATCTCTTTATCTGAAAATTTCGTTATATCAAATTTTTCAATAATTTTTGGCAATACACCATGTTCTATTAATGGCATTATTTGTGGTTTATAAAAATTTTCTATAATAATCGTATTATTTTCTAATTTAAGATATTCATAATAAACAAAACCATTATCAACAATTAAATAATCACTCTCATTTGCCTTAAAATACTCAAAAATTTTTTTTGATAACTCCAAATAAAAGCACCGAAGATAAAACTTTCCTAATTGCGGAATCTCATCTTCAACAGCATCTTCTCCATAAAGATAAGATCTAAGTTTATCAAGAGTAATTGAAAGACCATCTTGCAAAAAAAGAGGTGAACAAAAATTTACAAACTTATTAACTTTAAAATGTGGCAAATTGCTTTCAACAACATCTTTATCGGCAGACGTTTGTAAACCAAAAACATCTCGTGGTACACAACATGAAAACAAATCAAGCATAACACTTTCCATATTTCACCACCTTTTAAGCAAATAAAGTAAAAACTAACTATACAACAAAGCTACCTATCTTCCAGTATGTGCTTTATCTAAATTTAAAAATCTCTCTTTAAACCTAGGATCTTCAAAAATTGGTGTGACTTTAGCAGGCAAAACTAAGTTTGATCCCAACTCCCGCCACGCACCTTCAAGATGAAAATCAGAGCCTGCAGAAGCTAATAAATTAAAGCTTAGACAAAGATTGGCTAAAAAATCTCTTTCACTTGGTTTTTGCTGACAAGAGGACACTTCCATCGCCTCACCGCCACATTCTTTAAAATAAGCGATAAGCTCACGAAGTTTAGTATTAGTCATCTCATAACGCTTTGGGTGAGCTAAGATGGCAATACCGCCTCCTTGATGGATGATCTCAATGGCATCTTTAATATCTTGCCATTGTGAGTGCACATAGGCAGGCTTACCACGCTTTAAATAATGATTAAAAGCCTCATCAAAAGATTTAGCCCCACCATGCTCAAAAATATAGCGCGCAAAATTACCACGCGTAATAATTGAGTCTTTAGGTAAACCTTGCTTTATATTCTCATAAATGCCTACAAAACCTAGCTTTTCAAGTTTTGAGGCAATCTTTTGCGCCCGCTCTTGTCTTTTAGCAAGTTGCCTGAATACTAAATCTTGAATTACTTGTGAGTCTTCATCAATAAAAAGCCCCACAATATGAATTTGCTTATTTAAAAAGGATGTTGAAACCTCAATGGCCGGAATAATTTGGATTTGTCCTGGATAATTTTTTAAAGCCGCCTCTTGAGCTTCTTTGATACCTAAAGTTGTATCATGATCGCTTATTGCCAAATGGGTAATTTCACGCTTAATGGCTCTTTCAACAATTTGTGTAGGAGTAAAATCCCCATCCGAGGCTGTAGTGTGGCAGTGTAAATCAATGCTTGAATCAGTCTTTTTCATTTGCCTCTTCCTTAATAGTCTCAAGTTCTTCCCATCTTTGATAAAGAGTATCTATTTGAGTCTGTAAAGCCTCACGCTCTGCTAAAAACTCCTTAACCTTTTCACCGTCTTGTTGATAAAAACTAGGATCGGCCACTTTCTCATCAAAATCGGCCATTTTAGCTTCAAGCTCTTCAACTTTTTGCGGGAGGTTTTTTAATTCAAACTCTTGCGTAAAGGTAAGACCTTTTTTCTTGGCAGTTTTCTTTGGAACTACCACAGTCTCTTTAGTTTCTTTTTCGACAGTAGCTTTAGGATCAGCAAAAAGCTCTTTGCCAATACGCTTGTAATAAGCGACTACATCGCTATAGCCACCGACTACCGTCTCAATATTCCCCAAGCCATCAAAGATCCAAGTTTCAGTGGCAACTTTATCAATAAACTTACGATCGTGTGAGATCACCAAAACCGTACCTTTAAAGTTGGCAACTAACTCTTCTAAAAGCTCTAGAGTCTCTAAATCAAGATCATTTGTGGGTTCATCTAAAATTAAGACATTACAGGGCTTGGCAAAAAGACGGGCTAACATAAGCCTATTTTTTTCACCACCTGAAAGCACAGAGGCTGGAGATCTAGCACGTCTTACTGTAAATAAGAAATCTTTAAGATAGGAGTTTACATGCGTGGTTTTACCATTGATGACAACATCGCGTCTTCCTTCTGCGACATTGTCGGCGACCGACTTATTTAAATCTAATTGCTCATGGTACTGATCGAAATATTGAACCTGTAAGTTGGTGCCTTGACGGATATAACCGTGAGTTGGTTTTATCTCCTCAAGTAATAAACGCACAAAAGAGGTTTTACCTGCCCCATTAGGCCCCATAATACCGATCCTATCGCCTCGCATGACGGTAGCATCAAAGGGCTTTATGACATCTTTGCCATCAAAGCTTAAAGAAAGATTTGAGATCTCATAGACGATATTTCCAGATCTGTCAGCCTCAGTAATTTGCATGATGGCCTTACCAGATCTATCGCGTCTTTCTTTTCTAATCCGCCGCATCTCCTCTAAGTTTCTCACGCGTCCTTCATTGCGCGCTAAACGAGCTTTAACGCCTCTGCGGATCCACGCCTCTTCCTCAGATAAAATACGATCAAATTCCTTACGCTCTAAGGTTTCCTTGCGCAATCTCTCATTGCGCATGGTAAGGTAATGATCAAAAGATCCCTCGTAACTATAAAGCTTACCTCTATCAAGCTCAACGATAGTTTTTGCGCAATGATCGGCAAAGGTTCTATCGTGGCTTATGAAAATTAAAGTGCCTTTATAGTTATTGATAAAATCTTCTAAAGCGGTAATGGTTTTTACATCTAAATGATTGGTAGGCTCATCTAAAAGTAAGACCTCAGGCTCACACGCTAAAGCTCTTGCTAAAGCTACTTTACGTCTCCAACCACCAGATAAAGTCTCCAAAGGAATATCAGGGTCGATATTCATTTTATTTAAGATCTTACGTACCTTAGAGTCATAAGCCCAACCATCATGGGCTTCAATAAATTGCGAAAGCTCTGCCTTTTCATGCGGATCATCGCTTTGATAGAACTTCTCTAAGGCACCTCCTACTGTGGCAATAGACGCAACCGCCATAGAAATTGCAGGACCTTTTGCATCTAATGGTGGGTCTTGCTCTAATCTTGCAATTTTAAGGCCTTGTTTTACGATAAGTCTTCCTGAATCAAGCTCAATTAAACCGCTTAAAACTTTAAGTAAGGTAGACTTTCCCGTACCATTGCGGCCTAAGAGGCAGATCTTCTGCCCCTCTTCCAAGGAAAAATCAGCATGATCTAAAAGCGCCTCATCACCAAAGCGCAAAGAGGCATCTAAAAGGGTTATAAGGCTCATTTATCAAATTCCTTAAGACCAGTTTCACCCCACACGCGGATCTTAGTAGGTTTAGAGTCTTTATCTTGCTTAAAAGAACGCTTTTCAAAACGCTCTTCGCTTCTATCTTTGAAACTGCGTCTGTCTTCTGCGCGTTTTACAAAGCCTTGAGATTTTTCATTACCTACGCGTGATTTTTGTCGTACTTCACCTTTAGGACGTCCTACCGTGCCAAGTTTTACCCCAGGAGGTAACGCCTTTTCCTCCTTGTCTTGTTTTAGGTGAGACTTCTCTTCACTTCTACCCCAAGGATTAGATGCTTCATATTCTTTTTTATAGTTAAAGCTCTTCTTACCCTCACGCACTTTAAAGCTAAATCCTTCTTTATTATGCTTAAGCGTGCCTGACCATTTAGGATTGGAAGTCACAGTAACTAAAGGCTCAATTTCCTTTTGCACCCGGCTTGGATCAAAGCTTAAGCTAAAGCAGCGGTGAATATCTTTTGAGCGTTTAAAATCAAAAGGAATAGTCTCTTGTGTGATATCTTGCGCTTCAAGGCCATATAAAGCTAAAGAGTCTTTATCAAGTTTAAAGCCACGCTTGTTGGTGCAAAAGATAATCTCACCTCCTGCATTTAAATGGCGCGTTAAATTTGCAAGCATTAACACATGATCTCTTTTAACCTCAAAGCTTTTTTCCATGCGCTTGGAGTTTGAGAAAGTTGGAGGATCTATATAGATTAAATCAAACTTCTCACCTTTATCTTGCGATAAGTAAGATAGACAATCTGCTTGAATAAAATCATGCGCTTTAAGACTTAAACCATTAAGCTTAAAGTTCTCCATCGCCCAATCTAAATAAGTGCGACTCATATCCACACTTACAGTGCGTGTCGCTCCACCTAATGCTGCCATCACGGAGGCAGTTGCGGTATAGGAAAAAAGATTTAAAAAGCTCTTACCTTGGACCTTATCAAAAATTAACTTGCGAATTGGTCTTGCATCAAGGAACAGGCCCGTATCTAAATAATCATCAACATTGACTAAAAAGTGAGCATCCCCTTCACTTACGGCTAAAGTGCGATGTAAGCTTTCCTCTTCACTTAGCTTCTCATATTGGGCTTTACCTTTTTGTCTTTCTCTTTGCTTTAAGATGATATTGCGTCCATCAATGCCGGTAACTTCAATCGTGGCGGCAATTAAATCTAAAAGACGACGGCGGCTTACATACTCTTCAACCGTACTTGGAGCTTGATATTCTTGAATGACACAATAAGGCCCATAAAAATCAATAGCGGCATTGTAATCTGGCAGATCTGCATCGTAAACACGATAAGCCTCAAGTCCTAGAGGCTGCGCCCACTTTTTAATGGTCTTTAAATTCTTTCTTAAACGATTGGCAAAATCAGGAGCAATCTCTTCATTTAAGACTCCTGCCTTATCGATTTTAAAGACTCTAAGCTGACAAACCAAAGGGCCATTGTAAAGCTTATAAGCTTTAGCATAGGTTAATCTTAAGCAAGAGAGTAAATCTTGAGAAGAGGAGATCACAGCTAAAGTACTATCGCTAAAATTCTCTTTAACCTTTGAGCCTAAAGCTGAATAGAGGGCAATTAATTCATTAAAATTACCCATTCTCTCGCCATAAGGCGGATTGGTCACAATAAAAGCACTCTTATTTTCAAAAGGATTGTAAAGTTTATTTAAAGGACAGTGAATTACCTCCACAATTGAAGAAAAACCCGCCTTTTCTACATTCTCTTGAGCTTTCGCAACCGCTTCTTCATCCTGATCAAAGCCTATGATCTTAAAGCCTTGCGCTTTGAACTCCTCAAGGCCAGATTTGGCTCTTTCCTCAAGCTCTTGGCGCAACTTAACATATTCATCAAGGTTAAATTGCTTTAATTTTAAAAAGCCAAATCCCTCATGAGAAAGACCAGGGGCTTTAGAGCTTGCAATACTTGCAGCTTCAATTAATAAAGTTCCAGATCCACACATTGGATCTAAAAAGTTACCCTGTTTAAACCCGGATCTAGTAATCATGGCAGCTGCTAAATTTTCTTTTAGAGGAGCTGCGCCTACCTTACGGTAATTTTCACGTAAAAATAAAGGAGTGCCTGATAAATCTAAAGCTAAAATGACTTCCTTTTTAGAAGTGAGCAAGCCATAAACTCGAATATCCGCATTCTTTCTGTCAACATCAGGTCTTTTGCCTTCAATTTTTAATAATCTATCGCAAATAGCATCTTTTACTTTTAAAGCTGAATATTGCGTATTACGTAAAAACTCATTAGTGCCTTGGAACTCCACGGCAATAGTTTCATCAGAGGTAAAATAATCTTCCCATGCAATGCCATTTGCGCCTAAGTAAAGATCTGTATCATCCTCACAGTGGAAAGTATTTAAGATCATCACCACTTTGGAGGCAAAGCGAGAATTTAAACAGACTTTTAAACCTAAATTAAAATCTCCACTAAAAGAGACACCCGCTACCGTTTCATGGCAATCTTTAGGTTCTAAACTATTAATTTCTGTATATAAAAGACTCTCAAGACCTTTTGGGCAAGTAGCAAAGAACTTTGACATTCAGGAAAGCTCCACAATTAAGAAAAAATCGCTTAATTATATGCTAAAAGCGCATCTTTTTGAGAAGCAGCGCACAGTTTAAGACAACTTTTTAGAAAATTTGACTGAAGTTACTGAAAAAATTCAAAGTCTTTGCTATATCTTAACAAAAGTTAAGTAAAGATTAAGGAGTTAATCATGGCGGTTTCAATTGCTTTTCATGCCCCAGTTAAAGTTCAGGTGCAAAAAGATTTAAAAGAACTCTTCTTACAACTAAAGTTCTCCCGTCGTGATTTAATCATTACAGAAGAGCGCGTTTATCAAAATTATTTAAAAGGCATAGTCGATGACTGTCGAGTGGTCATAAGAGATCTCTTAGGCCGAGGCCCAAATACTGCAGATACTGTGGAAATGGCTTTTAAAGAGGCAGGATCTTCTTATGATAGAGTAATTGGGATCGGCGGCGGTGCGGTCTTAGATTTAGCGAAACTTTTAACTTTAGAGCGCCCTGTGCCTGTAAAATCCCTCTTTGAAATGCGCGAGAATATTAGAAAAACTAGAAGTTGCGTTTTAATTCCAACCACCCCAGGAACAGGCTCAGAGGTCACGCCTTACGTTGCACTTTATATAAGCGAACTTGGGCAACAACTTATTTTATTTGATGATGAGCTCTATGCAGATAAGGCCTATTTATGCCCTGAATTTATTAAAAATATGCCTTTCTCGCCTTTAGCTGCTAGTATGCATGATGCCTTCACTCACGCCTTTGAATCCTACCTCTCACCCTTAGCTTCTCCATTTTCAAAAACCATTTGCAAAGAAGCTATGCAAATTTTAACTAAAGCCTGGCTTGAAATTGCCAAGGATGGAGTAAGTGCTATTCAAGATAATCTTTTGAATATTCAACTTGCAGGATCCATGGGAGGTATTGGATATGCCAATGCAGGTTGTGCTGCCATTCATGCCCTCTCCTATCCTTTATCGGTACGTCTTGGTATTCACCACGGTGAGGCTAATTATTTAGTGGCCAAAGAAGTAGTAGATCTTTATCTTAAGAAAAATCCTTTAGGAGCTATTTTTGATATTGCAACCTCTCTTGCTCCACTTCTAAATACTTCCCCTGAGCACGTTTTTGATACGATTGATAATCTTTGCCAATCAATTCTTCCAAGAAAGCGCTTAAGCGCCTTTGGCATGAAAGAAAATCAAATTTTAGAGTTTACAGATTTAGTTTTAACCCGCCAAAATCTTTTAATTAGCAATGGTTATGTGCAATTAAGTGCAGGTGAAATTGCAAATATTTACAGCAAACTAATTTAACTTTCTTAAACTCCCTGTAGAAACCTACAGGGAAGTTCTCTAAATTACTTCACCAGATTTTGAGTCTACGGGGGCACTATCATGTGCCTCAACTAACTTCTCTACAAAAACCGCAAAATCATCAGAATTCTCAAAATCTGCAATAGCACTGTCTTTGAAAATCTTGCTATAGCTTTTCTCATCTAAAGAAATTTTACCTTGAGCACCATCTGCAAAAGAGCTTAATAAGAAGATCTCTTTTAACTCAAAGCTCTTATTATCAGCCTTACTCATCGCAAATTGTACTTTAAGATCTAAATCTTGGATCTTAAAGTAGGCTTTCATCTTATCCACATCAAGATCAGGAAAATCCTTGCCTGTAAAAAGATTAATTGCACCTATTAAGCCTAATAACAAAGGATTGTCTTGATTTTCTGCAATAAGCTTAGGAGATTTTTCAAGCTTGCAAGAAAACTCTACTAAATCATAACCATTTTCAGAAAACGATTTCCAATTTAAAGTCTTAGCCTTGCAATCTGAATAATGATCAAACGCATCTCCTAGAGTGCGGGTGCTAGAATACTGCGGCAAAACTGCTTCTTTTACAATGCTAACATTATCTTGCCCAAACAAGTTATTAAAAAAATTGCTAAATACATTAGCATTGGCATAAGAGCTACAAATGACTAATTGCAATAGCATAAAAACTTTAATACTTTTTACAAGAAACAACTTAATCATTAAACCTATACCTCTAAAGCAGTTTTAAGATCTATTGCCCGATAATATTGACGATGAATCTCACACTGATAATTATCAGGGATCTTTTCTTCAAATTGCTCACGTGTCATCTTAGGACCTAAGAGCAACTCCCACGGATCTTTTAAAAGTCTTTGTCTATACCTGTCTAAAAGATCTTTAAAATTAACTGCTAAAATGCGACTTTTACCTAAATCTTGAGCCATAATAAAGCCTGAATCAATATCAGAGACAATAATTTTTTCTAACAAAGGCTCATTAGTTTTAGTGTTATCGCAATTGTAACGACAAAAATAATATTGAGTTGAAGAGAAAACACGATCTTGGCATTTAGTTTGACCATTAAATGCCTTCATAAAACGATGCTCAGCATTAATCCTTTGATCTTCAACCATAAATAAGGTCACATAAATATGTGGTCCTAGCATGACATAAGTTGCATTGTGCTCTACTAAATATGAATATATACTCCGTTTAGTATCAAATGAAACATTAGAAAAATCTTGATTTAATGGTTTATTCGTAATAATTAGATGCGAGAAATTAGGATCTGGGGTTCTATAACCTATCTTATTTTTAATGCAATAGTTTGCCAAAGCACTTACTGTAGACATACTATTTAAAACATCAAAGGTTTCACCCTTACAATAAGAATAGCTAAAAGCTGGGATCACAATTGTTCCACTCTCACCTACTATCTCTTGTAAAATCTTAAGATAATAGGCGTTAAGATCATAAATTGGCTCATTAGGGATCCCCAATGCGAATAAGGCGGCATGCACTAAAATAGTATCGCCTTTTTTTACGCCGCATTTTTCTAAAGCATTTAAAACATCTTGTCGATTAAACTTTTGCATTCTCTTCAACCTTAGGCAAAATTAAGTTCACCCCTCTCTTGTAAAATCTTTGCTAACGCTTTTCTATCAAGCTTACCATTATTATTGACAGGAAGTTCAGAGACTAAACGAATTGCTTGAGGTACCATATAAAAAGGTAATTTCTTAGCAATTTCTTCTCTTACAAAGGAAGCTAACTTAGGATCAGTGCTTTCAATAACGCCCACTACGCCATGTGTGTAGAAAAACTCATCTTGCACAGGAACAGCTAATGCCCTAACCTTAGCAAGATCACTCAAGCAACTGTCAATTTCCAATAAGGACACGCGATAACCGTTTAATTTAACAAAATCTTTAGATCTACCTTTAAAAACTAAAGTCCTATTATTTCCGATCTGACAGTAAGCTCCAAGATCTCCTGTGCGATACCATCTTTGACCATTTAACGTTATAAAGGCTTGAGCATTTTTCTTCTCATCCCCAAGATAAAAGCCCAACTGATCTCCTGAAATTAAAATTTCTCCGACTTTGCCATCAGTAAGTTTTTGCCCTTCATCATCAAAAACTTCCAAGATATTATCTCGATAACCATTACCTAAAGGAACAGTAGCTAACTTCTCATCTTCACTATAAATAATGCCACTTTGAGGATCATAAACTTTAAAAGCAGCAACTCCAACTGTAGCCTCAGTTGGTCCATAAGCATTATAGATAGTCGCGTGAGGACAGGCAGGAACTAATTTTTCTACTTGCTCGTACCATAAAGCCTCACCAATGAAAATGCACAACCTCAAGCTTGTAAGTAAATCAGTTTTAAGATGATCAAAACGCTCCATATAGCCAATTACTGAAGGTACCGCGTGAAATACAGTAACTTCATACTTTTTAATCGCAAGTGCAGGAGTGAACAAAAACTTTCTTTCAACAATAACAAGACAACCACCACTTAAAAGAGAACTTGTTAAATCCTGAAAGCTCATATCAAAAGTAAGATCTGCCATTTGGGCAAAAACATCATTTTGATTAAAGTCATAATAAGCTAAAAGCTTCTTACCATATGAAGCAAGAGAATGCTCTTCAATGGCTACCGCTTTTGGTTCACCAGTGGAGCCTGAAGTAAAAAGAATATATAAAATACGATCTTCAACAAATGGTGGGATCTTGTAAGAACTTAACTTATCTCTAAAAGAATCAAAAATTACTTTTGCTTTAAGCTCATGATCAGCTGAAAAATGTTCTGCGCTTGCTTTATCTGTGATAAGTGTAAGCTTAGAGTCTAACTCAAAACTCTCTGCAAAAGTTGCACATTCAGGACAAACAATCAAACCCTCAACTTGTGCTACTTTCATCATTTTTTCACAACGCTTATGGGGATAGCGCGGATTTAATGGCACAACTGTCACACGACTAAAAAAGCACGCTAAAATTGCAATTTCAGCATTTATAGAGCGATAACCTAAAACAGCAACTCGCTTTAAATGTTGCTCTTTTAGAAGATTTGCTAAATGAAAAACAGCCTTTTGTAAAGAAGCATAATCAATACTATCATCTCCACATCTAATGGCAGTACGTGTGGCATGTTGTTTAAAGCTCTCATTGAGAGCCTGCACTAAATCGTTCATAAACTTAAGCTTTTTCTAAGAGAGTAAGTAATTCTTGAGGGGTTTGACAAGCTAAAATATCTTGCAAATAGCATTGCAGACCATAATCAGCTTTTAACATTTCACTCATAGTCATAAAGGTGAGCGAATCAAAACTTGATAAATCTTGCAATTGCGTATCAAGATCGATAGCAACCTGATAAATATGTGAAAGCTTATCTAAAAAAACCTTTTCATCAACTTTCATAAATGAACCTCAAATAAAAATAGTTAGCCACCAATATAAAAATAATCAGCAATCTGACAATTAAGCTCTTTAAGATAAGCCTCAATTTCTATTTTAAAGTTTCTATCAAAGACTGCGAACAACAAGGCTTTTACTTGTGTATCTTTAAGGCAGCTTGAATGTATCACTTGATGCTTTGAACCATCAGGTGCAATGTAAACCTTCCCATCACGTCTTTTATCACCATCCACAAATTTTAGTTTATAGGATGATAAATCACCTATTTCCTTTAAAAGAGAAAAACTTGCCCCACCAGTTCCATAAATGACAATTTCATCTTGCTGATGTTTTGCAAAGAAACCATGCAATCTCTCACGTACACTATCAGCGAAAGTAGGAGCTATTAAAGCCTCTTGCGCTTCATTAAAAATCTCTAAGCGCTCTTTTTCACTAAAATAAGGCTTTAAAGGACGATTTAAAGGCTTCTCTAAAAGCTCATCGCTTTTTTGAGCTATCACCGTAAAATATTGATTATAATGATAAGGACGTACAGGAGCTTCTAACTTTATAATATTAAAACCATGATCTTGCATTAATTTATCAATAAAACTTACCGTAAACATATACTCTTGCAAGACATGCACGGCTAAAACCGACATAAATTGGAAAATTAAAATGCCGTCATCGCAAAGTCCATAATTACAAGCTTTCATGAGCGCATGTAGATCTGGCAAAATTTGCACACAGTTACGACTTACAATTGCTTTATATGCACCTTTTTCAAGTCCTTCTTGCGTAAAAAAGGTCTGTTTAATAGGAAGACTTTTATCAAAATAAGGACCAGGCTCAAAACCTAATAGATTAGAATACCCTCTGTGTAACAACTCTTTAATAACAAAACCATCGTAGCAACCAAATTCCACAATAGGATCATCTTTTTTACAATACTCTTCAATTTTATTGATAAAAGGCTCGTAAGCAATTCCTGAATTTGAATTAGTTGAGCTTGTAGTTATATATTTACCCTGCGCTAAAATTTCATCAATCGACTCTTGCTTTACGGTTTGATAATTAAAAGCTACTTGACATTTTTTACAAAATGCAGGAATCAATGTAACTATCGCATTATCTTCCGTAGGACCATCTATTAAGCCTTCACGTCTTGGAGGTAACACAATAAAATCTTCTTTACCTGCACCACAATATGGGCAATGTTCTTTTACTGTGTAAACAATTTCTGGTTTCATTTTATGATTTTCCTTACATTTAAGTAATGATGTTATCTTATTTTAATTAAATTATTGTTAAGTAAAACATCAACTATGCCATAAAGCTCCCACACTGCTTTGTGCAAAATCTCGGCAATATCAATTAAAGAATGCTTTCCATCACAATAGCTTAAAAAATTAGTTAAAAGCCTAGCATCATAGAAAGCTTTGGTTTTCCAGGTTTCCTTTGATGAAAGATCTGGATATAAACCTCTCTTGCCTAATTGAGGTTCACAAAAAACCGTAACTTGAGGATAAGCCTCTTGCAAAGTAGCCTCAATACATTTTAAGGCAAAATTATATCCCCCTAATAAGCCACTTTCAGTAACCACTGTTCCAAGCTTATCAAAAGAGGAATGGTATTCAGGATAATTAGTTAAAGAGCGACTCACCACGACCATTGGAATATTAACTAGAGGAGCTCCATATTGTCTTTCATCCGAAATTCGATACAACCATGGCACTTCAAAATAATTTTCTGTGATGTGTTTTGCCACATGTCGCACTACCTTATCAGTAAGCGTATTGCCATCTCTTGTGGTAATAAAAGAATACTTTCTATCATCACCGATACAGGTAAGATTAAAAGCGGCTTTCACATGCTCTTTAAGATACTGCATATGAAGACTTAAATAAGTAATAGAGCCAATAGTCTCCGGTGCGAAAACAAAACGCAAAGTATAATAAGGTTTTACTTTTAAATTACTGAAATAATCTGCAAGAAAAGTTGCTACTACCATTCCTGAGGTTTCATTGTTTGCAAGATTTGGATGACAGATATAGGTTGAGACTAAAATCTCATCTTGAATCTCACCTTCAATGATTAACTCACCATAATTGAGAACTCCTTGGGTAAAAGAAGTATCAATCAGCACTTCATAGCGATCTTCTTCTTGTAAAGTTAATAATTCTTTATGAGATAAGCAAAAGCCCCAACGGCGTTTATAGTAAGAAGTAATATAAGGGATAGCCTCTTCATTATCTTTTAGAGTATAAAGATGTGCTTTTAAAGTTTGATAGTCTAAAACCTCATGCACACTTTCACTATAACCCATTAAATGTAAGTAATTATCATGAAAATTACAGATAATCTTGCCATCACGACTTTTATCTTTACTTAAAATCTTAATATAAGCTTCTTTTACATTCCACTCTAAAGGCACTTGCCAATCAAATACTTGTGTACCAGATTTTACTTCACAAATTTTAAGTTTAGGGACTTTTATTTGAATTTCCCTTAATGTATCTCTTACAGCCTGACCGGTAATAGATCTTGGCATATTGATAATCTTTTGAGCAAAAGAAAATAATTTTGCTCCTAAGGCTTCATTAGAAGATTGAGTTAAGTTCTCCTCTGACATAAAAAATATCCTTCAACAGCATTAACTTAAGTTAAATATCGGCTAAAATGACAAAAGGTTAACCAAAACTTACCAAGCAAAGGCCATAAGCTATGTGGCAAAATTTATTTAAACTAAGTTTAAACTAAATTGAAGATTGAAGGTACTGCTATGCATTTAATCTTTAATAAAATTTTATCCTCAAAGGAAAGCGAGAAACAACTTACCCTCTACCTTTCAGAAGATCTAAAAGCCCCGCTTATTATCTTAAATCTCTACGAGAACAAGCAAGACTCCATCTTTAATCTCTACCCCAAACAAAAGGCTAATTTTAATTTAATTACCATTCACAATCTTAATTGGTATCAAGACTTAGTCCCTTGGGATAGTGAAAGTATTTTCAAAGGCGATGAGCCTTTTGTGGGTAAAGCAGATCTTTATCTTAAACTTTTAACAGATCTCATTATCCCCAAAGTTTTAACTGAGCATAATCTTAAGCCTCAGTATTTTGCTCTAGGCGGTTATTCTCTGGCAGGTCTTTTTGCTACTTATGCAAGCTTTAAATGCGATTTGTTTACCAAAATTGCCTCAATGTCTGGCTCTTTGTGGTATCCAAACTTTATTGAATTTGTAAAAGAACATCACACAAGTGAAAACCTTAAAGAGGCGTTTTTCTCAATTGGCAACGAAAATGTTAAACGCAATCCTTTTTTATGCCACACCAAAGAAAAAACCTTTGAGATTGCAGAAATTTTCAAAGAGCGTGGAGTTAAAACTTCTTTTATCCAAAATGAAGGCGGGCATCAGCATCAAGTGCCATTAAGGGTAAAACAAGGCTTGGATTTTCTAATTTCCAATCAAACCTAGTAATGCCTAAAATAAAGCCTAAAATCAAAAGCATAATGCTTGAAAACACTTAGACCATCTAAGAGCTCCTGCCCCCTTAGATGGTCTAACTATAAAAGGTTGTTGCCTGATCGGGATTTTTTAACCCAGGCTCAGGCGGCCCTTCTCTTCTGAGCAGCTCTCATTTGGCCACTTTTAAATCCTGATACTCATTTATCGGCACCTTTAAAAATTCTTTAAGAATTTTTTAGAAAAGTTTTTAAGTCAAACTTTCAGGTGGAGTATCAAGCTCTTTAGCCCCTAGAGCCTTAAGGACTATATCAAGTGGTAAGCGCTCTTGATCTAATTTAACACCCTGCCCATAATTTCCTAAAAGTAAGGATTTATAGAACCAAGCTTCTTTTTCATTTAGCGCATTAAGCTGCCCTGAGAAAGTACCTACATCATCAAAAGTCCACAAATCACGATTATCAAGCAAGGTCTTCTCATCCATTAATACCGATTCAATACCTGGCAGATATAAACGCAAATTGTGAAGTCTGGCAAAAGAATTAAGCTCAATTGACCCAAAGTACTGACATCTAGCATTAGCAATCCATGAGATGGAGCAAGCCTCAGTTAAAATCTCATTAGTCGCTAAGACGATAACCGTACCTGGCATATCGGGAATGGATAAAGCAGTTGGAATGTTATCCATAAAGATCACGCGATGTGGCTTTAAATTAAGCTTTTCCAAATCAGCCTTTGAGGAGGCTAAATAGCTCATCCCACCTACTTTGCCACGTAAGACATGATCTAAAATTCTAAGTGAGATAAGTCTTGGAGGTGGAATTAAGCCTAATTGAATTAAATCTTTTCTCACCGGGCTTAACTCTAAGCTGTCGCGTAAAAAGTCAATTAGAAGATGGCGGTTTATTTCAAACCAACGGGTATCAACACCTCGCACTGGAATAGATCTAATTAAGCTATTGCTTTGTTTGTGATCTAAAAGCCATTTGCACACTTCAACAAAACGCTCAAAGTCATTTACCTCAAGATTTGAAATTGAGGAGATCACATTTAAAGCGCTATCAACTAAATTTGGTAATTCTTTGGCAATGACATCTAAACGCTCAATAGCTGAGTTATATTCAATTAAATTACCCGCCCATTTAGCAACTTCACGGGGTCTGTCAAAGATGAGCTGAAAGGGTACTTCAACGGTACCTAAACCTTTAAAGGTTTTTTGGACATATTCCACATGACCTGCAATTAAAGGCTCATGCCAGCTTTTACAAAAACGCAAAAATGCATCTTTATCCTCTACTAACTCATCATCATTAGTAGGCCCACCTAAAAATAAGGCTAAAGGAAATTCCTTAGGCGGATCTTGCTTATCCTTAACGTGTGCTGTCAGCCACGAATTAACTTTTCTTCTATATAAGTTATTTACATCCGTGCGTATTGAGCTTCGAGTCTTCACAAAAAAACTCCTTACAACTTTCTACTTAATTTGTGAAGATTATAGCACGCGTTTTAGGCTTAATACTTTGACTAAACTATGAGTTTTAAAAAGAAGCTTTTAAAGCTTAAAAGGATCACTTAATTTAGCAAGGCGTTTGGCCTCCTTGATCTCAGCTCTTCTTCGTTTAAAAAAGTTTGAAAGCATCAAAGAGCACTCCTCTTGCAAGACCCCACAAGTCACTTCAAGGTGATGATTATGCCTTGGATCATCAATTAAGGAGAAGACTGAGCCACAAGCCCCGGTTTTTAAATCGGAGGCTCCAAAGACTAATCTTTTAACTCTTGCATGAATTAAAGCCATCGCACACATCGCACAAGGCTCAAGAGTTACATATAAAGTTAAATTTAAAAGCCGATAATTACTTAAAACCGACCCGGCCTCTTTGAGGCATAAAATCTCTGCATGAGCGCAAGGATCATGATTTGAGATGGTGCGATTACAGCCTGTGCTTATCACTTTATCATTTAGAGGATCGACTAAAACCGCCCCTACCGGCACCTCACCTAGACTTTGAGCAAGCGAGGCTTGAGCTAAAGCAAGGCGCATGTAATATTCATCAGAGTGCATCTAAAACTTTATAAGATCACAGAAATTTAAAATAGCTAAAAAATAGGCTAAGGCATTTAAGACCAAAAGCACAAAGACACAAGCAGAACCTAAATCTTTCGCCCGCCCTGAAAGCTCATGATACTCATCACCAATTCTATCCACGACCGCTTCAATAGCAGAATTTGCAAGCTCAAAGGTAAAGGTAAGCCAAGGTAAAATAAGTAAAATTAAAAGTACTGCCAAACTTTCTGCAATAAAAAAAGCCACCAGATTTAAAACAAGAGCTAAGAGTAACTCCTGTCTTATCGCAGCTTCATATTTAAAGCCCGCTTTAAGTCCCTTTAGTGAATAAAAAAAAGCGTTATAGACACGCTTTATGCCGCTAACTCCAGTTTTTGCCATAGTAACCTCAAACAGTGTGGGGCAAATTTTAGCATAATCTTCAAGCTTAACTTTAAGTTAATTCTGCTCTTTTTTCTTAAGTTTCACCTAAGTTTTATAATCTAAGCTTATACTAGATGTAATTTAACCTATAAAAAGATAAGGAGTTTCTATGAGCAAGCCTTACTTAAATTCCAAAACCTTATGTATACTAGCGCTATCTCCGCTTGCTTTAGCTTTAAATCAAGCTTTAGCTCAAGATTTGAGCATTACCAAAACTTTAGAGCATAATGAAAGCACACCTGCAAGCTTTTGTACCATTTTAAGCTCTGAACTTGAAAATGATAATGAGCTTTTAAAATATGTCACCCTCTACCATCAAGGCAAAAAAGTCCCTGTTTCCTTACAGGTAAGTCAAAGGCAATTGTGTATAAGTCCTTTAGAGCACGGCAAAAGCTATGATTTAGTGTTAAAGCATGGTTTAAGTGCCAAAGATGGTAGCGTTTTAAATGAAGACTTTAAAACAAGTTTTACCATCTCCGATGCCCCCTCCTTTTTAGCCCTTGAGCGCGGACAAATTATAACCTCCCAAAGAGACGATCAAATTTTAGTTAATGCGCGCAATGTACAAAACGCCAAACTCTATCTTTATAAGATTAATTTAAATCATTTAACGGCTTTAAATTTAAGAGATTACCTGCAAAACATTCAGGAGCCTTATAATCTAAGCCCCATGATCCGCGAGCATGGCTTTTTTATAAAAGAAATTCCTTTAAACTTTAAGGGTGAGAAAAATAGCCAAGAAAGCCTTAAAGTCTCTTTAAAAGATCAAAAAGAGCCTTTAGAGCCTGGTCTTTACTATTTAATTTTAGCCGCAGACAGTTTAGAGTTTAATCCGCGCGAACTTGAAAGCCTCGCATCCCTCTATCAAAACAGTAAAACCGGTCTTTTAAGCTCCAAACTTTTAATTAAATCAGATCTTGCTTTGACTACCTATAAAAGCAATGCAGGTTTAAATTTAAGTTTAAGATCATTTAGTGATGCCAAGCCAATTTCTAACGCCACTTTAAGTTTAATCTCCAAAAGTGCTGAGGTTTTAAGTGAAACCAAAACCAATAAAGAAGGTTTTGCAAGCTTTAATCAAGAGCTTTTACAAGGCAAATTAGGCAATAGCCCAGCTTACATTATTGCCAAAAGCAAAGATGATCTTTTTGCCTTTGATTTAAATTCAGATCCGCTTCTTTTAGAGGGGGTAAAAGAAAGCTCCACTAATTCATCCCTAAAGCCTTTAGTCTTTTTAGACCGTGATTTATTACGCCCTGATGAGACTTTGCATTTGAGCGTGTATATGCGTGATCTAAAGGGAGATAGCGTTTTAAACAATCAATACCAACTTAAAATCTTAAGCCCCAATGGCACGGTCATGGGATCTTATACCCTAAAAGACAGTGGCAACGGACGTTATGCCTATGATTACACCTTACCTAAAAATGCCACCTTTGGGCAATGGCGCTTTGAGCTTTATGATTTAAATGACACGCTTTTAGAAAGCCAAAACTTTGAAGTAAGATCCTATGTCCCCTCAAGGATCTTAGCTTACATTACTCAAAATCAAGATAAGAGTTTTACACTTGAGGCTCAATATGCCTACGGCTCTCCTGCTACCTTATTAAATACGCAAACTAATCTTAAAACTTACCTTGATGAAAGTCCTTTTGAGGAATTTAAAGACTATCACTTTGGACCCTCCTCTGATAAAGCCCAAGAATATACGCTGGAGGAAGTTATTGCCACAAGCCCTACCGATGTTGATGGGCAGGTTCTTTTAAACTTAGATCTAAAAGCAGATCTTTATCCTAAGATTGGCCTTTTAAGTTCCCAAATTTTTGATGAGAACTCCCAAAGTACCTTTGCAAATCACCTCTTTAAGATCCCAGGATCTGCTCCTTTAGTAGGAGTTAAGCGCGAGGCAAAAGATGGTTTAGTTTTCAATCCAATTTTAGTAAATCCCCAAGGTGAGCTTGAAAGTGGCACAGTGTCCTGGACTTTAGAGAAAGTTATTACTGATTATCAATATATTTTAAAAGATGGGGTATGGGATTATCGACAAATCTCCATAAAGCGCCCTGCAGACTCAGGTGAGGTTGAAATTGATAAAGATGATCCAAAGCATTCTTTAATCTCCTTTAATGGCGAGGATGGCACTTATCTTTTAACCTTAAATTACAATGGCGTTGAAACATCCTACCTTGATTCATTAGGCTTTAGTGTAAGCTCTAAACTCAACGCCCCAGATAGATTAAACTTAAATTTAAATGCGCAAACTTTAAAGGTAGATGAGGATTTTACCATTTCCTTTGACAGTCCTTTTGAAGGTTACGGCACGTTAGCCTTAGGGCGCAATGACATTGTAAGTTTAAAGAGCTTTGAGGTGAAAAAAGGCTACAATCGCCTAGAAATTCCTTATGATGAAAAGCTTTTCCCAAGATCTAGTGCTTTAATTACCATTTACGATGAAAATGGTGCTAAAAGCCCTGGGGCAAAGCGTCTTTTAGGTGTTTGCCCTTTAAGCTTTGAGCTTAAAAATAAAGATTTAAATATAAGTGCTTTACTTGCAAACTCCTATGAGAGCAATCAAGAAATTGAGATCCCAATTAAGATAAGTGGTCAACAAAAAACCGATAAGCTTACTGTTGAAGGCTTTTTAGTTGATGAGGGCATTTTAACTTTAAGCAATTACAAGCAACCTAATGCTTTGGACACTCTTTATGATCCTAAAGAATTAGGCATTAAGATTTATGACAGTTTTGGACGTTTAACCTCACCTTTAAGCGCTAAAGGCCAAGGTTATGGTGCCACTTATGATGAAATGGGGGCGGCAGCTCGTGCTCAAAGCCTACAGTCTCTAGCCTCACTTTCAACTAATGCCTATAGTCTGCGTTTAGATCCAATTACCCTTGAAAATGGCGAAGGTGTGTTTAAAGTAAAACTTCCCAAATTTAATGGGCAAATGCGCTTAGATTTAATTGCCGCCTCAGAAAATGCCATTGATAATCAAAGCTATGATCTGCAAATTAAAGCGCCGGTGGTGATAAGTCCAAATCTTCCGACTTTCTTGCGCAAAGATGATCTTTTAGAAAGCTCAATTAACCTTACGGCAACTAATGAAGATCTTCAAGAAGGCTTCTTGCAAGTTTCCTGTGAAGGGGCTTTAAAATGTGCTTTAGAGCAAAATGTAGCCTTAGAGTACAATCAAAAATTAAGTATACCTTTGAAGATTGAGGCTCAAGATAGCGGACTTGGAAAGATTAGCTTACACTTTGAAAGTGAGACTTTTAAAGATCATGATGAAATCAACCTTGCTGTAATGCCAAGACAGGCTCAAGTGCTTCAAACTCACATAAATTTCTTAAAGCCTGGGCAAAAGGAAAGCGTTGATGTCACACAAGGTTTAAGTGAGGTTATCGCTTTAAGCTCTTCTTTAAATACCATTCCAGGCTTTAACCTTGAGACAATTAAAAAGCTAAGTGCTACACCTTATGTGTATACGCTTATGGATAAGGCAGCGCTCTTGCGTTTATCTCTCTTGCAAAATGAAGATCCTAAAGTTATTCAAGAGAATATTGATAATGTAAGTTTATTATCTTTATCTCAAGGTAACTTTGGCACTTCTTGGCAAGATTACAATCGCACTGAAAGCTTATATGCCATAGACTCCTTGCTATTAGCCTATGAAAGAGGTTTTGATGTAAGCTTAGATTTAATAAAAGCCACTCTTAGCTCTTTAAAGCAAAACAGTCCCTATGGCTCAGCTTTTGAGAGAACCTATAGCAATTTAATCTTACTTAAGGCCAAAGAGAATATTGATGTACAAGGCTTAAAGTATCTTTTTGATGAAGAAGAGATTAAAAATGTCCAAGCTTATGCAGCTCTCTCACAAATCTTTTATCTTACAGGAGATAAAGATAGAGCCTTAGAGGCGCTAAAGCGTGGCATGGTAGCTTTTGCTGAACATCAAGATCTTAAAGCTCAGCTTGAAAGAGCTCAAAATGATCATCAAAGACGCGATCTTGAACAGCTTTTAGGTGCTTTTGAAGAAGGTGCGTTAAATGATCTAAGTTTAGAGCTTACCTCCTTAATGCAAAGTGCTACTTTAATTGAAGATGAAACAAGCTTAAGTGAACTTGCACTAAAACTTGCCGCCTTCAATAGCAACTATCTAAGTCTACCTAAAGCTCAAAGCTTACTTGAGCTCTCTTTAGGGCAAAATGAGGTCAATAAACTTATCACCTATCCTGCAAAATTAGGTGCAGTTGAAGTGGTAAATGATGAAAAGCAAAATCTTTTTGCAAGCACTCAAGCTCTAGGCTATCTAGTAAATGAAGAGGCTATCGCCAATGAAAAGCTTAACTTTACCAAAGAGTACTTTACCTTTGAGGGACAAAAGCTTGCTATCCCTACTAACCTTAAAGTTGGCGACAAGATAGTCGTGAAACTTAATTTAGATCACACTCTCCCGCAACGCGAGAAAATCTTAATTACCGATTATCTGCCAGCAGGCTTTAGTTTAGAAGGTGCACTTAAAGCTTCAGATTTAGCAAACTTCCCTGATGCTCATCCAAATGTAATTGAGCCTCAGGTGAGCGATGATAGACAGCTTATAACTTTAGTGTGGAATGATCACTTAAGCTATTACTATGTCTTACGTGCCACTCAAGAAGGTGTCTTTGCCATGCCCTCAAGCAGTGCACAAAGTAGCATCGACTCAAAGGTTTTAAGCACGAGTGAAAGTAAAGCTCAAGCCTTTAAAATTACTAAATAAAAGATAGAGTTATACTTAAAAAGCCTTAAGTTTTCTTAAGGCTTTTTTTAATTTAGTCAAAAAAGTGCTCTAAATTTAACAGGCGCTTTGGAATTAAAAGATTATTTTCAACCGTGCACACGCCCATAAAACGCCCGTCAAAGCGCACTTGCACTAAATTATCAAATGAGGTTTTAACCTTAAAATCCCCTAGATCTTGTCTTATGCCGTGGCTTAGCTCCCTTGCCATATTCAAAGGTAAGTTTAAAGTAGGAAGCCTTGCTACTGCCAAATCTAAAGGATATAAAAGATGATCTAACTTTTGATAATTACCCTCTTTTTGACAAATCTCTGCAACCTCCTCTAATAATGAGAGACTTATAATATCCGTAGGTAATCCTTCAACTTGAGTGCGTCTTAAATCACTTACATAAGCCCCTACCCCTAAGGCCTCACCAATATCTGCAATTAAAGTGCGAATATAGGTACCCTTTGAGCAATACACTTCAACTTTAAAAGTATTTTGCGTTTTCTCTAATAAATTTAATTCAAAAATAGTCACCCGACGAGAGGGGATCTCAACTTCTACCCCTTCCCTTGCATATTTATATAAAGCCTTACCTTGAACTTTAATGGCCGAATAAACAGGCGGCACCTGTACAATATCGCCTTTAAAACTCTCAAGCACACTCTCAAGTCGACTTGCTACATCCCCTACTTCACATTGACTTACAATCTCACCTTCTTTATCGCAAGTGGTGGTTCTCACACCTAAAATCGCACTTGCAAGATAGCGCTTATTGCCTTCAAGGAAAAATGAGGAAAATTTAGTCGCCTCGCCCAAACAGATAGGTAACACCCCTGAGGCTTCAGGATCTAAAGATCCGGTATGACCTGCTTTTTGGGCTTTAAATAAGTTTCTAACCTTAATTAAAGCACCATTTGAGGAGATCCCCGTGGGCTTATCTAATAAAACAATACCGTTAATATTTCTTAAATGTGCTTTTTTGACCATAAACTACAAGGGAAATAAAACCTAAGCTAAAATTGCCAAGATTATAGTCTATCTGTCCCTGCTTTTTAGCATATTTTTTAAGAGAATTTATATCGAGCCTCTGTTTAATTAAGCTGAACCTTGTCTTTTAATGCCTTTAAGTAAATACTTCGTACCTCTTCCTTGACCTTCAGTTTTCACTATACCTCTTTTAACCATACTATTTAACAATTGTGTGGTTTTGGTTTTACCGAAGTCAAGGTGTGGCGCAATTTCACTTATTGATTTAAGCACAGTTCTACTTAAAACACTATATACTTTTCTTTCATCTGCAGTTAGGTGTAAATGCTCCTCCCAAACTGGAAGCACAATGGTAATAGAATTATCAAATACCTCAAATTTAGGTTGATTAAAACTATTAGCATACAAATGCTTGATGCGCAAAATACCGGTTCCAAATATTTCAATATCCAAGCACGAGCTCTTTACATCTTCTAATCCTATGATCTTACCACTATCCTCAATCCCAAAATATATATCTCCGCCCTCATAATTTGCAAAAGCGCTAACGGTTTTTAAAAAAGTATTCGTAATAGACTCTTTAAACTCTATGTTTTTTGTTTCACGCATAACCATTACCTCAATCCTCAATGATTAAATATACATAAAAATGCTCATAAAACCAATCGTATTTTTTACGACCGCAAATACACTCATTTTCAATCGTAATTCTCTCCCACCACCTCATTTTTGCATAGCGCATTTTTATAAAAATAACATTTAAAATCATAGCGTTATATTTAAACTTAATCTTAAGCGTATCAATCAGGTACGGTTTAGCAAAAATCATGCGTAAAACACGCGCAAAAGCAATCGTATTTTTTACGACCGCAAATACGCTCATTCTAACGCGTGTTTTATCTTGATAAAAGCCAAAATACATATAATTAACTGAAAAATCAAAATGTTATATCAAACATATCATAAAAGATTGCGTTTTTTAGCTTAACAATGACTCTTCCTTAACTTTTTTGTGCTCAATTTGCTTAAAAACAAATTCATCTTACATCTAATTTATTAGATTTTGTAAAAAACTTGCCAAATTCCCTAAGTTTCGTTATTATAGTCACGCTTTATGGGGCTTTGACGGCTGTTTCGCACTCAGCCTAAAGTTAATTGGTCAGGACCGGAAGGTAGCAGCCAGGCTTTAGCACTGAGGTGCAGAAAATGTGTCGCCAAGGCTCCACCCATCTAGGGGCCTTTTATGGACAATAATCTTTACTTTCACGAACCGTCCCACTTTTCTAAAGAAGAATTTCAAAAGGCCGATCATCTGCAAGATTTTATTAAATATCTTGACAGTATGCCGCGTTTGTTTGCACCTAATATTAACCTTATTATTCGCCCGCGCGGTTTTGGCTTGACTTTAGCAATTGAAGCTATGGAGAAAATGCTCACCTGTGATGAACTTGAAGGTGAGAAAAAAGATGATCCTACCTTACAAATTGAAAAAAGCCCTGTCATTCGCCTCTCCTTAAAAAAAGTTAAAGCTAAAACCCCTTATGAATATGAAGAGGCCTTAATTAAAATTCTGCAAGGGCAAATGTGGCAACATCACCTTAAGAATTTAAAGCAAGCAAGAACCCATCCTAAGTTAGTTTTATCCGATCTTATTGATGAGTTGTGGCTTAAATATCAAAAAAGTGTGGTAGTGCTCATTGATAATTACGACGTACCTTTTATTAATGCTTCAACTTTGCCGCCATCAGATCAAGACGAAGCAATTGCTGTCTATCTTGATATGCTAAATGCAATCAAAAAATCAGGCACTAAGGTGCGTTTTGTACTTTTAACCGGGCACGTTAAATTTGAATTAGCCTCACAAATTGCCGAAGGTCTCCCGCAAGTTATAGATTTATCCTATCGCCCGCAAATCGATACCCTCTTTGGCTTTACCTTAGAAGAGGTAAAAGAGCATTTTGCTTTAGAATTAAAACGCTTTGCACCACGTCAGGGAATTACGGTAAGTGAAATGCTTAAGGCGCTTAATGATTGCTATGGGCATTTTGTCTTTTCAGATCGGAAGATCCCCGTTTTATGCCCCGCCTCGGTTGCCGCCTGCTTTGAAAATGAAGGTTATCTTCTAACTTATATGGCAAATGGCGATTTTACCTTTTTAAAAACTGCCATTAAAAATAACGATGATGCTGATCTATCCTGGCTTACTAAAGATGGACAAGATGCTTTGTTTTACGATCATGTCCATTTAGCGCCTAATGCTGATGAACTTGGCGTGCTTTTATTACAACTAGGTTTTGTCTCCATTGATAAAGTCACGATTACCACTGGAGAGAATTTTATTAATTATCGTTATCGCTTTGCGATGACTAATGAAGAAATGCGCCGTCTACTTAAAATCCTTTTAGGTAAAGCAGATCCTCGCTTAAGTACGGTACCTATTAATCCGCAAGTCTTATGCGATGGCGCAGATGACTATGACTATCCTGAAAAATAAGGTTTTATTATGGCTTATGCATTCTTTGATATGGACGGTACCTTAATAGATGCTGATTCAAATGAGCTCTTTTTCAATTACTTACAAGAAAAAGGTATTGTCGATCATACTTTTATTGAACCTTTAGATGAATTCCAACGCTTATATTATGAAGGGACCTTAAAAATTGACGATTTTATCGCCTATGCGGTAAAGCCGATGTTGCAATTTAATAAGCCTAAGCGTGATGAGATCATTTCAGATTTTATTGCCAATAAACTCTATAAAGTAGTAAAAAAAGGTGCTTTTGAGGCTCTCTCATTCCATCAAGAGCGAGGCGATGAAATTTATATCGTTTCAGCAACAGTAGATTACATTGTAAAAGGTTTAGCCGATGCCCTAAAAATCCCCAATGTAATTGCCGCTCCCATTAAGGTTAATGAAAGTGGTTTTCTTGAAAATAAATTACTTGAGGAAGTGCCTTATCAAAAACATAAAGTCACGCGTATTTATAAGATGTTAGGCCAGGATCTCTCTTTATTAAAAGACTCTTATGCTTACGGGGATAGCATTAATGATAAAGAAATGCTTTTAATCTGTGAGCATAGAATTGGCGTCGATGCCACAGCTGAGCTTATTAATGCGGATATTGAAGATCTAAAGCTTACCTCTTGGAAGTAGCAAATCTTAAAGACCCTTGCTTTAGCAAGGGTTATACCTCACTTGTACCCTCTTTTCCTTGCATATTATTTGCAGCCCGACTCATCATCCCAAGCACTCTTGAGGCTTTCACACTTTGAGGTTGCAAGGCTGAGACTTCATCTACTGAATAGAGCTTAAAATTTTTTCTATCAATAAAGACTCTTGCTAACTGATCTTGCATAAAGGGCGGCAAAATTCGATTATAACTTGCACCTAAGAAAAACCTGGGTTTATTCGTGCCACATTCGCGATAGACAATGGCACTTTTCTCGCCTATAAAGGGGATTAACTTCCACCAAAATTGCTTTTTCTCATCTAAGATCACCACCGCATAGGCCTCAACGATGATGGGATTAGGATCTTTTCTTAATTTTTTTCTTAAATTTAGAAAATATAAATACTTGCCTAAAACTAAGATCAAATAAGCCAAGCACAGGCCTTCTAAAACCTTTTGATAGACAAGAGCATTATAGGATTTAAAAAAGTCTTGTGAGCTTGAAGCTACCGTCACAAATACAAATAACGCTAACACCAAATAAAAGCCTAGACCTAGGCCTTTTTTAACGGTGGAGTCCACAATGTTATAATCAAAGCGCACCCCACTTTGCTTTAAGTATTGCGCACTGTAAACATGATCAGGTAGCTTTCTTTCTGCCATAAACTATCTATCTTTAACTTCGACCCAAAATTGTCTTTCTAGTTTAGCAAAGAGCGCTACACTTGCATCGTCTTTTTTCAAAGTAAGTTTAGAGACTACAAAGATCGCAATTAAAGAGAAAACAAAGCCTGGCACAATTGAGTAAAGATTTAAGAAATTGCCACTTTCCCAAACAATTACCGTCAACGCACCTACCACCATACCGGCAATGGCACCGTTTAGGTTCATATGCTTCCAGAATAAGGACACTAAAATGGTTGGACCAAAGGCCGCACCAAAGCCTGACCAAGCATAACTTACCAAACTTAAAATTCCAGAGTTAGGATCGGTGGCGATAATATAGGCAATACCTGCCACAATTAAGAGAGTTGCTCTGCCACACCAAATAAGCTCAGTTTGTGAGGCATGTGGTCTTATAAGTTTGCGATAAAAATCAGCAGTTAAAGTAGTTGAGGCCACAAGTAACTGACAGGAAAGAGTTGACATAATCGCCGCTAGAATTGCTGATAATAAAATACCTGCAATCCAAGGGTTAAAGAGCACTTGGGTGACGATAACAAAGATCTGCTCTGGATTTGCTACATTAACCTCAGGGTGCTTTTGTGCAAAGGCTACACCATAGTAACCTACCAACACTGCACCTAAGAGACATAGGACCATCCAAGTTATGGAAATGCGTCTTGCACCTCCCATGCCACGCACAGATCCTGCGGCCATAAAGCGCACGAGAATGTGAGGCTGTCCCATATAGCCCAAACCCCAACCTACTAAGGATAAAAAGCCAATTAGGGTCATGCCTTCAAGGAAATTATCCATATCAGGATTAAAGTCGCTTATAAGTTGATTTGCAACATCTAAACCGCCACAATCCATGATCATAATAACTGGAGTTAAAAGCAAAGCAAAAATCATTAAAGTTGCTTGCACGCAATCCGTCCAGCTTACAGCTAAAAAGCCACCTATAAAGACATAGAAAATAGTTGAGGCCGCACCAATTAATAAGGCATTTTTATAATCCATACTAAAGGTTTGCTCAAAAAGTCTTGCCGCTGATACCATGCCTGAGGCGCAATAGACCACAAAGAAAATTAAGATAATAAAGGCGGCAGCCACCGCGGTTACACGATATTTATCGCAAAATCTTGCCGCAAAGTAATCAGGTAAAGTTAGAGCATCAGAGGCATTGGCAGTAAAAGATCTTAATCTTGCAGCCACAAACTTCCAATTACACCAAGAACCTACGGTAAGGCCAATTGCAATCCAGGCCTCAGAAATGCCTGATAAAAATAATGCTCCAGGCAAGCCCATTAAAAGCCAACCTGACATATCAGAAGCACCAGCTGAAAGGCCAGTTACCACTCGCCCTAAGCTTCTGCCACCTAATACATAATCATTTAAAGACTTAGTCATGCGTGCGGCCACAATACCGATAACCAGCATGAATAAAATATAGACAATAAAAGTCGTAGTAGTTGTGTACATAATAAAAAATGCCTTTGTGCCACTAAAATGGTGCGGGTATCTTACCAGATCTTGACGCGCTTAGACCAATGTTTGCCAATCTTCACAAAAGGGAACTTATATTTGCTCAAAAAGAGTGCAAATTTTACGCACCCTTTTTACCTACTCTTTATAAATTTTTTAAAGCAAAGCCCAAATTTAAGCCTTTTTAGCTTTTAAGCTTTAAATTTTTTTAAAAGCCCTGTTGACAGCGTTTTAAAGTTCTATATAATGAGCACCGTTCTTGAGGACGCGGGCATAGCTCAGTTGGTAGAGCATAACCTTGCCATG